>NZ_JBIFFU010000008.1:0-185669 GCF_043557315.1 Sulfitobacter sp. 1A12779
AACCACGACGCATAACTGAGGGTGGGTCAAATCTCGGTGAAAATACCGGGTCAGTTCTCAGTGACAATCAACAGGCCTGATTAGAACGCGGTCCAACACCGCGTTCTAATCTTTTCCATTGGCAAAAACGGAAAGCCCTTATCCGGATGAACCGTTGGGCTCATTGAGCTGTCAGCAGCAGCCCGATTTCTCCTTGGGTTGCGAAACTTCTTCCACCAACTCCGCGGTCTCCGCCCCGCTGGCCTCTCGGGCGACGTCCGCTTGGGCGACGACGCCACAGCATTTACCACTTTCGTCGGTGACCACACTACGCCGAACCTGTTTTTCTTCCATCTTGTTGCAACAGCTTTCAACGTCGTCGTCAGCAGACACGGTCAGAAGGTCGTTCGACATGATTTCTGAAACCGGCGTCTCGACCGTCTTGCCCTGCGCAACGGCACCACAGCAGATATCGCGGTCCGTCACGATGCCAACGGGCTCACCGGCATCATTAAGCACCGGAATGGAGCCGACAGACTTTTCAGCCATAAGGGTTGCCGCTTCCTGAATCGAAGTGTCGGGGCCGCAGCAGGTGGGATTGCTTGTCATGATGTCCTGAACTTGCATCATCTTACTCCTTGCTTTGGTTGACAAAGTGCAAACCAAAAGACGGACGCTGAGGTTCCTGTCACCTTTTTTTTCAGCAAGTTCCAGCGCAGTGTCCTCACGCGGGGTCGTAATGTGAAAACACTTTTGTGCTGCCGTCCCGGGAGATTAGAAAGACCTCATAGGCTTCGCGTTCATCTTCTGGCCCCATACCTGGTGAGCCATAGGGCATCCCCGGCACGGCAAGGCCGGTGGCATCGGGGCGCTCGGCCAGCAGTTTGCGGATGTCGGCGGGGGGGACGTGACCTTCGATCATATAGCCTTGGATCTCGCCGGTGTGACAGGAGGTCATATTCTGCGGGATGCCGCTGTCCAACTTGTGCCGGGTCAACAGCGTCCCAAAGCTGCGTTCAGTGGTTACGTCAAAACCGTCATTTTCCAAGATGTCGATCCAAGCCGAACAGCAACCGCAATTAGGATCTTTCATCACGTGGATGGTGGGCTTTTCTTCAGCCCGAACCGCAAATGGCGCAGCGACGAAAAAGCTCGCGGAATAGGCCAGCAGGCGGCGGCGTGTGAGGGTCATGTGAAGTCCTTCCAAGGAAACAAACTCTGGTAGCGTAGAGTGTGCAGTATGTATCGCGGCGAGTTGGTTCGACCAGCTCCTCCGCGCAGCACGGCCGAAAAAGAGCAGGCGCAGGATGTCGAGTGTCACTTCACTTTCGCGCCTGTATCACGGTGCTGCGGCAAACGGGAGCAAGGTCCGCTGAATGGATCATGGGAGCCGATCATGCTGGGCAACGCATCAGTGTCTGCTTTAGGTAAGCTGCGAAGCAGCATGTAGATGGAGCGCGGACGGCAGGTTTGGGCCATCCTTTTCGGATCACCTTATGCTGAAACTGCGATGGCCTCCGACCTTTGCGCGGTCAGTTTGGGCTCACTGCGGACCTCGGAGGCAGCGCAGCATCATGTGATATGATGTCTTGTCAACGTCGGGTTGTCGATGTGGGAGGGCGTGGTGGATGGGAGGATCCATCATGGAAACATCAAACTTACCGGCCATCCGCGCCTTGCGCCCAGCCTGGAACAAAGGCCGGATCGTCGGCCAGAAAAGGCCGCTCAAGCCCAAACACGTCTGGGCGATCAGGGTGCGGCTGGAATTGGCCGAGAACCACCGTGATCTGGCCCTCTTCAATCTTGCCATCGACAGCAAGCTGCGCGGCTGCGATCTGGTGAAAATGAGGGTGGTCGATGTTATGGCATCCGGCCAAATCAAGGAACGCGCGTCGGTTCTTCAGAGCAAGACCCAGAAACCTGTGCGCTTCGAAATCTCCGAAGGCACCCGTGCATCGCTGGTAAGATGGATGCGGGAACCGCTGATGGTCGGATCCGAATACCTCTGGCCTGGGCGTTTTCACGAACGGCTTCACATCTCTACCCGCCAGTACGCGCGCATTGTGCGTGACTGGGTGACATCCATTGGTCTGGAGGCAAGCGCCTATGGCACGCACTCGATGCGGCGAACGAAAGTTACGCAGATTTACAAGAAAACAGGCAACCTGAGGGCGGTCCAACTGCTGTTGGGTCACACCAAGATGGACAGCACTGTCAGGTACCTCGGCGTCGAGCTTGAAGATGCGCTGGTGATCGCCGAAGCTATCGAAATCTGAAGGCTTGGGCCGTCGTCACGGACGGCCCAGTGCCGCCATTCGCACCTGGTGCGGCGGACGGCCGGAACGAGCCCAAACCGTCTATCACAGATGGTTATGGCTTGCCCTCGAATGCCAGAGCATTTGATTTCAGATCGTCCGGCGTAAACCTGAAAATCGTCATCTCGTCTACGCTATAGGCGCCAAGGCTTCTGTAGAATTCGATGGTAGGTTTGTTCCAGTCCAGAACCCCCCATTCCATCATCTCGCAGTTTCTCTCGAGGGCAAGAGAGCAAAGATACCCCATAATGATCTTGCCAAGACCCTGATGGCGGACTTTCGTATCCACGAAGAATCCATCGATATAGATTCCTGACCGTCCAGTAAATGCAGATGACTTCTGGCAAAAATAGGCAAAGCCCGCAATTTCGCCCTTGTAGTATCCAAACAGCGCCTCGCCCAGTTTTTCATTCAGAAGCCGTTTGATCTGAGGCTCAGTTGCCGTGATCTTGTTCGACATCTTTTGATAGGCGCCCAGTTTTTTCATGTATTCGACAACAAGCCCCGCATCATCCGGAGAAGCGTGTTGGATCATGAAATTCGGATTGGATGTCGCTATTTTCTGCACAGTTTCATTCTCCCATACCTGTGTTTGCGAAGGTAAATGTCCTGCTAGTCATAGCAAGTCAGAAGATGTCTGCTTTGTCCGCACTGCCGACCTTCAGTCTCCGAAAATGCTGCAAGTGGCACGAATGGCCGCTTAGACGGGCCGCAACGCAGCGTACCGAATGACTGACGAACGGCAGCTAAGGGCCGATCACGACAAGCACGCCCATGCTGCCACTGCGAAGCCTCCTACGACCAACGCGGTCAGTTTGGGCTCGTTCCTGCCATTAGCTGCATCGAGCACTGAGGCCGGCTTTGCAGGACGAATCGGGCATGGCAGCATTGCATTCTTGTCGCTTGTATTCGGTTCAGCTCCACATATGTAAAAGACAGCACGGTCCTGCAAACTGGAGTATTCACCAATGAAAAAGATCGATGTAAAAAAGGACTACAACCGGACAAAGTTTCTGATCATTGCCATGGTGGCACAGATTGTCGTGGTGTGGATTGTCATGGCAATCTATCTGGCGTGGTTGAACTGACTACCAAATCGTGAACCGGGCTGTGCAAGTTGGTTTCCTTAGAACCGCGATGGCGGGAAATTGGAAAGGCGTGACACCTCGAATGCACAAACTGATGCCCGCAACCCGTACAACTCCTTGAATTTATCGATTGGCAACAGCTAATATTCATTGCTGAAGCCGTCGCTGGTGAATCGCGCAACATCAGGCGCTTTGGGCTGATTGTGTTGAAAAACCCTCCTGCAGCGCGCTGAAGCCGATTTCGGCAAAGCAAAATTCCAAAGTATGGAAATTTCAACGTCACACCGGGTCTCTATTGGCTCATCGGAGAACAGCTCCCCACATTTTAGAAGTTTGCAGTTGCAGCAAATAGTTTTTCAACGGAATGGGCTCACTGCCGACCTTCGCTGCACTTGCAAACGAAATCAGCGTCAAACCGGAGGGCGAGCGGCGGCACTGCGGACCTTCCTGCCGTTTGCTGCTGTTGCTCGCTCAGTGCTGCGACTGCGAAGGCCGCCGGAAAGAAGGGCGGATAGCGGACTTTCGCTGCGCCTTGCCTGAACGGCAGTTATTCGGGCGCCCTTGCTACCCATTATGGCTTGGCCAACCCGTCGTTAAGCACGTCGAGCAGCGGGCAATCAGGGGTGTCGGACCCGGTGCAATGTGCGATGGTCTGTGCGAGAACGGACTCGATTGCCTGAAGGTCGCGGATCTTGATGCGGACCACATCGAGATGATGACGCCCCATGCGACTAAAAGGAAATTGCTTCTGTGTCGCCGAAGGGGTTTTGCGCATAGTGAAGTGCATTCGCGCTAAGTGGAGCGATTTCCGCACCAACGAAATAGATTTATTAAGCCGACCAGATTGCGACCACATTGATCAGGCGTCGTATCCGCCAACCGCGAAACGCGTTCAGTTACAGCCTGATCAAGTGCCGTCGGCGATGTTCTGAAACGCTTGACCGTCACGAGACCTGCAGGCGAGCGAGATTGACAGGTTCGCGAAAATTGGTAACGATTCCTGATGTCGTCTGCTCTGAGGATCGCTATCGGGACGTTCGGGCGGGTCGCTCTGCTTGATATGGACCGGCCCCTTGTCAAGCATGCCCATGCACAATGCCACGTGCTGCTGAAGGTCGAGGGTGCCGATACCGAGTTTGACGTTGGCGGTCGGCGCGTGGCGCTGACCGACGAAAGCGCCGTGCTCATCAACGCTTGGGAGCACCACAGCTACGTGCACCGCGCAGGCCAGCCGCCGACGATCATCCTCGCGCTTTACATTGAACCGATCTGGCTACGTGCGTTTCGCGACAATTGGGAAGCGAGTGCGGGACCGGGTTTTTTCCCCCATCCGGGCGGCGCCATCACCCCGCAGATCCGCCGTCAGGTCGGCGAGACCGCCGAGGCGATGGTGCAGGACCCAGGCGACGCCGCAACACATGAGCGGCTGATCGGGCGGCTGATGGTTTCGATCATCGAGCGGCTGGCGCTTTGGCGCGAGGTGCAGCCGTCGCTTCGGGCGCGGGCCACAGCAATGCGGGCGCCCGACCGGCGGATCGCGCGGGCCCAGGCCTTGATGCGAGCGGACCCGGCTCGCATCCCTTCGATGGAGTGGTTGGCACGCGAAAGCGGCGTGTCCCGCGCGCATTTCTTCCGGTTGTTTGAGGCCGAGACCGGCATTTCTCCGCGTGTCTATCTGAACACCCAGCGGGTCGAGCGCGCGGTGCAGGCAGTCGCCAACGACACCCGCAGCTTCACCGACATCTCTGCCGATTTGGGCTTCTCAGTGCCGGCGCATTTCTCGCGCTTCTTCCATGACCATGCTGGCTCCTCGCCGAGCACCTTCCGCGATGTCTCGGCGCTTCGCGACAGCGGCTGACCCCGGTTTTTGAGACTCCTCGGTAAGGTCCGAGACCTGGCGGGATCGCGGGGCCTGCGGATGCGCGCCTAACGTCACTTCCCAAGGGCTTGCCCATGCCAAGCCGGGAGGAGACATGAAAGATACCGTTACAGAGCCACTCGTCGGCCGCTCGGTCGCACGCGTCGAGGATCCGGCACTCCTGTCGGGGCACGGGCGTTACATCGATGATCTGCCGGTGGCACCCGGAACGCTGGCTTTGGCCTTCGTGCGGTCGCCGCACGCACACGCCGACATCCGGTCGATCGACACCACCGAGGCGGCCCGCGCGCCCGGCGTCGTCGCCGTCATCACCGGACAGGACGTCGCTGCGCGCACCCGGTCGATGACCGTGGGCGTGAAGGCCGATGTCGAATGCTGGCCGATGGCGGTGGATCGCGTGCGCTATGTCGGCGAACCGCTGGTCATGGTCGTGGCAACCGACCGCTACCTGGCTGAGGATGCCGCAGATCTGGTCGCGGTTGACTATGGCCCGCTCGGCTCAGTGGTCGATCCCGTCGCGGTGCTCTCGGACGATGCGCCGGTGCTTCATCCCAGCCTCGGCGGAAACCTCATTAACGAAAGGCGCTTCCGCTACGGCGATCCCGAAGCGGCGTTCGAGGCCGCCCCGCACCGCATCGGCGTCGACGTCACCTATCCGCGCAGCGCCTGCACCCCCATCGAAACCTACGGCGTGATCGCCAACTACGAGCCGGGCGAGGATGCCTATGACGTCACAGCGAATTTTCAGGGTCCTTTCTCGATCCACGCGGTGGTTGCCCGGTCACTGAACGTGCCGGGCAACCGGCTGCGGCTGCGCACACCGCCCGATTCCGGTGGCTCTTTCGGGATCAAGCAGGGCGTCTTTCCCTACATGATCCTCGCGGGCATCGCCGCGCGCATCGCGGGCGCGCCGGTCAAGTGGATCGAGGACCGGCTGGAGCATCTGTCGGCCAGCGTTTCTGCGACCAATCGGCAAACCCGGATTGAAGCGGCGGTTGAGGCGGATGGTCGGATCACCGCACTCGACTGGGATCAGATCGAGGATTGCGGTGCCCATCTGCGCGCGCCGGAGCCCGCCACTCTCTACCGGATGCACGGCAACATGACCGGTGCCTACGACATCCAGAATCTGGCGATCCGCAATCGTGTCGTGCTGACGAACAAGACGCCAACGGGCCTTAACCGCGGCTTTGGCGGCCCGCAGATTTATTTCGCACTGGAGCGGCTGATGGATGCCATCGCGCGGCAGCTTGGGCTGGACCGGCTGGAGGTCATCCGCCGCAACCTCATCCCTGCCGGGGCGTTTCCCTACCGCACGGCAAGCGGTGCGCTTTACGACTCGGGCGATTACGCCGCGGCGCTGGACCGCGCGGTCGCCGAAGGCGGTCTTGCCGAGCTTTACGCCCGCCGCGACAGGGCCCGCGCCGAAGGCCGACGCTATGGCATCGGCTTTGCCTGCGTTGTTGAGCCTTCAGTATCGAATATGGGCTACATCACCACCGTCCTGACCCCTGAAGAGCGTGCCAAGGCAGGGCCCAAGAACGGCGCGCAGGCAACCGCAACCATCGCAATCGACCCGCTCGGCTCGGTTACGGTCAAGGTCGCCTCGGTCCCGCAGGGTCAAGGCCACCGGACCGTGCTGGCGCAGGTCGTGGCCGACAAGTTCGGCCTGCCGATGGAGGCGGTGCGGGTTCTGGCTGATGTGGACACGATGCGCGATGCCTGGTCCATCGCCTCGGGCAACTACGCCTCGCGCTTTGCCCCGGCGGTCGCTGGTGCGACCGAGATCGCTGCAACGCGGCTGCGCGACAAGCTGGCCAAGGTCGCGGCCACGCAGCTGAACATTGCGCTCGAGGACGTGTCCTTCGAGGCGGGCCGCATACGCGCCAGGGACAATCCTGACAACGGCCTGTCCTTCGCGCGGGTCGCCGCCACGGCGCACTGGTCGCCGGGCACCGTGCCGGACGGCGTGGATCAAACCCTGCGCGAGACGGTCTATTGGAGCCCACCCGAACTGGAGGCTCCGACAGCCGAGGACGGGATCAATTCTTCGCTCTGTCACGGGTTCATCTTCGATTTCTGTGGGGTCGAAATCGACCCCGAGACAGCCGAACCCAAGATCGACCGATATGTGACTATGCACGATTGCGGGCGCATCCTGCATCCCGCGATGGTGGAAGGACAGGTGCGCGGGGGCTTTGCCCAGGCGGTGGGCGCGGCGTTCCTTGAGGAATATGCCTACGGTCCGGACGGTTCATTCCAGTCCGGCACGCTGGCCGATTATCTCTTGCCCACGGTGATTGAGGTGCCCGAACCGGTCATCCTGCATCACGAGACGCCGTCGCCCTTCACACCGCTCGGTGCCAAGGGTGTGGGCGAAGGCAACTGTATGTCAACACCCGTCTGCATCGCCAATGCCGTGGCCGACGCGCTGGCCCCCGAAGGCGATGCACCAGACATCGTCCTCCCGGTGACCGCGGCCAAGCTCGCGCCGCATATCTTCGGCGATGAGCCCGCCCCGAAAGACCCGGTGCCCGAGACGAAGGCCGAGGCCACGGTGGGTGGGCGCAAGCTCACGGGCGAAGGCCGCGCCTTGGTGCAGGCCAGCCGCACCGATGTCTGGCAGATGCTGCTCGATCCCGCGACGCTCGATGCAATTATTCCCGGCTCGCACGGCGTGCAGAAGGTCGGCGAGACACGCTTCAAGGCGGATGTGACGCTGGGCGTCGGGCCAGTCCGGGGCCGCTACAAGGCCGATATTGAATTGTCGGACCTCGACCCGCCCAACGCCGTGACGCTGTCGGGCCAAGCTGTTGGCGCGCTTGGCACCGGTGGCGGACACGGCCGCATCACACTGACCGACACCGACGACGGCACCGAGATCGCCTACCGCTACGAGGCCGAGATCGGCGGCAAGGTCGCCTCGGTCGGCGGGCGGCTTCTGGACGGCGCAGCCAAGGTCGTGATCGGCGAGTTCTTCCGCGCGCTGGCCCGCCATTGCGGCGGCGGCACGCGCGGCGGGCCTTTGGCGCGGCTCATGGGCCTTTTCCACCGCATCACGAAAGGAGGCCGGTCATGAAGCCCGCCCCATTCGACTATGTCGCCGCCACGGAGATGGGCGAAGCGCTGGAAGCACTGCATCAAGGTGGCACCGAGGCACGGGTCATCGCGGGCGGCCAGTCGCTGATGCCGATGCTGAACATGCGCCTCGCGCGCCCCGCCACACTCGTTGACATCACTCGCATCCCGGCGCTGTCTCGGATCGAGGCCAAGGGCGATAACGTCACCATCGGGGCCGCCGTGCGCCAGAGCACGCTTGAACGCTGGCCGGATCTGGCGGACCGCTTGCCGCTGGTGCGCGCCGCGCTGCCATGGGTCGGACACACGCAACTGCGCAATCGCGGCACGGTTTGCGGTTCTGTCGCCCATGCCGATCCCAGCGCTGAGCTGCCGCTTTGCCTAATTGCCCTCGGCGGCACCGTGACCCTGCGCCGCCGCCGCAAGACACGTGCCGTCGCAGCGCGCGATTTCTTCCAGGGCATGATGTCCACCGACCTAACCCCCGGCGAGATGATCGCCTCGGTCACTTTCCCGGGCCGCCAGACAGGCACCGGATATGCCTTCCGCGAAGTGGCCCGCCGCCATGGTGATTTCGCCATCGTCGCCTGCGCCGCCATCGCCCGACCCGATGGCACCGCCACGCTGAGCGTGGGCGGCGTCGCTGACACGCCCCGCACGCTCGATCTGCCCGCAGAGGCGCAAGGACTCGATGACCGGTTGAATGAGTTCGCCTGGCATTTGCAGGCCCGCGACGACCTGCATGCGACCGCCCGCTACCGTCGCGATCTGGTCCGGCAGCTCGGCCGCGCAACCTTGAAGGAGGCACTGTCATGCCGCGACTAACCCAAGACGAGACGCACCCGGTGCGCTTCACTCTGAACGGACGTTCCGTTTCGGCGCGTGTGTCGCCACGCACATTGCTGACGGATGTCCTCCGCCAAGAGATCGGCGCGACCGGCACCCATGTGGGCTGCGAGCACGGCGTCTGCGGTGCGTGCACGGTCCAAATCGACGGGGAGCCCGCGCGCGCCTGTTTGATGCTCGCTCAGCAGGCCGAGGGCTGTGAGCTCCGCACAGTGGAGGGGCTTGCGACTGAAGATGCGCTGAGCTCCCTGCAAGAAGCCTTTCGCGAACATTTTGCGCTGCAATGTGGCTTCTGCACCGCGGGCATCCTGATGACGCTCGACGCGCTGTTTTCGCGCCAACCGGACGCGGATGAAGACGCGATCCGCGAGGCGCTCTCGGGGCATCTGTGCCGCTGCACGGGTTACGCGCCCATCGTTCAGGCGGCGCTGGCCGCCCGCAACCGCATCAAGGGAGGACCAATCGATGCTTGACCTCGGAACCAGCTTTCTCGCGTCCGTGGAACGCGACCCCGACGCGATGGCCATTGCCGAAGGGGACCAGACAATCACTTATGCCGACTGGTATCGCCGGATCAGCGCGTTGGTGGACGGGCTTGGCCAGATCGGCCTGCGCAAGGGCGATACACTCGTAACGGCAATGCAGAACCGGTGGGAGAATGCGTCGCTGCATTGGGCCTGCCAACTTGCCGGGATCGTCATAACGCCCGTGAACTGGCGCGTCACCGCCGATGAGCTGGACCACGCTCTGCGCGACAGCGCGACCCGCGTGCTGGTGCATGATGATGCCGCGTCCGATGCAGTAGCCGGATCGGTGCTGGCGCACGGCCTGACAGTCATACCGCTGGGCGGCGATCAGGGCCTCGCGGCGCTGCTGGCGGGGCACGCGCCCGACGCCGTGCCACAAGCTGGGCCCGAGGAGCTGTCGGTCATGCTCTATACCTCCGGCACGACCTCGAAGCCAAAGGGCGTGCCGCGTCGCCACCGTGCCGAGCGCGCCGCCGCCATCGCCCATGTAGCTCAGAACATGTATCATCACGGCGAGCGGACGCTGGGCGTCATGCCGCTTTATCACACCATGGGCATCCGGTCGCTTCTGTCGGCCAGCGTGATCGGCGGTGCCTTCATCTGTCTGCCGCGCTTTGACCTGCCGGGCGCGCTGAACGCCATCGAGACGCATCGGGTCACCAACCTCTATCTGGTGCCGACGCTCTATCACGACATTGTCCACCACACCGCATTCACGCCGGACCGTGTTGCAAGCGTGCGCAAGCTGGGCTTTGCAGGCGCGTCGATGACCGATGGCCTGTTGCAGAAACTGGCGAAGGTCTTTCAGCCCGATCTTTTCGTGAACCACTACGGCTCGTCCGAGATCTACACCTTCTCCATCTGCCAGGACGCCGTGGCCAAGCCCGGATCGGCAGGCCGCGCGGCGATCAACCAGCGTTTGCGCGTGGTGCCGCTCGGCGCAGAAGATGTCAGCGAGACCTGCGCGCCGGGAGAGGAAGGTGAAATCGTTGCCTGCATGCAAGGCGACGAGGCCTTCGAGGGTTACTGGAACCGCCCCGAGGCGGACCGCAAGGCGATCCGCGACGGCTGGTATTTCACCGGCGACTGCGGCCATTTCGACGACGACGGTGATCTATTCGTCACGGGCCGCGCCGACGACATGATCATCACTGGAGGCGAGAACGTCTCACCCGTCGAGGTGGAAAGCTGCCTCTCGCTGCACCCCGCTGTGGCCGAAGTTGCGGTGGTCGGCCTGCCGGATGCGCGCTGGGGCAAGGTCGTGGCCGCCTTCGTCAAGCGCGCCGGCGATGTTACCGAAGGCGATCTCGACGCCCATTGTCGCAACTCGGACCTGTCCAATTTCCGCCGTCCGCGCCGCTACGTTTTCGTTCGCGAAATCCCGAAATCCCCGGTCGGAAAGCTCCTCCGCCGTCTGCTCGTCGCAGGCGAATACGAGGCCGAGCCGACCGAGACCACACCCGCATGAATCCAAGGAAAGAAACTGACATGAAAGACGCTCACATGACCGAAACCCTTACCTTCACCGATCCGCGCCTCGCTGAGCTCGACGGCTTTCACGTGCAGCTCGATGCGAGCAATGAACGCGCCAACATCATTCTCGCGCGACCGCCCTACAACGTCATCTCGATGGGCGCACGCGATCAGCTGCGCCTTGTCTTCGAGGCTCTCGATGCCGATGATCGCGTGCGCATCATCGTGATCTCGGGCGAAGGCGAGCATTTCTCGTCGGGTGGCAATATCAAAGGCTTCCTTGAGGCAAGCCCCGAGCACGTCTCGCATCTGGCTTGGAACATTGCCGCGCCTGCGCGCTGCACCAAGCCGGTGATCGCGGCCAATCGTGGCTACACGTTCGGCGTCGGCTTCGAGCTGTCGCTGGCCTGCGATTTCCGAATCGTGTCCGAGACCTGTCGCTACGCGCTGCCCGAACAGAAGCTGGGTCAGATCCCCGGCTCGGGCGGTTCTGCCCGGCTGCAGAAAATCGTCGGCGTCACCCGCACCAAGGACATCGTCATGCGATCCAAGCGCATCCCGGGTCAACAAGCACTCGATTGGGGTATCGCCACCGAATGCGTGCCCGACGGCGATCTCGAACAGGCGGTGACCGACCTGGTCACCGAGCTGCGCGAATTTTCACCGATGGCGCAGCGCACCGCGAAGAAGCTGCTGAACGACACCGACGATGCGCTTCTCAGCACCGCGATCGAGATGGAGGGGCTGAACTACAGTCGCCTGCGCCAATCTGAGGATTTCCGCGAGGGCGTCGAGGCCTTTCACGCCAAGCGCAAGCCCGTGTTCACCGGCCGCTGAGCCGGCCAAGCAACCACATTAAAGGGAGGAGACAAAAGTGGAACAGACAGGACAATCGAACTGGATCGAGAGGGGTCCGGGCTTCCGCGCTGGCCTATCGGGCCTACGCGAGGCGCTGGGCATCAAGACAGCGAGCGCGGGACTGGTCGCGGCAATCTTCGGATGCTCGGGCCCGGCGCTGATCGTGATCGGGGCGGCCAATAATGGCGGGCTGACCGAGGGACAGACAGTAGCCTGGCTGTTGGCGATCTATGGCCTTGGCGGGCTAATCAGCCTGATCATGGCGCTTTACTACAAGCTGCCGGTGACCGGGGCCTATTCGATCCCGGGCGCAGCGCTGGTCGCGGGCGCGCTTGGCACGTTTCCCTTCGAACAGGCGGTCGGAGCGTTTCTGATGGCGGGCGCTATGGTGTTCGTTCTCGGCATCACCGGGCTCATCGGCAAGGTGATGCGCTGGCTGCCGATGCCAATCGTGATGGCGATGATCGCAGGCGCACTCATCCGTTTCGGTATTGGAGCGGTCACCTCGATCGAAAAGCTGCCCATCGTGGTCGGGGCCGCGACCATCGCCTTCTTTCTGTCGATGCGGTTCCTGCGCGCAGTGCCGCCAGTGTTGACGGCACTTGTCGTCGGCCTCGTGGCCGTGACCCTGACGGGAGGCTTTCAGGGCGGCGAGGCGGCGATCAGCTTTGTCGCACCGGAGTTTACCACGCCCGTGTTCACCGTCGACGCCTTCCTGGCCATTGCCGTGCCGTTGGCCGTGCTGGTCATCGGCGCCGAGAATGCTCAAGCTATCGGGGTCCTCTACGCCGAGGGTTACCGCCCGCCGATCAACGCGATGACCGTTATCTCGGGCATCGGCGGCATGCTGGCGGGACTGATCGGCGGCCATAACGCCAATATTGCAGGGCCCATGACGGCGATCTGTTCGTCCGATCAGGCCGGCGAGAACCCCGAGGGGCGCTATGCGGCCACGGTCCTGAACGGCGTGCTGTTCGCGGCCTTCGGGGTCTTCGCCGGGGTCGCGGTGCCGTTGATCATGGCGCTGCCCGGACCGCTGATCGGGGCCGTGGCGGGTCTGGCGATGATTACCGTCCTTCTCAGCGCGTTCCAGTCCGCCTTCGACCGCAAGGCGGGCCACCAGATCGGTGCCTTTGTCGCGCTGATCGTAGCGATGTCGAACGTGTCGTTCCTCAGCATCAGTGCGCCCTTCTGGGCCCTGGTCGCAGGTGCCGCGGTGTCGATGCTGAACGAACGGGTGGTCATATCCAAGCCTGTGGCCACTCCGGCGTCCTGAAGAGCGGTGCTATCTTGAACGAGCGATCCAAATGGGGGGTGCCAGCGCCCCCCACAACTGCTTTATTGGCCGCCGCCGCGATCCTGTCGAACTGGCGGCAAGAAGATAGATATTTGATTTCGTTCAGTGCGCTGGCGTTCCGACAACATGGCGCGGCGACGTGCGTGGCCTTGCCGCCGTTCGTAGTCTTCCGTTTCCTGAACATGATGCCGAACCAATTCGAATTGGGCGGCTGAGGGTTGTTCGCTAAATTGGTCCAAGAGTGTCGAGGCACTTTGCCGTCACTCTTTCCGAGTTCCAAGGCTGGGTTGCAACTCTCCCAGGGTATCTTGATGTTTCTTTGCACGGAAAAAGAACGACCGCTTTCCACCCTCCGTTCCTGACGACTTTCGCATTTGCAGCGCAAATCGAGCACTCGAGCCGAACGGAAGGAAAGTCCGCACTGCTGACTTCTACCAAACGAGAATGCTGCATGATGAGTGAATGGCCGGTCTCGGGAAGCCGCAGTGCGGCATCGAAACCGGGTCTGAATGTCGGCTTTGGGCCGAAAGCACCAATAAGTGCCAACTCAAAAGTTGCTGCGATTCCCGTTGCTAAGGGTTTTGATAGATTGATTGACCCGATTTACTCCGGTTTTTTTACGCACTTAGACTTTAATCCTTTCAAGACTCTTCAGCACTGCATGCACGGCAAGGCCTGTTTCAGTCAGCCCATAGGTCACCTTGGGCGGAATGGTATTCTCCTGTTCGCGCCAAACCAGCCCATCGGCTTCCAACTCCCGCAGGCGGGTGGTCAGCACCTTGGGAGAGATGCCGGTGATCTGGCGTCGCAACACACCGAAGCGGCAGGCACGCTGATCGCCTAACACGTAGATCACATGGGTTTTCCATTGTCCCCAGAGCTTGCGCAGCAGCGTGTCCGCCGCGCAGGGGATATCAACTGCGTCCCGGTCCCCGGGGCCGGGTGCCTTTTTCTGGGTGGTTTCCATTTGGTAACGACTTTCACTTGGTAACTCTCGCCTTACATAAGTTCCCAACCGACCGACACAATAAGCCGGAAGCGCTTCGCGCCGCTGGCATCGAAAGGAGAGCACCATGTCCCAAGGCACTTCCCGAGCCATCCCCGGCCTGCACCACGTCACCGCTATCTTCGGCCCGCCGCAGGACAACCTTGACTTCTGGGTGCGCACCCTCGGGCAGCGGCTGGTCAAACGCACCGTGAACTTCGACGATCCCGGCACCTATCACCTTTACTACGGGGATAAGGACGCGGCGCCCGGGTCGATCATGACATTCTTTCCATTCGTAGATGCAGGCCCGGGGCGCGCGGGGCCCGGCATGACGTCGGCGGTGGCCTATGCGATCCCCGACTTGGACCGGCGCATGGGGGAACTGGCGGAGGCCACCATCGACTTCGAAGGACCTTTCGATCGCTTCGGCGAACGCGCCATCGCGCTGCGTGACCCCGACGGGCTGCGGGTCGAGGTGATCGAAGGCGGCGCGCGGGACGAGGGGTTTCACAGCGTGACCCTTTGGCTTGAAGAGGTCGCGGCCACCGCCGCTGTGCTTGAGGCAATGGGCTACGTGCGCGAGGGCGAGGAGGCCGCCGCCACGGGCGGCACCGGCGGGACGGAGACCCGTATTCGCTACCGCTCGACCGAACCCGAGCGTGGTTCGGCCGTGGACCTAATGACCTCGGACGTTCGTTCAATCGGGCGCTCAGGCGCAGGCACTATCCACCATGTCGCCTTCCGTGCGCGCAACGAGGAAGAGCAGCTGGCATGGCGGGCGCGGCTCTCTGCCGCGGGCCAACAGGTCACCCCGGTCATCGACCGGCAGTATTTCGACGCGATCTATTTCCGCACGTCCGGCGGCGTATTGTTTGAGATCGCCACCGATCCACCGGGATTTGCCGTGGACGAAGACCCGGCTCACTTGGGTGAGGCGCTGAAACTGCCCGAGAAATTTGAGCCTCACCGCGCTCAGATCGAGCAGGTGCTGCCGCAGATCCGGGTCCCGTCGTGAGCGGCCTCGGGGCGGTGACGCGCGGCACCGGTCCGCACGCGGGACAAAGGCTGGTCAGCGCTGGTGCTCCGGTGGAACGCGCACGGCTGGCTCTGGTGATGATCCACGGCCGCGGCGGCGCGCCGGAGGATATGTTCGGTCTGGCCAAACACTTTGCCCTGCAGGATCTCGCCGTGCTGGCCCCGCAGGCGGCCGGGCAGTCTTGGTGGCCGGACAGTTTCCTGGCGCCGCTCACGGCCAATGAGCCGGGGCTCGGCAGCGGGCTGAGCGTCATCTCCTCGCTGCTGGATGACCTGTCTGAGCAGGGTTTCGATCCAACACGCGTGGCGCTGATCGGCTTTTCGCAGGGGGCTTGTCTGGCGTTGGAGGCGGCGGCGCGGCTGGCCTGTCCGTTCCGCGCTGTGGCCGCGCTCTCCGGGGGGCTGGTCGGCACGGGCGAGGCGGGCGGCGTTCCGCGGGCCGACCTCTACGACCGTCCGGCCAAGACCTTCGACTATGCGGGCCGGCTGGCCGATGTGCCGGTGCTGCTCGGTTGTCACGAACGCGATCCGCATATTCCGCTGGCGCGGGTGCAGAAGAGCGCCGATGTGCTGCAGAACATGGGGGCCAAGGTCGAGACGCTGATCCTGCCCGGCGCCGGACATGGTATCGTCGCCGAAGAGGCCGACTGGCTGCGCAGGCAGCTGAACACCGAAATGTAAGGAGAGCACCCATGGACAGCGAGATCGAGATTACCCGCGAAGAGGGCGACAGCAAGGGCCGCTACCTGGCGGTGGTCGACGGCTACGAGGCCGAGATGACCTACTCCCGCCTCGGCGCCCGCGCGATCATCATCGACCATACCGGCGTGCCGGAGGCCCTGCGGGGCCGCGGCGTCGGCGAAGCGATGGTACGCCGCGGCGTAGAGGACGCCCGCGCCGAGGGCCGCAAGATCGTGCCGCTTTGCCTCTCCGCCAAGGCACAGATCGACCGTCACCCCGAATGGCAGGACGTCCTGCAACGAAAAAGCTGAAAGGAGACACGTCATGAGCTGGAGCCCCTGTCCCGACCCAATCCCCGGGGACGCGAAGAGCGTCGATGCGGTGGAGACGTTGATCGTCCCGCGCGCCGTCGATATCGGCGAAATGGAAGTCCGCCGCGCGCTGCCTTCGGACAAGCGCCAGATGGTCGGCCCGTTCATCTTCTTCGACCAGATGGGGCCGGCGGAATTCCTGACCGATCAGGGCATCGACGTGCGCCCGCATCCGCATATCAACCTCGCTACGCTGACCTATCTCTTTGAGGGACAGGTCCATCACCGCGACAGCCTCGGCACCGATCTGGCGATCGAACCCGGCGCGGTAAACTGGATGAAGGCGGGCAGGGGAATAGTCCATTCCGAGCGCACCGCGCCCGAGCGCCGCAAGACCGGCCAGCGCTTGTTCGGCCTGCAAACATGGATGGCGCTGCCCGAGGCGGAGGAGGAAAGCGACCCCGCCTTCCTGCACTACGGCAAGACCGACCTGCCCACGGTTGAGGTCGAGGGACTGACCGCCCGGCTGATCGCCGGATCAGCCTTCGGCGTCGCCTCACCGCTCAAGACGGCCTCGGACACGCTTTACGTCGACGTGACCCTTGCGCCGGGGGCGAAGGCACCGATCGTGGCGAATACCGAGGAACGCGCCCTCTATACCATCCACGGCGGGATCGACGTGGCTGGGGATACCTTCGCGCCGGGGCAGCTACTGGTCCTCCGCCCCGGGGACGAGGTCACCGTAACGGGCGTCGATGACGGCACCGGCGCCCATGCGCGCTTCATGCTCTTCGGCGGCGCGCCGATGGAGGGGCCGCGCTACATCTGGTGGAATTTCGTCTCCTCGCGCCGCGAGCGCATCGAAGAGGCGCGCGAGGAATGGCGGCAGGGTAAGTTCTCGACGGTGCCGGGGGACGAGGCCGATTTCATCCCGGCGCCGGAGGGCAAGCCCAAGATCAAACGGGCGCAGGGAGGCGTCTTCTACCCATGACGTTGCCTCCTGCACCGGCGGTCGACGTTCACGAACAAGGACTTGCATGTCTATCATGACCGAATTTTCTAATCAGCCACTGGATCAACTCAGCCTCGACGAGGCTGCCCGCCCGACAGCGCCGCCGGTGCCGGAGGCGACGGATAGGCACCGTGCTCAGGGGCGACAGCTGGCGGCCATTCATCGGCACTATCTGATGGAGATGGCCCAAATCGGAGCGGTTCTGGCGCGGATCGAAGCGGGGGACAGCCCGCCCGATGACCTCAAGCGGATCGTGCTTTCGCTCGATATGGCAGAGAATTTCCGCGCCTTCGGTTCGCTTTGCGGACGCGAATGCCAAATTCTGAAGTTCCACCACGACATCGAGAGCACCGACATGTTCCCTCGGATCGAGGCGGCGGGTAAAGGCAAGTTCCGTGAGGTCGTCGCCAAATTGAAGGCGGAGCACGCGGTGGTGCATGAGTTGATCCTCCGCCTCGACCGCGCGGCGGACGTATTGACGGAAGATCCGAACGATGCGAATTTCCTTCATGCCGCCACCGCCTTCAGAAAGTTGGAGGAGGTCGTGCGATCTCATTTCAGATACGAGGAAACTGAACTGGCAGAGGCCATCGGTTATTATCTCGGATCGGTCTAACTATTCCTAATGGCCATCACTGCATTATTGAGATCGAAAAGCCTTTCGACAACTTGGAAGGGGCAAGCAATCTTCAATTCAAAAAGACCCTTCGTTTCGCAGCGAACGGCGGCTCCTAATCTACACCAAGGGCGGAGAGCCGCCGTTCGCCGCAAAACGCGCGAACGGCAGCTATGCGAACAAAGCTGAGTCAAGCACTCGTCCCATGCACGTTTGCTTCAGTTGACCATTTCCGCCCTGCTAACTCGTGCTAAGCGCAAGATGCTGCGCCCGACCTTCAGGTAAACATCTTGGCCAACATCACGATGGCCATGCCCATCATCATTAGATTTTCGGACAGGCTCACAAATCCGAGAGGCACGTTCGAATTGCCGCCAACGCAGGCGCATTTTAACTCGCGCTTGTCGATGTAGACGGCCTTGAACACGCTTGCTGCGCCAACCGTGGCTATGAAGAGTGCGGCTGGGGCGGCAATTGAGGTTAGCAACATCCCGGTCATCAATACGCCCGCCCCGGTTTCAACCCATGGATAAACGTAGGCATATGGCACCCATTTGCGTGCCAGCAGGTCGTAGTTGAGGAACATCGTAGTGAAGCTTTCGATATCACGCAGCTTCTGCATCCCCAGTAGGATCATTGAGACCGAAATGAACCAACCGAGCGTCTGCCACGTGATCGCGCCGAGAAAGCCGATGGACAGAGCAAGCGCTGTCGCCGCAGCCACGGCAAAGAGATAGATCACCGGTTTGTAAGTGGTCGCCGCAGGTTCATAGTCGGTAAGTTCCTGGCGCAGAGCGTCATAGCCGCCGATGCGTCTCCCTTCGATCCAAACTTGTGGCGTTGTGGGAACATCGTATTGCGCCTTGAACGCGTCGACTTCGGACCGCGCGCGGAATAGGCGGTCATCGACCTCGTAGCCTTCGCGCTCCAAAAGCCATCGCGCCTTCTGCCCTGACGGGCACAGGTGGTTTGGCAGGGCCATGCGGTATAGCACGGCGGTTTTCCCTGTCGCGGATGCGGCTGGGTCAGCTGTTACGTCTGCGACATCGCGGGTGTCACATGGCATGATATGCTCCTTTATCTTAGGGTTTGGTGCGGGGCGTGCCAGGCGCTGCATCCCCGTTCGCTTCGATGTCTTCGATATAGAGCTTCATCTCTTCGATCTCGCTGCGCTGTGCCTCGATGATCGCGTCGGCCAACTCGCGCACGCGCGGATCGGACAGGTTTGCGCGTTCGCTGGTCAGGATCGCGATGGAATGGTGAGGGATCATGGCTTTCATCCAAGCGGTGTCGCCTACCGTATCTTGCGACCGGACCAAGTAGACGCCGGCCGCAAAGGCGATGGCAGCCCCAGTGAAGATCGCAAAATTCGTCTTTCGATTGGAATACATGCCGAGCATGAAGGCGAGCATGATGATTGCCATTACCCCGCCCATATAGAGCGCCATCCACATCCGAGTCTGCGAGAAGAAGACATGGTCAAGGGCATAAGTGTTAAGATACATCAGGCCATACATCACGACCGTCGAGGTGCCGATCATCGCAAAGAACCGACCATAGCCGCTGCTTGTTCTATCGTCGTGCTTATTCTTTGAATCCATTGTATTGTCCTCCTAAATTGCCAATGTGTGCCTTCGTTTTATACCCATATGGGGTATATTATCCGGTTGGCAACAAATCTCAAATGGAGCGCCGCCTCATGAAGGCTAACAAGGAAAAGACGCTGGACCGCCTATCACGGCTCGAAGGACAAGTGCGCGGCATCGCGAAAATGGTTGAGGCCGACCGCTACTGCATGGACATCTTAGCACAGACTGCGGCCATCCGATCCGCCGTTCTGGGGGTCGAAAAGCTTGTGTTGGAGAACCACGCCCAGCATTGCGTCGAGGCTGCGATTGCCAGCGGCGACCCGAAAGAACAACGCGCCAAATTTGACGAGTTGATCGGCCTTTTGCAGAAGGCGTCGAAGTAGGCGTTTCGGACCGAATGCCCATCGCGCTCTGGCACCGGAGCCAGCGCCTCTGGCCTCCACTTTGGGTCAGAACGTCAATCCGCTGCCCCGCACTTTAGGCCGTTTTCCGCCAGAAAACCGCAATCCTTCCAGCGCTGGACGCGTTGACAGGCTCTGCGACTTACGACACTGATAACACCTATGCGTGCTCTGGCAAACATATCCAACCTTTGTCGCGTCCTTCTCGGCGTGGTTTTGGCCTGTGGTCTGTTGCTGCTCCCGCCCTCTTCGATTCACGCACAAAGCGGGATGCATGAGAGCGCGCAGGCAGCGCATCACGCGGGCCACCAGATGGCCGCAGCGTCCGAACTGCATCAGGGCGCAGCGGCCATGCTGGACCAGACAGAAACACCAGACAGTTTCGAAGGCGAGCCTTGCTGTGGTGGTATCTGCCTGACGGCGGCGCTGACCACCTCGCAGGACGCGAAAATGACGGCTGCGCGATCCGTTGAATACACCAGCGTGTCCCATTCTGTCGCCTCTGGCCAACCCGCTGGTCAATTGCGTCCGCCTCGAGCCTGAGTTGATCCCGGCCGACTAACGGCCTTTGCATCCGCGGCGTCTGGCTGCGGGTAAGATCACCTTATTCTCAGGCAAAAAACCAATGAAATTACCACTGATTGCAGGGGCGATGTCCCTGACCCTTGGGGCTTGCGCCACGACGCTCCCCCCATTTCCAGACGTCACTGCCGCCTATGTGCAGCAGCCCACGCCTCTGCCCGAAGTCGCCGCGATGACCGCCGCCGACAACAGCACGCGCGGCAGTGCCACGACCGCCGAAGAGCAACCCTTTGCAGGCTACCGGCGTCGCGGCGTGGTGGAGCCGCTCGATTGGCGACGGTTGAACGCTGAACAGGCACCTATGCAAGGGATGGATATGCAGGGGATGAACCACTGATGCGTTGGAAATTGAAAACCGCCGCCGTCATTACACCACTGATCTTGGGCGCCTGCACGGCAACGGACCTGCCGGTGAGTTTCTCGGCCCGTGATGCTGGCTTTGCCACCGTGGAGGCACGCACCTCCAAGGCCATCGGCAAGCGCACCGTCTGGGCGCAGTCGCAGGCCGAGACCGTCGCGGCCTCCAAACAGGTCCGCGCCATGGTGCAGGGTAAAACGATCAGTGCCGAAACCGCTGTGCAGGTCGCGCTTTTGAACAACAAGGGGCTTCAGGCGTCCTATGCGCAGATCGGCCTCTCGGCGGCCGAAGCATGGCAGCAGTCCACGCCAGAAAACCCCGTCGTCTCCATCGGCTTGCTGGGCATCGGCGCGCCCGAGGTCGGGCTTTACCGTGCCTTGGAAAGCATGATCGCCGTGAACCTGCTGGACGCTCGCACCCGCAAACAGCGCATCGCCGCTGCCGAGGCGGAATTCCAGCACGCGCAGATGCAGGCGGTGAGCGACACGCTGGCACTGGCCAATGAAACGCGCGAGGCATGGATCAACGCGGTCGCCGCCTTTGAGGCGGTGGGCTACCTTAAACGTGCTGCCGTCACCACCGATGCGGCGGCGGAACTGGCGCAGCAGCTGGGCAAGACCGGCGCGCTCAACAAGGCCGCACAGGCCCGCGAGCAGGCGTTCAATGCCGAGATGGCCGGACAGCTGGCGCAGGCGCGGCTGGATGCGCAATTGGCTAAGGAACAGCTGACCCGGCTCATGGGGCTCTGGGGGCAGGACGTGGCCTATTATGTGCCCGATGCTCTGCCCCGCGTGCCCAATACGGTCAGCAGCCACAAGGGCATCGAACGGCTGGCGCTCGCCAATCGTGTTGATTTGGAAGTCGCCCGGCTGGGGTTGGCAGCAACGGCCAAGGCCTATGGTCTGACCGATGCCACCCGCACCCTGACCGGCCTCGAAGTCATCGCTGGTGCCGAGATCGAGCGTGAGGAAGAGGACGGGGAAGTCGAGACCAGTATCTCACCTCAGGTCGAGTTCGAGTTCGTCATCCCAATTTTCGACAGCGGCAAGGCGCGAATGCGCAAGGCCGAGCTTAGCTATCTTCAAGCCGCCAATGTGCTGGCCGAACGGGCGGTGAACGTCCGCTCCGAAGCCCGGGCGGCGGCCACGGCCTACCGCTCAAGCCACCAGATCGCACGGCACTACTCAGACGTGGTGCTGCCTTTGCGCCGCACCATCGATGAAGAGGCTCTGCTCAGCAACAACGGCATGATCACCAGCACCTTCGATCTGTTGAACGATGCCCGCGAAAAGATCGGAAGCCAGCTTGAGGCAGCCAATGCCAAGCGTGAGTTCTGGCTGGCCTCTGCCGGTCTGACCGCCGCGATCTACGGCGGTGGCAGCGGCGGCGGCGGTGCCGGCGGAGAGACACAGATCGCCGCCAGTGGCGGCGCAGGACATTGAGACAAGGAAGCAACCAGATGATTAACAGACGTCAACTGCTGGGGGCCGGCGCTGCGGGTGCAACGCTCGTGTCCTCCAAAGCATGGGGCCAGACCATGAATATGGGCCTGCCCGAGGCCGCCGAGATGGATTCGGCCCTCACCCAAGCGCCGACCCGTCCCACCAGTGGGCCGGACTATAACCCCGTGGTCACGCTCAACGGCTGGACCCTGCCGCACCGGATGAACAATGGCGTGAAGGAATTTCACCTCGTTGCCGAGCCGGTCGAGCGTGAACTTGCTGATGGTATGGTCGCGCGCCTCTGGGGCTACAACGGTCAGTCCACCGGTCCGACCATCGAAGCCGTCGAGGGCGACCGGGTGCGCATCTATGTTACCAACCGCCTGCCGGAACATACGACGGTGCATTGGCACGGGCTGATCCTGCCCTCGGGCATGGACGGTGTCGGCGGGCTGAGCCATCCGGGCATCCCGCCGGGCAAGACATTTATCTACGAGTTCGACCTGACCAAATCCGGCACCTTCATGTATCACCCGCATGGGGATGAGATGGTGCAGATGGCGATGGGCATGATGGGCATGTTCGTGGTCCATCCCAAAGACCCCGATTTCATGCGCGTTGATCGGGATTTCCTGATTATGCTGAACGCTTTCGACATCGATCCGGGCAGCTACATCCCGAAAATCATGACGATGACGGATTTTAACCTCTGGACATGGAACAGCCGCATCTTCCCGGACATTGACCCCCTGGTCGTCAACCATGGCGACAAGGTTCGCGTGCGCGTCGGCAATCTCACGATGACCAACCACCCGATCCACATGCATGGCTATGACTTCAAGGTCACCTGCACGGATGGCGGCTGGGTGCCGGAATCGGCGCAGTGGCCCGAGGTCTCCATCGACATTCCCGTCGGCGCCATGCGCGCCTATGAGTTCGTGGCCGAGCATCTGGGCGACTGGGCGATCCACTGTCACAAGTCGCACCACACGATGAACGCTATGGGTCACGACGTGCCCACGCTAATCGGCACCAACAGTTCCAACATGACACGTCAGGTCCGCCGCGTGCAGCCTGAGTTCATGCCCATGGGCACGGCGGGCATGGCGGATATGGGCGAAATGTCGATGCCGCTGCCCGACAACACCGTGCCGATGATGGCCGGCTGGGGGCCGCATGGACCCCTTGAAATGGGCGGCATGTTTTCGGTCGTGAAGGTGCGCGAAGGCATCGACGCGGACGACTACGAAGATCCCGGCTGGTATGAAAACCCGCCGGGCACCGAAGCGTATGAATGGACAGGCGAGCTGCCAGACTTCGCGCAGAACCTCAGCCCGGAAACCCAGATTACGCCAAAACCAATCTCCAAGGGCTAAGCGGCCTTTGGACCATAATCACCTCTAAAAACATACAGGAAAAACAATGAACAAACTTCTTCTCTCGACCGCCCTCAACCTTCTCATCACGGCTCCGGCCTTTGCCGCGGGCACCCACGGCGGCAGTCACGGCGATGACGGCCACGGCGATATGCACAAGGAAATGGCCGCAGGCATGCCCGGCAAGGCCGAGGCGGTTGACCGCACCATCGAGGTGACCATGCGCGAAACCGACGACGGCGAGATGATCTTTGAACCCGCCGAGTTCGACATCAAAAAAGGCGATACCATCCGCTTTGCTGTCACCAATAAAGGCGAGATCGAGCATGAGTTCGTCATCGACACGATGGATGGCAATGCTGAGCACAAAGAAGCGATGGCCAAGATGGACATGGAGCATGATGACCCGAACTCCGTTCGCCTTGATCCCGGCATGGAGGGCGAGGTGATCTGGACCTTCGCCAATGAAGGCAGCTTCGAGTTCGCCTGCCTGATCCCCGGCCACTACGAATCCGGCATGCACGGTCCGATCACCGTCGCTCAGTCTAATGAGGCTCCCGAGGCACCTGCCGTCTACTCGACCGGGAAGATCAAGAAGGTCGACGCTAAGGGCAATAAGGTCACCATCATCCACGGCCCACTCGAAAACCTCGATATGCCGTCGATGACTATGGTGTTCAAAGCCGATGAAGCGCTGATTGCTAAAATGAAAGAAGGCCAAGACATCGAATTCGTGGCGGACCGTGTCAAAGGCAAATTGACTGTGACTGAGATGAAGTAAGCGCCAATCGCAGGGCCGGCTGACCGGGCCGGCCCTGTGCTTTCCACAAATATAAGGCACTTCGAGCTATGAAAACGCATGGAACCATTGCCCTTTGGGCCATTGCAACACTACAGGCCATTGTGGCGATCTTCTTTACCGTCTGCTTCTTGTTGGACGCTATGGGAATGGAATCTGAGTTTCTGATCTGGCAGAGCCATGAGTATCAGCAAACGATCTTGGCCATCGGGTTGAACCTCGGCGTGGCGCTTGGCTGGATCGCCCTCAGGACAAGTCTGCAACGTGCGCGGCTCGCCGAAGAGAAGATGCGCCGATGCACCTCGGAGTTTTCGATGGTGATGACGCAGCATTTCACCGACTGGCGTCTGACGCCCGCAGAGCGGGATGTCGCCGTCTTTCTGGTCAAAGGCCTGAGCACCCGCGACATTGCGGAACTGCGCGGCACCTCTGAAGGAACGATCAAAGCGCAGACAAACGCGATTTATCGCAAGGCTGCCGTCACCGGGCGCACCCAGTTGCTCAGCACCTTCATTGAGGATTTGATGGATGACGCATTGATGCCTGCGGAGGCCCTGCAAGCTGCAACTGTGAAGGGCTCAGCGATAGGCCCTGCAACCAGATCAAACGCCGCCCCGGCGTAATCGCTTGAGGAAAAGCCCCCCACAAAGCAGGTTGCCCCGTCATGGTCCAAGCAATGCTTCTATCCGTTCTGGTCGTCAGCATCTGCACGGCGATCCACTATCTCGTGCTCAAACGGGTTTCCGATACCATCGCGCAGCGCAAAAGTGCTGCGCATGGCCAGAACCTTGGCTTGGCCGTCGGCGCAATCACACTCGCGCATGTCATCGAGGCTTTCATCTATACGCTGTTCTTCCTCTGGGCCGAGCAGGGTTTGCAAATCGGCGCGCTGAACGGATCCGGCCCGGCGGGCAAGCCCACCACGATGATGGATTATTTCTATTTCTCGCTGGTCAACTTCACCACCTTGGGGCGCGGCGATTTGACCCCCGTGGGGCACCTGCGCTTCATCACCGGGATAGAGGCATTTCACGGCTTTCTCATGATTACGGCGTCAGGAAGCTTCGTGCTGCAGGTCATGGCGGGACGCGCCCCCTTGTCAGAGAAGGGATGACCCAAGTGGTTCGACATATTCTCTTTCCCGATAGAGAGCGCATAGGCGGTCCACCTCCAACCCGTCATCGACAGTTGGAATTGGCCCCTGCAGGACATACCAACACGCCTCGGACATCAGCGCGCCCTGTGCCCCGTGGCAGCATCAATCGCAATTCATCCCGATAAGGCATGACATGAACAGAAGACAATTCCTCGCCAGTGTTTCCGCCGCTGCGGTTCTGCCCCTTCCAAGCTTTGCTGGCGTCACGCCATTGAAGTTGAAGGCCGAAACAGTAAGCCAGCAGATCCTTCCCGAAGGCGAAGGCACCACCGCAATGCTGGGGTTCAACGGCTCAATGCCGGGGCCTGAGATCAGGCTTAAACGGGGTGCGCGGGCATCGATTGAGGTCAAGAATTCCCTGCAAGAGGGCACCGCCGTTCACTGGCACGGCATCCGGCTGGAAAACCGGATGGACGGCGTTCCGGTGCTGACGCAAGACCTGATCAACCCCGGTGACAGCAAGACCTACAGCTTCGTGCCGCCCGACGCGGGGACCTATTGGTATCATTCGCATTATATCTCGCAAGAGCAGGTGGCGCGCGGCTTGATGGGGCCGCTGATCGTCGAAGACGACGCCCCCCTCGATCTGGATCACGACATCACCCTGATCTTGTCCGATTGGATCATCGACGAAGATGGCAGCCTTGTTGATGAATTCACCGACATGCATAGCGTTGCCCATGCGGGCTATATGGGCAATTTTGCCCGCGGCTTCCTCTCGCGAAGCGAAGTGCGGCAAGGTGATCGCATCCGCCTGCGGCTGATCAATGCGGCGACCAATCGTATTTTCCCCCTGAGCATCTCTGGTGTCTCTGGTTCGGTCGTCGCCTTGGATGGCATGGCACTCAGCCAACCCCGCGCGGCCTCTGACCTCGTTCTGGCGCCGGCCCAGCGGGCCGATCTGATCGTCGATGTCACCGGCCCGGTCACCTTTGACATGCCCACGCGGCAGGAGCCTTACCGTCTCGCCGAATTGTCCATCTCTGGTGAGAATACGGATAGGCAATCGGGGCCTCTGCCGACCTTGGCGGCACCGGACCTCCCGGCACCGGGCGCCCCCTCCCAGCACCTGACGCTGACCATGATGGGCGGTGCCATGGGCGGTCGGCACGGCGGTGCCAATGTCTGGTCCTTCAACGATGTCTCGGACCTGCAACAGGACCCCTTTGCCGCCATCGAACGCGGCGAAACGGTGCGGATCACCTTGGTTAATGATACCGCATTCCCGCACGGCATTCATTTGCATGGACATCACTTCTATGAGGTGGCCCCTGACGGCAGCCTCGGCGATCTCCGGGATACAACCTTGGTCGTTGCTGGCGAAAGCCGCGATGTTCTCTGCGTCTTCGACAATCCGGGGCGCTGGTTGATCCATTGTCATATGTTGAGCCACTCGATCGGAGGGATGCGCACATGGGTAGAAGTTGCATGAAACGGGCTGCTTTGATTTTCTGTGCGGCCGCATCGGCAGCGCAGGCCGATCACGAACTCGAAGGCCGCAATCTCGTCGCGGGGCGCTCGCTCTACGCCGAGCGCTGCGCCGCCTGTCATGGTGCAGACCTCGAAGGACAGCCCGATTGGCGAACCCCAGACGAAGATGGTGTGCTGCCCGCGCCGCCGCATGATGCAACGGGACATACTTGGCACCATGATAATACGCTGCTGTTCGACTACACCAAACTCGGGGGCGAGGTTGCGCTGGCGGCCCGGGGGGTGAAGGGTTTCAACAGCGGCATGCCCGCCTTCGGTGAGGTAATCTCTGACGAAGAAATTTGGACCATACTTGCCTATATCAGGTCGACCTGGCCACCGCGCTCAAAGGCTGCTCAGGCCAGCCGAAATCGACCACATTGAGAGCCGGCAGCTTTGCTGGGGCTCGGCCCCCAAACTGACACCGATAAGCCGTAGGGGCTAAGATGTGCCACCTAAATGAACAGAAAATGCGAACATTCGTCTAAGCCTCGGCACCGGGCGATAGAGGGCGTTTCAGTCATTCGCTGAAACTTGATCTAAGGTCAGCTATGGGCCGGTCTGAGGGTCCGCCTCAGCTTATTCAGGGCCGCCATTCAGGAAGGATATGACTGCGTTAGAGACGTCCTGGTGGATCGCCCGGCGTGCGTCCGAAGATCCACCACAGATCGATGCATCACCTTCTTCCTCCATCAGGATCTTCGGTCCGGCGACCGTGCAAACGGCGAAAGCATCGGATGCCGTCGCTTGGGGCATGACAAAGGACGGAGCCGGCTGACCATCAGCCGATGTGTGCGCGAGCCGGCCGAGGGAAATCGATAGCGCCCGAACATCCGCCGGCACTGAACCCAGGTCTTCCGAGTATTCCGGGTTTATGGCAATCACCGAAGTCACGCGGGGGTCTCGCGCCATACCGGCCAGGCCGTCCAGGTTGGTGGCCGACATGTCCACCCCTTGGGCCGCAAACCATCCGCAATCCGGTCCGGGCTGCTCTCTGTCCGGCGCGCAAGAGTGAAGTTAGCTGGCGACATCCAGCTCCGCTCCGACGACAGACAGGGCCGCGGTCGCGCCAAGTGCAAATCCCGCGACTGACACCGTGGTTTCATCAATTCGCAGCCCCCAAGTCGAGTTGGCCAGCACCAAGTCAATCGCGCGGCTTATATACTGGGGTCTTTGCCAGATTTCGTTCACAGCAGCTTCGGCGTTGTCCGGGCGCGGCGCATTGACTTCGACCACAACAAAGCCTGCCCGTGCGATGGAGGAACTGAGCCAGGCACCTGAGTCAGTCGCGGATCGCAGGCCGCCATGTGATATGACCACCAGCGGAAGCGGGCTTTGCGTGAACTCCGCATCAGGTCCTGCTGCAAGCCCCTCGAACACAGGATTTCCACCGACAGTGCCCGATGCTTTTTCCTCAGACGGATACCAGATCGACATGGACAGAGGACGCGCGTCGTCGGATGTGTCCCGGAGATGGGCAAGTCCCGGAACGGTTTGAGCAAGAGAAGGCACTGCGACCAGGATCAGAGCCAACGACAGACCAAATTTCATTCCGGAACTCCCCGTGCGGGCCAAAAGACCATGTACTTTATCATGGGCTTACTGCAAAAGGGCAATGACCGCTCTGCCCAGGGAGCTGACCTTGACGTGCCAGATCTTGCTGCTGGATGCCACCGATGTCCTGGGTGGATTTGTGGTTTGGGAACCTGCTGATACCTGATCGGCGCAGGTGGCTCGGTCCGGTTCTGCACGGAGCAGCCAGCGTGGGTTGATGATCTGTGACAGGCCGGTCATGCGGCCTGCTCCCGTGGTGGCGCGCGTGACATCGGTTTCTGCCCGCGACGAAAAATTTCGATGATGCGCATGGGTCCCCCGCAGCATGGGCATGGTTCACGCAGCGTGAGCGGGGTGACGTCTGGCTCAGCGTCTTGGACATCTGCCTGATCTGGTGGTTGGACGCAGAGCAGTTTGCGGATCTTTGTGAGATTAGCTTTGCGAGCGCTGCTGGCCAGCAGGCCGTAGTGGCGGATCCGGTGGAACCCGTCAGGAAGGACGTGGATCAAAAAGCGTCGGATGAACTCAGGCGTGGCTAAGCGCATGATCTTCTGGCGGTCCCCATTTTTGAGGCGGTAGTCTTTCCAACGGAAGGCGACGGTGTCGGCATCAGCGCTGACCAAGCGGTGGTTTGAGATGGCGACGCGGTGAGTATAGCGGCTCAGGTAGGCAAGCATGGCCTCTAGGCCGCCAAAGGGCGGCTTGGAATAGACCACCCATTCGGATTTAAGGAAAGGGGTGAGCCAGGTGGTGAAGGCGTCCGTCAGCGCCAGCCGCTCCAAGTCCCCATAGAAAGCCAGGTCTCCGGCTTGGTGCAGCGCCACGAGCCCGTCCAGAAAGAGGCGGCGGAACAGGCGCGACAGCACGCGCACATGCAAGAAGAACCAAGGCTTGCTGGCGACCCATTTGGTGCTGTCCGGCGACAGGCCGCCGCCGGGGACGATCATATGGATATGCGGATGATGGGTCAGTGCCGATCCCCATGTGTGCAGCACGCTGGTCATGCCCACTCGCACGCCCATGCGCTTGCGGTCGGCCGCGATGGTCATGACGGTCTTGGCCGACGCCTTGAACAGCAAGCCATAGATCGCCTTCTTGTTCCAATAGGCGATCTGCGCGATCTCAGCTGGCAGGGTGAAGACGACGTGGAAATATTCCACGGGCAGCAGATCTTCGGCCCGTGCCTCCATCCAGTCGCGCGCGGCCGGTCCCTGGCACTTCGGGCAGTGCCGGTTCTTACAGGAGTTATAAGCGATGTGATGGTGGCCGCATGTGGCACAGCCAGCCACATGCCCGCCAAGAGCCTCAGTCCGGCAGGCCTCGATAGCCGACATCACTTTTAACTGGGAGAGGCTGACATGCCCCGCATTGGCCAGCCGCCACGCAGGACCATGGGCGCGGAAGATATCAGCAATCTCCAGTTCGGTCCGGGGCACCCCGGCGTCCGGTCACTCCAGACTTCGCTTCACCGTCTGATCCTGCAATTTGGCCAGCATCTCGTAGGGGCTGACAGTGTCGCGGATCGTCTTGGTGGCCTCATGAGTGTATCGCGCAGTGGTCGTCAGCTTGGCTTGGCCGAGCAGCACCTGAATAACCCGCACGTCGGTGTTTGCCTCCAAAAGGTGGGTGGCAAAACTGTGTCGAAACGTGTGCAATGTCGCCGGCTTCTTGACCCCTGGCATATGCTTGGCTGAGGTGAAAGCGCGGCTCAACTGACACGGCGAAATCGGGTTGATCTTCGGCTTGCCGGGAAACAGCCAGCCTTCGGGACGTGCCTCGCGCCACCAGGCCCTTAGCAAATCCAGCAAGCCGGGTGACAGCATCACCTTCCGGTCCTTCTGACCCTTGCCCAACTCGACATGGATCAGCATCGGGTCGCTGTCGATATCGCTGATCTTTAGGTTGCAGACCTCGGACGCCCGAAGTCCTGCGCCGTAAGAGATGCTGAGCGCGGCCCGATACTTCAGCCCCGGTCCGGGTGCTGCCATCAGGATGTAGGACACCTCCTCGACGCTGAAAACCACGGGCAGCTTGCGCGGTTCGGTGCGGATTTGCATGTAGCGCTTCATCTCCTCGCGCCCGCAGGTCATGCTGAAGAAGAACCGCAGCGCGACGATCCGCACGTTGAACGTCGACGGGGTCACCACGCTGTCTGTCATATGCAGCTGATACGCGCGGAGATTTTCCGGTGTCGCCGTGTCGGGTGGCCGCCCAAGAAAGGCCGCGAAGTCCTTGATCGCCCGGATGTGGGACTTCTGCGCCTTCTCGCCCATCCCACGGATGCGCATGTCTTCGATCATCCGCTGGCGCAGCGGGGTTACTATCTCCTCTGTCATGGGAACCTCCTGTCGGTTGATTGAGAAGGCCCCAATCGTCAGACAAGTCAGTCAGATCGCAAAATGCGGGCTGTTACGGAGGACGCAATCCATCAGCCGCAAGCGCCATTGCCGCGGAGCGGTTTAGTCCTTGGGCCGAGAGCCTCTTCCGCCATATCCTTCATTTCAGACATCAAAGACGCATCCATGCCGCCAAACTTTGCCCGCCATTTGTAGAAACTCGCACTGCTCATTCCGTGCTCGCGGCACAGTTCAGAAACCGGAACACCGCCCTCCGCATGCTTCAGGATCGCCATGATCTGTGCGTCGCTGTATCGTCCATTCTTCATCGTAAATCTCCTCAAATATCTTGCCGAGAAAATTCTACTTTTGAACACCACTAATTTGCGGGGGGATTACCACTGAACCGGCCGCGATGGGTTCGTGTTTCGACGACGAGCACGCCATCCTCGATCCCGGCCCGACGGATGGGTGCTTTGGTCAGGGCGATGCCCAGCGGTCGGCCGGCCTCCGTCAACACCCGCACACCCTTGTTCTCGACCAGCAAGACCAAGCCCTCCTCTACCAGCAGGTCGCATTTGGTCGTGTAGTCCGGTGATGCGCCTCCTGTCTCTTTCGCAAAACCACAGGGCAGCAGATTTTCCAGATGGCAGGCTAGACGTTTCCACCAGAGGGAATGCGAAAAACTGTGTTGTTGCAGCTTTCCAACGTGATAGCTCTTTTCACATTAGAAGCGAATACTCACGGACCTATAGATGTTACGGCTTGAAGACGAGATTGACCTTGCTCATTGGCGGACACTGAGTTCGGGTCTGCCGTCGCAACGTGTGTCTGCCGAGTTTCCGACTGAGAAAGACTGCGAAGATTGGTTTTCTCTTAATACATGGCCAGAGGGCTGTACCTGTCCGAAATGTGGCGTGCGTCGTGTTTGGTTCTTAGAGACGCGAAATTTGATCCAATGCTCCGGCTGTGACCATCATTTTTCTGCGCGATCTGTATCCCGTCTCCGCGGTAGGCGCGTTTCACTTCGTTCCTGTTTCTTAGGTGCAGAGTTCATTATTGAAACCACGGCGGCTGGAAAGCACCATATTCAAACAATTGAGAGATTTCAGAAGATAGTTGACCTGTCTTATCGTCCAGCAAGGTCACTTCGGATTGAAATGTTTGAGGAGCTCAAGAAGCCTTTGGGTGGCTTCTGGGGAGGACTCGTCTGCATAAATGAAATGGACGAAACTCATTATATCGAGAACCGCCTTGATGAGCTTTTAGAATACCACGGGTTCGGCGACATCGAGTAGTTCAGCATTTTTGTCGATTGCTTCAGTTGCGAAAGCCAATGCGTTGATTGAATTCGCTGGCCCAGGGTCTGCGAAAACGGTCTGTGTTGCCTCTTGATTGAACAACCTGAGTGTTTCCGGTTTTGAACACCAATTTCCACAAAATCGTCCCTTAACCCGAGTTAAGTGAATAAATATAGCCCCTCAACCTGACCTAAGTGCATAATATTGAGATGTTTTTGTCTTCCAAGGCAGAAACTTGCGCCTAGGTAGGAAGGTGAAGCGACATTGCGAAAACTATGAGGAGCAAGAAATCACTATTGAAGAGAGCGATTTTGACATCTGACTGCTTGCGAGAAACGTAAAGGTTTATCTTTTAAGTCACTGTAATGAAAGAAAGATTCGACTCTTTGCTTGAGCTGTGAGATGCCTCTGCGCCGAAATGGAATCATCAAAGAAGGGAGAAGAAATATCTGCTTGGAATAAAAAAAGGAGAGACGTCGTTGGCGCGACTGATCTCTCCTCTGGTCGGACTGACGCCCAACCTTTCACAGAACAAAGATAGCCGCTTTAGCGCCTTCGTTCAACGGTTTCAGCCCATCGCCCAGATCCAGACCAAGCTCATTTAGAAGATCACCTGCGATAGCCTGGTCGGCTTGCAAGCTGACTATCCCAATACCCTGACACCAACAATGCGCCCGTTTTGGCGCAAACGGAGAAGCTATGCCCGAAACTGAATTTTCGACCGCCTTCACGAAGTCTGTCGCCGAGACGACACTCATGAAGCTGCCGACTGGTCCCGTGGATAAAGCCTATGTCGAGCGACTGTTCGTGTCGCTGTCCAAATCGCTTGAACATTCGATGGGGTGGAAGAAATGACACTTCTCGAAGACGTTCGCGAGACAGCGCGTAAAACGACACATAGGACGAAAGCGCGGAAGGAAGCGGCAAAACGTAAGCCTCGGATTACGATCGGTGACATCGATGGGGTGATTGGCTGGGGCCAGCGGCGCAATCCTTTGTCCCGCAGCAATCGTTCTTATAAATCGGGTATGACCATCCGTACCCGCATGAACAGCATGCAACCGTCTTTGGTCTTGAATGATTCTGAGATCGAAGAGGCATTCAAAATTGATGCTTTGTTGCAGCCGAACGTTGTGGGGGTCGAGTGTCAGCCTCTGACCATTCCCTTGCCGTCGAAGACGGGGAAGAAGTCTCGGCGCTCGCATACCTTTGACGTCCGGATCACGCTTGAAGATGGCAAGGTCTATCTCGCCTACGTTAAAGCGCAACAATCTTTGCGTTCGAGCTCGAGTGTTCCGACGATCTCCGAGATCGTTGCCAATACGCCAGAAAATCTCTGCCATCGTATCGTCGTAATCTCGGATGTGTCTTTTTCCCGCAACTACCGTGACAACAATCGTCGCATCCTTATGTGCCATGAGATGCCGAATGCAGAGGCTGACCGGCGCATCTGTGAACTGATCAACGCGGAGGCATCGCCACTGCGTATTTCCTCTCTCATCGAAAAATCGCGGCTCGCAAAGAGTGACGCTTGGCAAGCCATTTTGCGCATGATCGGCGCAGGAATGGTTGGGACAGAGCGCGATGCCGTGATCGATTATCCTTCCCTCATTTGGAGACCTGAACAATGACGAAACATAACCCGCCCAAGTTCCCTGTGGGGACCGTTGTGACCGAGGGCAACAAAAGCTCGCGCATTATTGCAATCCTCGATGATATGGCGGTCATGCGGCCGACAACGGCCGATGCAAACGACCACCTCGATTTCTTCATGCCGGTTGAAGATCTGACGTCGAAGCTGAACGCTGTCGATTTCGAGATCGATCTGCCGCCATTGAAGTCTCTATGGGTCTACCGCTTTGCCGAAAACCGGGCCGGATTTTATCGATCTCGATGATGAGGAACAGCTCAAAGTCCTCTTCGAACTTTGCGCCATGTTGGTTCTGCAAGAGTATCAGAGCAATGGACTCAACAAAGTGACGGAGGCTTGGATCAACGATCATCATGAGGCTATTGAAGGGAAAGTAAAAAAACGCTTTCGTCAGCTGATTGGTCAGACGCAGCGCAAGTCCAAGTCGACGATTTCGTTTGATTTGCCGGCAGGTAAGAAGCTTGCACATCAGTTCAAGGACTATCAGTCCGAGTTTTTCGACCCGAGTGATTTCTCAACCAATCATTGTCGCGCAGGGCGCCCCGAGAAGGAGTTTCCTGACTGGGTTAATAAGCTCATCGACGAGAGCGCGGCGGACTATTGCGAGGGTCGTGAGAAGACAGTGAAGCGCGGCTATACTTTGCTCGAAGGTCGGCTTCTGGAGGAAAACGCGCGACGGGCAAAAACCGACCCTGGCCATGTTGATATCAAGGTTTCGGAGACAAAATACCGTAAGATCGTCAAGGCGATGCCGAAGACTGCGGTCATGGCGACGCGGAAGGGGCGTGCAGAGATGATCCGGAATATGCGCTCGGGCATCGGGGAAACAATTGCGCGCATGGTTGGCGAAGTCATCCAGATCGATGAATGCGAGCTTCCGCTTTGGGTGTTCCTGGAGAAAACCGGCCTTCATCATGTTGTGGGCGAACGCACGATGAAACAGCTTCGCAAAGAAGCTGAAAATGAGACTGTTGGCAAAGTGTGGATCCTTGTCGCTTACGATGTTGCGACGGGCACGCCGCTCGCGTTTAATATTGCGCGCTCTCAGAATGCCAACGATACGCTGGAGCTGATCCGTCGCCTGGTTTCTGACAAGACAAAGCTGGCACGCGAAGCCGGGTGTCAGCATGCTCCTCCGCCAGCAATTCGTCCGTTTCAGATCGTGATGGATACGGGCTCCGGACTTTGGAACCAGCACGTTCCGACGGCAATTCTCTCTCTCGGAGCAATGTTCCGGTTCGGTCGTACGAAATCTCCGACGGACAAAGCTTTTATCGAACGTTTCTTCGCGACTCTTAGCATCGATATCGTTCGGTCTCTTCATGGCCATAGTGGGAACGGTCCTGGGGCTGAGGCCGATTATGATGGGAAGGAGATGACCGCTCTTACGATCGCACAGCTTGAGAAATACATCTGGTGGTATTTCACCGATTGTCTTCCCTTCAAAAAGACACAGCGAAAAGGCGGCTGGGGTATCCAGCAAAAGCAGCTCTTTGATCAGACTGTCGAATACTATGGTTGTCTGCCGCAACTGTCCCGTCGCAAGGTCCGGCGCGCCCTCGGCCTGAAGGTGTGCCGCGTTGTGACAAAGATGGGTATCGAGGCATTCCGTATGCCCTTTCAGGGCGACGAGAATTTCCGGAAATGGGCTTTGGACAATATTGGGGCTGAGGTCACGGTGTACGTGGACCCGCACGCTATCGAGGAAGTCACTGTTAAGGCTGACAAGGGCGAGATTTTCCATTTGCGGGCATCGCTGTCCCAATTCCGCGACTTCACTTTGCAGGAGTGGGTGCATTTTCTCGAGGAATGGCGTGCGTCTGACGCGGTCAGCAAAGAGATTTCGGCCATGGCTCTGTACCGTTTTTACAAGCGCATTGATGCCGAGATGGAAAAACTCCTCGATTTCTACGGAAAAGAGCACAAGGTCATCACCTTGGATGAGGCACAGTGGCTCTGTGATGAATTGGCCGGCGGCGATTTGACGATCCTTGCGCCAGATGAAGGGAGCAAAGCGGCCGCACCAATGGATGTCTATCTTGGGGGCGATGAAGGGGAGGGCATCTTCGTCCCCGGCGCTGATATTGAAGATGCCGAAATCATCGAAGAGACGCTGCCTAAGACACCTGAAAAATCGAAGGCGCCGAAGACGTTTACCGGCGTAGCTAAGGGGAAAGGGGGACTGAAATGAACGCTCTTATCGACCCGCAAGCTCATGCTGAAACCTTCACCACCTACCTGACTCAGTTCAAGAAACACAACTATGTCTTGCCGCGCTATGCTGGGCTGGAAGCTGGGTTCAACAGTGTTCTGGCGCAATTCGTGTCTTCTCGGATGGCTGACGTTCATTTCGAGGGGCGTGGGTTGGTCCTGACTGCCGGCACGCGGTCCGGCAAAACACATGACCTCAAAGAACTTCTTAAGTCGTTCTCGGATGATCCGTCAGAATTGGGCGGTGGCTTTGAGCGCAAGAGTGTCCGTGTGTCGCTTCGGGCCACGACGTCGTGGAAACATCTTGGGTCTGCTCTCTTGAAGGCAACAGGGTACTTTTCCGATCTCGATCATCGCAGCGCTGATTTGATCTGGCGGCGCACCGAGAGCCAATTGATGCGCAAAGGGGTCTTTGTGGTTCATGTCGACGAGGCTCAGCATCTGTTCTACGAAAAAAAATCGGAACAGATCAAAACGATCTTGGCAGGTCTCAAAGACTTGATGAAGCGCGCGGATTGGCCGGTGCTTCTGATCCTGTCTGGCGTGCCGACGCTCCTTGAGTTTCTCAATGGTTCTGATGAGTTGGTGGCACTGCTTGAACCGATTTCGTACGAGGATATTGCCTACAATTCTGAGAGCTTGGAAGAGGTTGATGCGATCCTCTGTGCTTTCGCCGAGGTGGCAGAAATCGACGTATCCACTCTTCGGAACGAAGAGGTCTATAACCGGATGATCCATGCAACAGCGAGACGCTGGGGGCGGCTCATCGAATTGGTGATCCAGTCCCTAGCTTATGCAAAAGCGTCCGGCAAAGGTGAGCTTTCCAATGCTGATCTCGCGGATACTTTTCGTCGGTGGACCGGCGCTGCAGATGGCGCGAATGTGTTTCTGGTAGAGAACCCTTACCGGATCAAGGCGCATATACTTTTTCCGTCATAGATCGGTTTTTCCGAGACCGACAGTTATGGAACCCGCGATGAATTCATCGCGGTTTTTTTGCATTGGGTATGTCGAAAACTGCGTAATTTCGAAATTCTAGGGAGGGGTTTCAAAGTTTCGAAATTAAAGCATTGAAATCATAAGATTTTGTTTTGTTTTGGTTGGTTTTTCGTAAGAAATTTCGAATTTCTACAATTACGTTAACCGAAATTAAACCAGTCTCTCCCTATCAAGGTCGTGAAAGGGAGAATTTGATGAAACGTCTTATTATATCGGGATTTCTCGCCAGCATGCTCGCGGGCTGTGTGGAACCTCCGGCCTCACCGATGGAGGCCGCGGCGCGTAAAGCGGCGGCGGCGGAGTTGACGGCGAAACAATGTGCGGGTTTTGCGGGCGGCTATGAAAGCGTGCGCAAGCTGCGGCATGACGCGAACCAGAACATTGCCACTGCCCGGCGGCTTGGGGCGACGGATGCCACGATTGCAAAGGCGCGGGCGGATGTGCGCATGGCCTTTGATATGCAGGTCGCTTTCTCGACCCCGCAACAGGCCTGCAACATGATGGTGGGCGAATTGGCTTGGGCCACGGGGTGAGGGCGTCTAGCGATGCGCCACGTCGAGCCAGATCGGCAGATGGTCAGAGGCGCGGCGGGTCTGGGCCGTCTCGATCACACCGCCTTGGCGCACGGTAAGATGTTGGTCCAAGGCGATGCGATCTAGAAAGGCCACGGGCATCCGCGCGTGATAGCTCTTGCCCGGCGCATGGATGGTGAACCGTTTCGCCAAACGCCCCAGCCCCACCTTTTGCGACCATTCGTTCAGGTCGCCCGCGATCAGCGTGGGGCAGGCGGCGCAGGCGTCGAGATGGGCGATCATGGCGCTCAGCTGCTCCTTGCGCGACGGACGCAGCAGACCGAGATGCGAGGCGATCACGCGCAATTGACGCGCCCCGAGATGCAAGTCGGCCACCATGGCGCCGCGCGGCTCCACACCCGGCAGGGTCAGATGCGCCACCCGGTCGATCTTGGCCGAGGGGCGGACCAGAACGGCATTCCCATGCCAGCCGATGCTCACGTCGCTCGGCGTGGGCAGAGGGCGCAGGCCCGTCACCGCTTCAACCCGGTCGAGCGGCAGGGCCGAGGGGCGCGGCGCGCGGCGGCGGTCGGCCTCTTGCAGCACCACCACATCGGCATGCAGACTGCGGATGATCCGCAGGATCCGCTCAGGATCGCGGCGCCGGTCGGTGCCCATGGCCTTGCGGATGTTATAGCTCACGATGCGCAGCGATTGCGGGGCGACGGCGGGGATCATAGGACGGGCGCTCCCAGACGAAACAGCCCTTCGGCCACCCTGCGGAACATCCCGCTGGGCGGTCTTTCCATGGCGCAATGCTCGGAGAGATGTTCGAACCAATCATGCAGCTTCGCGACCGAGGCCGCGTCATAGACGAAAAGCGTGACCTCGAAGTTCAGCAGCATGCTGCGCACGTCGAAATTGGCCGTGCCGACCAGCCCCAGATCGTCGATGATCCCGGCTTTGGCGTGGATCATTCCGGGCTGGTAATAGAGCACATGGCCGCCCGCCTCATGCAGATCGCGCAGATAGGCGCCCCGCGCGAAATCGGCCATCCGTTGGTTTGAGCGTTCGGGGACCAGTACCCGCACATCCACACCCCGCCGGGCCGCGGTGGTCAAAGCCGAACCGAGGGCTTCGGTCGGGACAAAATAGGGGGTCACCAGCCAAATCCGCGCCTCGGCCAGATGAATTGCGCGGATCAGTCCGTCATGCAGCGGGTCTTCGGCGATATCGGGGCCGGAGGGCACGAGCTGCACCGTTGCCGTCCCGCCCGTATGGGCCGCGATCGAGGGGGCCGGGTCCAAAGCCTCCCCGCTGGCCACCCCCCAGTCTGAGCGGAACACATCGCCGAAACTCTGCACCGCGCGCCCCTCAAGCAGAAAGGCCAGATCGGTCCAGCCATCCTCCAAGGCCGCAGGTCCGAGGTAATGCGCGCCGATGTTCATGCCCCCGGAAAAGACCCGCGCATCATCGGCGATGATCATTTTGCGATGGTTGCGCAGGTTCAGATGGCCCGAGCCCGGCAGTTGCAGTAGCGGAGAGTAGAAGCGCACATCGCCGCCCGCGTCGCGTAGGCGGCGCAGGGCGGCTGTCGGGCCGCGCAGGGTGCCCAAACGGTCCATCAGCAGCCGAACCTTCACGCCCGCCTTGGCGCGTTCGGTCAGCGCGTCGACGAAAATGCGCCCGGTGTCATCATTGGCCACGATGTAAAAGAGCACGTCGAGCCGTTTCTCGGCCCCTTGGATCAGCGCCATCACGGCCTCATGGGCCGCCGTCGGGTCGCCCAAGAGCCGCAGGTCTTGGCCATGGACGGCGGCGGGCAGGCCGAAATACTGCATCGTTGCGTCAAGCGTATCCACAGGGCGGGGCGGCGGGCCGCCGGTATCGCCTTTCAAAAAATGCACCGGCGTGTAGCGCGAGGATTGTTTGCGAAAGCCAAGCGCCAGAAAAAGCGGCACCGCAACCCAAGGCAGCACGATGATGAACAACAACCAAGCGGCGGTGGATTGCGGCGTGCGGCGTTGTTGCAAGATCACGATCGCCGCCATCAGCGTCAGGATCACGATAATGACGATTTCCAGATGGGTGGTGATCCAAGACATGGGGTGGGGCCTGCTCCTTCTTGCTGACAATACAAGCAGATAACGCGTTCAGAGGTGACAGCAAGCCTCGGACGGGGTCTGGCGTGCAGGAATGGTGCGGGGCCGGGGGGGGTAGTGCCTTTTGATCGGGGAGCCTCTTTTGCGCAGTTGCTTGGGGGTCGTTTCTCTGGCGGAACTTTCGCTGCGGTGAGGGCAAACATGGTCGGGAATTCGTGTTGCGGGATCAACCCACTGATTTAACAGGCCAAAATGGGTCTGAGCAGCGACCAATTCGACACATGATACATAACATAAGCGGCGCCTAGCCGAGAGTGTGTTGCAAATGTGCGACAATCAGCGCATCGCAATTCTGTGATTTGAAAAACCTGAAACCCAACCCTAAATGGGGCGTTGCGTGAGTGACCCTGCGGCGAGGATCGCGGGGTCACCTGTATTTAAGGAGCAGAACATGAAACGCACGACAACAATCGCCAGCATCGCCCTGATCGCATCCAGCGTCTTCGCGGGTGCCGCAGCAGCTGGTTCGCTGGAAGACACCACCGTTGAAGCACCGGTTTTCACACCGGCGCCGACACCCGTGGCCGTTGATGGCGACTGGACAGGCTTCTACACCGGTCTTCAGGTCGGCCAGACCGACGTCGACAGCGACAGCGGCAACCTTGACGGCGACGACACGTCCTACGGTTTCCACGCCGGTTACGACTATGACTTCGGCAAATTCGTTCTGGGTGGCGAACTCGACTACGACAAGACCGACATCGATCTGGGCAACGGCGCAGGCGATGTGGACTCCGTAGCACGCGCCAAGGTCAAAGCCGGCTACGACTTCGGCAAGACACTGGTTTACGCAACAGCAGGTGCGGCCCGTGCCGACACAAGCGTTGGCGATGAAACCGGCCCCTTCGCCGGTCTGGGCGTCACCTACAAAGTGACTGACCGCTACACCGTCGGTGGTGAAGTGTTGCAGCACAAATTTGATGACGTAGGCGGCACAGGCGAAGATCTGGACGCGACCACGATCTCCCTGCGCGGTTCCATGCGCTTCTGATCTGTCTTGGCGGGATCACCCGCTTTGATGAAGGGCCGGCTTCCGTAAGGAGGCCGGTCTTTTTTGTTTACGCGGCGCGGCTGGCGCGCCCTTCGGCAAAGCGGCAGAGGTCGCGCAAAGCCGCCTCAAAGGCGCTGTCTTCGATCGTCATGGCCACGCGCACATGGCCCGCCGCCGCCGCGCCGAAACTCTCGCCCGGCATCACCGCGATCTGCTTGTCTTCCAGAAGGGCATCGGCAAATTCGCTGCCGCTGAGGCCCGTGGCGCGGATATCCAGCATCAAATACATCGCCCCTTGCGAGGGCACCGAACGCACCACGTTCTGAGTGCTCAAGACCCGCTGCGCCAGCGCGCGGCGGCGGGCGAAGGGGGCGCTGATTTCCTCTTCGAAAGCGGCACCTTGGGCGAGGGCATAGTCGCTCGCGTCCTGAATGAAGCCCGGCACGCCGTAGTTGGTATGGGTGGCAAGGTCGATCAGGTCGGCAATGATGTCTTCGGGCCCGATGATCCAGCCACAGCGGCTGCCGGTCATCGCGTGGGATTTCGACATGGAGCCGATGACCAGCGTCCGCTCCTCCATGCCCGGCAGGGCGCGGGGGCTGAGATGTGCGCCCTCCCAAATCTGCGTGTCATAGACCTCATCCGAGACCAGCCAGAGGTCGTGATCTTGGCAAACCTGCGCGATCTCCTCCAAGGTTTCGCGGCCATAGATCACGCCGGTCGGGTTGTTGGGCGTGTTGATCAACAGGGCCTTTGCGCCCTCGGCGGCTGCCGCCAGATCCGCCCTGCGGGGCAGGAACCCGTGATCGGCCCGTGCTTCGACCGCCACGGCCCGTGCCTCGGCAGCACGCAGGGTGCCGGGGTAGGTGGCATAATAAGGGTCGATGTAGAGCGCCGCATCGCCGGGGTCGCAGACCGCCATGAACGCCGCGAATAGCCCCGCTTGCCCGCCCGGGGTGACCACCACATTGTCGCGGGTCGTTGGGACGCCGGTCCGCTCTTCGGCCCGTTTCGCAATCCGGTCGCGCAGGGCATCGGTGCCCGGCACGGCGGCATAGCCGGTATGGCCGCCGAGGGCGCTGTGGTGCATCTCTTGCAGGATCGGGGCGGCGGTGCGGATGTCATGCTCGCCGATGGTAAGCTCGGTCACCGGCACCCCCGCCGCGATCATCGCGCGCGATTTGTGAAACACTTCCCAACCGTCGGACCCTCCGGCCAGAACCCCTTTGATGCGCGATGATCTATCCATGATGCCTCCGAAAATTTCCGCACAAGGGGGCAGAGCCTGGGGGCTTTGTCAATCCGCGCCGGGAAGGCGGAGGGCGGGCTTGCATAAAACTTAACCGGACAAGGGGCTTGGCGCAGGGCGGCGCGCTTGCTACAACCCGGTCATGAACACCGCAACGCTCATTATTTGCTGCATTACCCGCTGAGACATCCTCGCGGGCCGCTGTTCACGTCATTCCCATTCTGACAAAACTATGCCAAGCCCGCGTCACACCCGCGCAAGGACGCCTGCCCATGACCCGTGACCTGACGATCAAGCTGCACAACACCGCCACCCGGAAGAAAGAGGATTTCACCCCGATCGATGCGCAGAATGTGCGGATGTATGTCTGCGGCCCCACCGTCTATGACCGGGCGCATCTGGGCAACGCACGGCCCGTGATCGTGTTCGATGTGCTCTACCGTTTGCTGCGCCATGTCTATGGGCCGCAGCATGTGACTTACGTGCGCAATTTCACCGATGTGGACGACAAGATCAACGCTCGCGCCGCGACAAGCGGGCGCAGCATTGGAGAGATCACCGCCGAGACGACGCAGTGGTATCTGGATGACATGGCCGCCGTGGGCGCCTTGGAGCCCGATCACATGCCGCGTGCCACGCAGTATATCCCCCAGATGGTCGCGATGATCCGCGGGCTGATGGATGAGGGTTGCGCCTATGAGGCCGAGGGCCATGTGCTGTTCCGGGTGCGTAAATATGCCGAATATGGCGCTCTTTCGGGCCGGTCGGTCGACGATATGATCGCAGGCGCACGGGTCGAGGTGGCGCCTTATAAAGAAGACCCGATGGATTTCGTGCTCTGGAAGCCTTCGGACGAAGACACCCCCGGCTGGGATTCCCCCTGGGGTGAGGGGCGTCCGGGCTGGCATATCGAATGTTCCGCCATGGCGCATGACCTGTTGGGGGAGCGGTTCGACATCCACGGCGGCGGCATCGACCTGCAATTCCCGCATCATGAGAATGAGATCGCCCAGTCGAAATGCGCGGGCCACGGGTTCGCCAACTACTGGCTGCATAATGAAATGTTGCAGGTCGAGGGCAAGAAGATGTCAAAATCCTTGGGCAACTTCTTTACCGTGCGCGATCTGCTCGACCAAGGCGTGCCGGGGGAGGTCATCCGTTTCGTGATGCTCTCGACCCATTACCGCAAGCCGATGGACTGGACAGAGAAGAAGCGCGAGGAGGCCGAGAAAACTCTGCGCAAATGGTATCTTCAGGCGGCAGAGGCCGAGGCCGCGACGCCCGGGCCTGAACTGGTGGCGCTTTTGGCCGATGATCTTAACACCCACGGCGCTTTGACCGAATGCCACCGTCTGTCCAACGCGGGCGATACGGCAGGCTTGCGCGGGGCGCTGTCGCTTTTGGGGCTGCTGGATGATCTGATCCCCGAATGGGCCGCGGTTCAGGCGCTGGATCTGACCGATATCGAAGCCTTCCTCAGCGATGCCCGCGCCACTGCGATGGAGACCAAGGATTTCGCCGAGGTGGACCGGATCAAAAAAGCGCTGACCTCGGTCGGAATCGAGGTGCAGATGAGCAAGGATGGGGTGAAGCTGACCCCACCGCCGAGCTTTGACCGGGGCCAGTTGGAGGGGTTGTTGTGACCATAGCCCCAACCGCCCCCCGGCGCGCATGCGCCATGCCCGACCTCCCCCCCGGGAGGGCATATCACAACATCTGCCGCGCGCGCTGTGATCAGAGAGTGTCAAAGCGCCGGTTGTTCTATTCGGCACGGCCCTCCCGAGGTCGGGCATGGCGCCTGCGCACCTCTGCTGAGGTTCGTGGCAGGAGGGCTACCTCATGACCCGCGCGCGCCTCAGCCTCTACGACACCACCCTGCGCGACGGGCAACAGACCCAAGGCGTGCAGTTCTCCACCGATGAGAAACGTCAAATCGCCAGCGCGCTCGATGCGCTTGGCGTGGATTACATCGAAGGCGGCTGGCCCGGGGCAAATCCGACCGACAGCGCCTTCTTTGACGCGGCCCCACCGACGCGGGCAAGGCTCACTGCCTTTGGCATGACCAAACGCGCGGGCATGTCGGCTGAGAATGACGACGTGCTGGCCGCCGTGCTCAACGCAGGCACCAAATCCGTCTGCATTGTCGGCAAGACCCATGACTTCCACGTCAAAACCGCCCTCGGCATCACGCTGGCCGAGAACACCGACAACATCGCCAAATCCGTCGCCCATCTGGTCGCCCAAGGGCGGGAGGCGCTCTTCGACGCCGAGCATTTCTTTGACGGCTACAAGGCAAATCCCGACTACGCGTTGGAAGCGGTCCGCGCGGCCTATGAGGCGGGCGCGCGTTGGATCGTCCTTTGCGACACCAATGGCGGCACGCTGCCCGATGAGATTGGCGAGATCACCCGCGCCGTGATCGCGGCGGGCATCCCGGGGGATCATCTGGGCATTCACACCCATGACGACACCGAAAACGCCGTGGCCTGCACGCTGGCTGCCGTGGATGCGGGCGCGCGGCAGATCCAAGGCACGCTCAACGGGCTGGGGGAGCGTTGTGGCAACGCCAACCTCACCACCCTGATCCCGATCCTGCTGCTGAAAGAGCCCTATGCCAGCCGCTATGAGATCGGGGTAAGCCCTGAGGCGCTGCGCGGGCTCACGCGCACCAGCCGCATGTTGGATGAGATCCTCAACCGCGTGCCGATGAAACAGGCAGGCTTCGTCGGGTCTTCGGCCTTTGCGCATAAGGCGGGGCTGCATGCCAGCGCCATTGCCAAAGACCCCAGCACCTATGAGCATATCGACCCCGCGCTGGTCGGCAATACGCGCGTCATTCCGATGTCGAACCAAGCCGGGCAATCCAACCTGCGCAAACGGCTGAGCGATGCGGGCCTTTCGGTCGCCAAGGGCGACCCGGCGCTTGGCCGGATTTTGGAGGTGGTCAAGGACCGCGAGGCGCAGGGCTATGCCTATGACACCGCGCAGGCGAGCTTTGAACTGCTGGCCCGCGACGTGATGGGCCAGTTGCCGCATCTGTTCGAGGTCGAGCGCTACCGCGTCACCGTCGAACGCCGCCGCAATGCTGAAGGCCGGATGGTCAGCCTTTCCGAAGCGGTCGTGGTGATCGATGTGGACGGGGAAAAACGGCTCTCGGTCTCGGAATCGCTGGACGAGGATGGCGCGGACCGTGGCCCGGTCAACGCGCTGTCCAAGGCACTGGCCAAGGACTTGGGCAAATACAGCAGCCTTCTGGATGACATGCGTCTGGTTGACTTCAAAGTCCGCATCACCCAAGGCGGCACCGAAGCCACCACCCGCGTCATCATCGACAGCGAAGACGGGCAGGGGCGGCGCTGGTCCACCGTGGGCGTCAGCGCCAACATACTCGACGCCTCATTCGAAGCGCTGCTTGATGCGATACGTTGGAAATTGATCCGGGACCGCGCCCAATGACAGATGATATGACCGCCTTTTTCACTCTCCATCGCGATCTGCCGCGCGAAGGGCCGGGGGAGCCTGCGGATGTGAGCTGGGCCGTGGAGCAGGTCGACCTGCCCGCGCGGGCCGAGATTGCCGATGTGGCCTGCGGCCCCGGTAGCGACATCGGCGCCCTGCGCGCGGCGATCCCGCAGGGCCATGTGACGGCGCTCGATCAAACTGCGCATTTCGTCGACACCGCGCGGGGCCGTTTCGTGGCCGATGGCAATGTCATCCTGCTGCGCGCCGATATGGCCGCCATCGCCAATGAATATGATCTCATTTGGTGCGCCGGTGCGGTCTATTTCCTTGGCGTGACCGAGGCGCTGACCCGTTGGCGCAAATCGCTGCGGGCGGGCGGGGTGGTGGCCTTCTCCGAACCCTGCTGGCTGACGGATAGCCCGTCGGAAGAGGCCCGCGCGCAATGGGCGGACTACCCTGCGATGAGCGATGCAGAGGGCATTGCCGAGCGGGTCCGCGCGGCGGGCTATGAGGTCGTGGCGACCCGTGTCCTGTCGGATGAGGCTTGGGAGAATTACTACACCCCCTTGGAGAGGCGGATCGAAAAGCTGCGCCCCGCTGCGGATGATGATTTGGCCCAAGTGCTCGACGCCGCCGAGGCGGAGATCGCCTGCTGGCGCGCGCATCGGGATGAGTTCGGTTATCTTCTGACGGTGGCGCGCCCCGCATGACCTTTGACGCCGATCTGAACGCCTGCGCCGCCATGGTAGAGCGCGCCGACCCGTGGCGCTTTCGCGCCGCCATGGCCGCCCCCGTCGAGACGCGCAAGCTGCTCTTCCCGCTCTATGCCTTCAACGTCGAAGTGGCCCGCGCCCCATGGGTCACCCAAGAGACGATGATCGCCGAGATGCGCCTGCAATGGTGGCGCGACGCGCTGGAGGAGATCGCCAAGGGCGGCCCCGTCAGGCGGCATGAGGTGACCACGCCGCTGGCCCCTGCGATTGCGCCAGAGGATGCCGCACTGCTCGATGAACTCGTCGCCGCGCGGCGGTGGGACATCTACAAAGACCCTTTCGAGGATGCCGCGCATTTCGAGCGCTATATTGAGCAAACTGCAGGCCATCTGATGTGGGTCGCCGCCCGCCGCCTTGGGGCGACGGATGAAGCGGTGGTGCGGGATGCGGCCTACGCCACTGGCATCGCCGCATGGCTCTGCGCCATTCCGAACTTGGAAGAGGCGGGCCGCGTTCCGCTGTTGGACGGCACGGCAGAGGGAGTCTCGGCCCTCGCCAAGGGGGCGCTCGACCGGCTGAAATCGGCGCGGGCCAATCGGGGGAAGATCCCCAAAGCCGCGCGCGCGGCGCTGCTGCCTGCCGCCCATGCGGGGCCGGTGTTGAGGGCCGCGGTGGATGCGCCGGAAAAGGTCTCACAAGCTGCGCTGCCTGACCCGCGCCGCCATTTCGCGCTGCGGGCCTTGGCGTCGCGCTGGTAGGCGCTTAGCTCAGCTGCGTTTCCTTGCGGCTGCGCAGCACCAGCCAGATCAGCGACCCGCCCGCCAGCACCAAGAAGGGCACCATGGCAAGGTTCACCGCCGCCCAGCCTTCCTGCGCCGTACCGCCCGAACAGTTCATCAGCCCGCCCGAGGCCAGCGAGGCCACGGTCACGCCGCCGAACACCAGTAGGTCGTTCAGGCCCTGCATCCGCCCGCGCTCATGCGGCTCATGCGCGCCGGCAAGCATCGTGGTGGCCCCGATGAAGCCTAAGTTCCAGCCCAGCCCCAAAAGGATCAGCGCGACAAAGAAGTTGCCCAGTTCCACCCCCTGAAGCGCGACCACCCCGGCGGCGGCAAGGATCGCGATGCCAAGGCCCATGATCCGCTCAACCCCAAAACGGTTGATCAAATGGCCGGTAAAGAAGGACGGCGCGAACATCGCCAGCACATGGCCGGTGACCACATAGCCCGCGCTGTCTTGGCTATAGCCGCAGCCGACGACAGCCAGCGGGGTCGAGGTCATCACGAGGTTCATCAAGGCATAGGACACCATGGCGCAGATCACCGCTACGGCGATGCGCGGCGTGGTCAAAAGCTCCCACCGGCTGCGGCCCTTAGGCGCGTCATGGGCCGGGATCGGCGGCTTCGGAATGTCGATGAAGAGAAACAACAGCGCCCCGATAAGGTTCACCGCCACCACGGCCATATAGGTGCCAAGGAAGGGCACGACGAGGCTCATCGACGTGGCCGTGGCAAGCTGCGGCCCGATGATGGCCGAGACAAGACCGCCCGCCATGACATAGGAAATCGCCTTGGGCCGGAAATCATCCGAGGCGGTATCGGCGGCGGCGAATCGATAAAACCCCTGCGCCGACATATAGATGCCCGTCAGAAGCGACCCCAGCAGGAAAACCGGAAAGGACGCGAGATAAAGCCCGTAGGCGGCGACCGCGCCGCCCAAAGCACCGCCCGCCGCGCCCAGAAAGAACCCCGCCCGGCGGCCATAGCGCTGCATGATGGCCGAGACCGGCGTGGCCGAAAGCATGGAGCCCAGAACGATCATCGAGATCGGCAAAGTGGCAAGACAGACGTTCGTCGCAAGCGACTGCCCGGCAAGACCTCCGACAAGGAAAATCATCGGCATCTGCGCCCCGAGAAAGGCCTGTGCTGCCACCAGCACCGCTACGTTGCGCCGCGCGCGTCTGTCGTCGATCATGTCTGAATTCCTCACTTCCCGCCAAGGGGTAGCCCTGCCCTTGGGTCAGGGCAAGCCCGGCATCGGTTTTTGCGCCGCCGATCCCGCTTGCGCCCGGCGGCAAGCTCGCCGATGATCGCGCCGATGACCGCCGCCGTTCGCCCTTCGCTGACCCTCCTTCTGCTCGCTGGCACCGCCGAAGCGCGGCAGCTTGCCCATGCCTTGACGCAGGCCGGGCATCGGGTCACCGCTTGGCTCACGGAGCCGCCGCGCGGCGGCAATCCGATGCCGGTGGCCTCTGAGATGCGCGATGCCGGGGATGCCGCGGCGCTGCGGCGCGATATGGCGGGCTTTGATGCGGTGCTCGATCTCAGCCACGGATTCGATGCGGGGCTGAGCCACGCAGGCTATGCCGCCGCCACGTCTCTGGGCAAACCCTTCGTCAGCTTTTCGCGCCCCCTTTGGCCGCTGGACAACCCGCTGCTCCATTCAGTGCCGGATGTCGCGGCCGCCGCCCGTGCCGTGCCGCCCGCTGCCCGCGTCTTTGCCGCGACTGGTTGGGCCAGCCTGCCAGCGTTCCAACCGTTCAAGGGCGCGCGCCTCATGCTGCGACAGACGAGCCGCCATGACCGCGCCGCGCCCTTTGACTTTGTCGACCTGATCTTTGGCGATCCGCCGTTCACCGTGGAGAGTGAAACGGCATTGTTCCGCGACCTCGGCGTCGACCTGCTGATTTGCCGCAACCTCGGCGGGCAGGCCAGCCGCCCGAAGGTCGATGCTGCCCTGTCGCTCGGCCTGCCGGTGATCCTGATCGACAGACCGCCACTGCCAAAGGGCGCGCCTTGTCTAACCGATCTCGACGCGATGCTGGATTGGGTGGCACAGCTATGAGCCTCGCGCGGCCCATCACCTGCGACGCCGATGTGGCCGAAGGCGCGGCATGGCTGGCCGAACGGGAGCCGCGTTTCGCCATGGCGCTGGCCCAGACCGGCCCGCTGCCCTTGCGCTTGCGCCCGCCCGGTTTCGCGGGGCTGCTCGACATCATTGTGGGGCAGCAGGTGAGCGTGGCCTCGGCGCGGGCGATCTATACGCGGCTTGTCGCGGCGGGGTTGGATCGGCCCGAAAACGTCCTGCGTGCGGGAGACGACGGCCTGCGCGCTGCGGGGCTGAGCCGCCCCAAGGCGCGCTATGTGTTGGCCTTGGCGGAACGTGATTTCGACTTCGACGCGCTGCACGGGTTGCCCGATGACGCGGTCATCGCCGCGCTGCTCGACATGCCGGGCATCGGGCCATGGACGGCGCAGATCTATGTGATGTTCTGCCTTGGCCGCCGCGATATCTTTCCCAGCGGCGACCTTGCGCTGCAAGAGGCGGCGCGGGGGCTCTTCGATTTGCCTGCCCGCCCTAGCCCGAAAGACCTCTCCGCAATGGCCGCCGCATGGTCACCTTGGCGGTCGGTTGCGGCGCGGCTGCTCTTTGCCTACTACCGGGTGTTGAAACAAAAGGAAGGATTGTCATGACACGGGTTTTGAACGCCGAGCGCCGCGCGCCGGTCTCTGGCACCACACGGTCGGTGGTGGTGTTCCTGCATGGCTATGGCGCGAATGGCGCTGACTTGCTGGGCCTTGCCGATCCGCTGAGCGAGCATTTGCCCGACACGCTTTTCGTCGCTCCCGACGCGCCCGAGGCCTGCGCCGGTGCGCCCATGGGCTATCAATGGTTCCCAATCCCTTGGATCGACGGATCATCCGAAGAGGAATCGATGCGCGGCATGATGAGCGCGGTCGAAGACCTCGACGCTTTTCTCGACGCGCTGATGGTCGACGAAGACGTGCTGCCCGAACAGGTCGTGCTCTTCGGCTTTTCCCAAGGCACGATGATGTCGCTGCATGTGGCTCCGCGCCGCGAAGATGCGGTGGCGGGGATCGTGGCCTTCTCGGGCCGTCTGCTCAACCCCGAAGCGCTGGCCGAGGAGGCGCAGGTCAAACCGCCGGTGCTGCTGGTCCATGGGGATGCCGATGACGTGGTGCCGCCGCAATCCCTGCCGCAGGCCGCCGAAGCGCTGCAAGAGGCGGGGTGGCAAGACGTTTACGCCCATGTGATGAAGGGGACTGGTCATGGCATCGCGCCCGATGGGCTGAGCGTGGCGCTGGCCTTCATGCGCGACAAACTGGGGCTTTAACCCTTCATCTCGTCCCAAAGCCAGGGTTCGGCGAACTCGACCGAATTGCCAGCGGGGTCGCGCACATAGAGTGAGCGCGCCCCGTTGGGCCAATCAAAACTGGTGTCGATCTCGACCCCGGCGGCTCGCAGCCGCGCCTCCATCGCGGCGATCAAATCGCGTTTCATTGCAAAGCAGACATGCCCCGGGCCGCGCGCCCCATGGGGCGGCACCGGCATTTTCGGATTGCCGGGCGGCTGGGCCGTGGCGGTGGGGTTGAAGACCAGCAAGACCGAGGGCCCGAGCGCAAAGAACATATGCCGGCCCGGCATCTCCTGAAACAGTTTCAGTCCCAGAATGTCGCGGTAAAACCCCCGCGCCGCGTCCAGATCATCGACATAGACGGCGGCTTCGAGCAGGGATTGCGGGGCGGGCGCATCGGGCAGGGGGCTTATCGACATGCCACAAGGTTAACAAACTCTGCCCATCTGTCACGCCTCTGTCGTAATCTTTGGGCAAAACCGGCGACATCTAGTGGTTCACCTTTGTCTTGCCAGAGAGAAACCGCGAGATATAGTGACTAAAACGGGCAGAGGACGCGACCAGATGGACGGCGATTTCAGGACCGAATTTACCCGCCACCCGGCGGCGCTCAAACACCACCCCGCGCTGGTGCTCAACGCGGATTACCGACCTTTATCCTATTACCCGCTGTCGCTCTGGCCATGGCAGGAGGCGGTAAAGGCCAAATGGCTCGACCGGGTCGAGATCGTCGCCGAATATGACGAGGTGGTGCGCAGCCCCTCTACGGTGATCAGGATCCCCTCGGTTGTCGTTCTTAAAGACTATGTCAAACCTCAAAAGCGCGTGGCCTTCACGCGCTTTAATTTATTTCTGAGGGATGAATTCCGCTGCCAATACTGCGGCGCGAAGGGCGATCTGACCTTTGACCATGTGGTGCCGCGCGCCGCCGGTGGGGTGACAAGCTGGCAAAACGTGGTCGCCGCCTGTAGCCCTTGCAATCTGCGCAAAGGCTCGCGGCCCCTGCACCGCACGGGGCTTGCCCTGCGCAAACCGCCGCGGCAGCCCGCCGCCGAAGAGCTGCGCAATATGGGGCGCAAATTCCCGCCCGGCCATCTGCATGAAAGCTGGATGGATTTTCTCTATTGGGATGCCGAGCTGGAGGCCTGACCTCAGATATCCAACTCTACCCAGATCGGCACGTGATCCGAAGGCTTGTCGCGCCCGCGCACGTCGCGGTCGATCTGGCAATCGCGCAGCCGGTCGGCCACGGTGGGCGACAGGAGGAAGTGGTCGATGCGGATGCCGTTGTTGCGGTTCCACGCACCCGCCTGATAATCCCAGAAGGAGTAATGCCCCGGCCCTTGGGTGCGCGCCCGGAAAGCGTCCGTAAGGCCAAGGTTCACCAGCCGCCGCCACGCGGCGCGGGACTCGGGGCGGAAGAGGGCATCTTCGCGCCAGCTGTCGGGTTTGGCAGCATCCTCGGCCTGCGGGATGATGTTGTAATCCCCCGCCATGAGGAAGGGCGTTTCCTCGGCCAGAAGCGCTTCGGCTCGGGCTTGCAGCCGCGCCATCCATGCGAGTTTATAGTCATATTTCGGCCCCGGCGCCGGGTTGCCATTGGGCAGGTAGAGCCCGCAGACCCGCAGCGCCATATCGTCGCCCACCACCGTTGCTTCGATCCAGCGGGCCTGATCATCGGCATCATCACCCGGCAGGCCGCGGGTCACATCCTCAAGCGGGAGTTTCGACAGGATCGCCACGCCGTTAAAGGACTTCTGCCCGTGGGTTTCGACGTTATAGCCGCGCTCTTCGAGCATTTCGCGGGGGAAAGCCTCATCCACCGACTTGATCTCTTGCAGCACGACAACGTCCGGCTGCGCCTCGTCTAGCCAATCGGGAAGGGCCGCCGCGCGGGCCTTGATACCGTTGATGTTGAAACTCGCGATCTTCATATCCGGCCCTCTTTCGACGTCCGACTGCTATCGCGCAATTGGCGTCGCGGAGCAAGGGGAAGGCTTGCGCGCTTAAGGTGATTCTCTGATCCGATTTCTCGCTATTATAGAAAGTCCGCGAGGCGGTTGCCCGTATTGTCTCGATCCTGCCCTGTGGGCGGCATTTCTTTTTCTCCACAGGGCGCAAGAGAAATTGAGAATTAAGGTGAAACTGTGGCGCGACCTTAATGTGGATAAGTGTTTCAGTACAATGCGTTAGCTGGAAAATGCTTGGATCGACACGCTTAACGTGCATCAGTCGAATAACTACATCTTTAAATTGCAAAGCCCTTTGAAAGGACCATACTATGACTGCTATTTTTGCACGCGACTTCGCCCCCGTAACAGCCCCTCAGACAGAGGACAATCCCATGACGCTCGGCGCCGGTGTTGGCCTTTTCACCACCGGCCTCAACCGTGGGGGCGGTGACATGTTGTTGGGCGAAGGGGTCGAGATCTTCACCACTGGGTTACAGCAGGACGGCAGCAGCATCACGCAAGGCGGCGGGGTCGGCCTGTTCACCACTGGCCTCGCCCCGGCTGAGGTGCTGCCCTTCAGCGGCTGAAGCCCTTTCAAGCGGGCGGCTTTGTCGCCCGCCGTTCCCCCTGTCGGAGGCCATGCGATGACCAATGTTGTTCTGCTCAGACCTGACGAAAGCCAAGGCCCGGCCATTCAAACGGCCCGGCTGATCCAAGCTTTCGCAGAGGGGCGTCGCACGCAGGGAGATGTCTTTTGGCTGAAGGAAAACGCCGAACTGCTCGGGGCGCTGGCGAGCACGGGGACCACGCTCGACACCGCGGCGCTTCAGCCGCTCGCGGCCTTCCAGCAGGGCTGCCTGGACCTGCTGCGCGATTTTCCTCAGTATTACCGTTTCATCCTGTCGATCTGCCTCGACCTCGAAGACCTCGGTTTGCCTCGGCACTACGGCGCAGCCCTTTGCGCCAAGGTTGCGCGGGCGGGGCTGGAGGGGGCGGAACTGTCGGATCTGCAACGGGCCGAGGCACGCCGTCTGCTGCGCCGTCGGCGTGTCGGGCCACGGGTGGAGGACGGGGCGCTTGGTCAACGGTTGCGCGATTTTATCGCCCGCAGTGCCACTTTTGCCATGCCCAATCGCAAGGCGGCCTATGAGTTGACCCATATCGTTTTCTACCTGTCGGACTATGGCCGCCGGCCCCCCGACCTGCCTAAGGCCGCGCTGAAAAGCCTGCATTTCACGGGGCTGCTGGCTTTTCTCGATCAAGATATGGACCTGCTGGCCGAGGTCTGCGCCGCCCTACGTTTTGCCGGGCAGGCCGCCAGCCCCCTGTGGGAGGATGCCATTGCCGCCAGCCATCGTGGCATGCGGGTGTACGCCGACGAAGGCGCGCCTTTGCAGGACGAATACCACGAATGGCTTGTCACCGGCTGGGCCATGCAGATTGCGGGCCGCCCGATGCGATCCACCGATATCCCAAAAGGCGCATTGCGTTTTCATAAAGGCCGAAAGGGGGCAGGGGCCCTGCGCCCGCTGGCGGCCTGTCTCAACGACATGGGCGCGAACCGCCGGGCTGACTGGGGGCAGATGCGCCCGCATGTGCTGTCGTATCTTTGCCCGAAGAGCCACGCGACCCTGCTGCGCGCCGAACGCGCCGGGCCTTATTTCGACGAATTCTTCGAGGGGTTCGCCCGGGCGCGCGGTTAGCCGCGCCCGACAGACCTACATCGAAAAGGACGTGCCGCAGCCGCAGGCCGCCGTCGCATTGGGGTTCTCGATGGTGAAACGCGCGCCGATCAACTCTTCGGTGAAATCGATCACGGCGTCGGCCAGAAACGGCAGGGAGACGCTATCGACCACTACCTTCTGACCGCTGCCTTCGAGAATGAGATCATCTTCGGCGGGCTCGTCCAGCGCGATGTCGTATTGAAAGCCCGAGCAGCCGCCGCCTTCGACAGCGATGCGCAGGGCCTTGCCTTCGTCTGCGGCCCCGATCTCGGCGAGGCGTTCAAAGGCGCGGGGGGTGACTTTGGGGGGCAGGTTCATCTGCGGGCTCCGATGCATCGGTTTTCTTTCGCGTTCCTCTAACATATAGAAAGCACAAGGACAGGTCACAAGGACCGCGAGAGAGGACCAGCCGCGATGCGCGCAGAATTCGCCTCTGATCCGGACACCGCCAAGGGACGGTTGGTGCCGGAAGAGGAAAGCACTTTTCGCTCCTGTTATCAGCGGGATCGGGACCGGATCATTCATGCTTCCGCCTTTCGGCGGCTCAAACATAAGACGCAGGTCTTTGTGGAGCATGAGGGCGACTATTTCCGCACCCGTCTGACCCATTCCATTGAAGTGGCGCAGGTGGCGCGGACCATCGCAGGCGCGCTGCGTCTGAATGGCGAGCTGACCGAGGCGGTGGCGCTGGCCCATGATCTGGGCCACACGCCCTTTGGCCACACTGGCGAAGATGCGCTGCACAAGCTGATGGAGCCCTACGGCGGCTTCGATCACAACGCGCAGGCGATCAAGATCGTCACCACGCTGGAGCGGCACTATGCCGAATTCGACGGGCTAAACCTGACGTGGGACACGCTGGAAGGCATCGCGAAACACAACGGGCCGGTGACGGGTGAGGTGCCCCATGCGCTGGCCGATTACAACGCGCGGCACGATCTGGAACTGGACACCCATGCCAGCGCCGAGGCGCAGGTCGCCGCGCTCTCCGATGACATCGCCTATAACAACCACGACCTGCACGACGGTCTGCGCGCGGGGCTGTTCACCGAAAGTGAGATTGCCGAACTGCCCATGGTCGGCCCCGCCTACGCCGAGGTTGACCGGCTCTACCCCGAGACCGACAGCTACCGCCGCCGTCACGAGGCGCTGCGGCGGGTTTTCGGGGTTATGGTCGGCGATGTGATTGAAACCTCGGCCAAACTGCTGAAAGACCCAGGGGCGAAATCCCCTGACGACATCCGAAATCTGGGGCGTCCGGTGATCCGTTTCTCAGACCCCGTCTGGCAAGACCTGCGCGAGATCCGCAAGTTTCTCTTCACCCGCATGTATCGCGCCCCCTCGGTGATGGAGAATCGCGAGAAAGTGACCAAGGTGGTCGAAGACCTGTTCCCGCTGTTCCTGTCGCAGCCCAACCTCTTGCCGCGCCATTGGGCGGCGGCGATTGAGGCGGCAGAGGATGAAACCACGCTGGCGCGGATGGTGTCTGATTACATTGCGGGCATGACCGACCGTTTCGCCCTGCAAGAACACGCCCGTCTCTTCGGCAGCGACCTGCGCAGCTTCCGCTAGTCTTCGCGGCATGGTAGTCTTCTTTTGATGATCCATAGGTGAGATGACATGATACAAACCCCCGTTCTGCCGGAAAGTCTGGCCGGTGACGCGACCTTCGCGATCCTCTCGGCGGGGCAAGCGCCGGGGCCTGCGGTGGCCAAACGCGCGGCGGATCTGGGGGCGGAAGTCGTGGCGATGGACCGCGACCCCACGGTGCTGGCGCGGTTGATGAGCCAATCGGCAGAACGTGTCGAAGCGCTGGCGCTGGCCGGCGATCTTGTCGCGCGGTTTGAGCCGTTGCACCGCAATTGGGGCGGCACGCCGCTGCATATGGTGCTGAACCTGATGCCGCTCGACCCAGAGGATTGCTGCAAAGGCACGGATGCGCAGATCCGCGGGCTTTCGGCCATGATGCGTGCCTTGGGCCGGGGTCTGGTGGCCGGGCAGGGGGCGGTGGTGACCGTCCTGCCGCGGCCAAGCCAACCATTGGCGCTGGCCGGGCATGCCATGATCGGCGCGTTTGAAGCGGCCAATGCCGCGCTCGACAAGGTGTTCGGGCCGCGGGGACTGCATTTCCATCTCATCACCGTGCCCGAGGGGCAGGCAGAGCTTGCAGCGGAAAGCGCGCTGTTCCTCGGCTCCGAGGCGGGTCGACGGCTCCGAAGCGGGCGTTTTGACCTCGGCTGACCAAACCGGCTCAAACGCCACTCCTGATCTTGGGCCGCGACGGCCCGACGCTTGATTGACTGCACCCCCGCACATGATAAACGGGCGGGGAACAAGGATACCCGACATGAACCTATTTGCCGAAATTCGCCATCTCATCATTGCGACGCTGGAACAGATGGTCGCGCAGGAAGCCCTGCCTGCGACCCTGAACTTTGACCCGATCACCGCTGAGCCGCCGCGTGACGCGGCCCATGGCGACATGGCCACCAATGCCGCGATGGTGCTGGCCAAACCTGCGGGAATGAAGCCGCGCGACATCGCCGAGGCACTGGCCGCGCAATTGCAAAACGATCCGCGCATCACCTCTGCCGAAGTGGCGGGACCGGGGTTCATCAACCTGCGTCTTGCGCCTTCGGTCTGGCAGAACGTGGCCCGTCAGGTGCTGAGCCAAGGCACCGACTTCGGCCGCGCGATCCTTGGCGCCGGGCAGCGGGTGAACGTTGAATATGTCTCGGCCAACCCGACGGGGCCGCTGCATGTGGGCCACACCCGGGGCGCGGTCTTTGGCGATGCGCTGGCGAGCCTGCTGGACTTCGCGGGCTATGACGTGACGCGGGAATACTACATCAACGATGGCGGTGCGCAGGTCGATGTGCTCGCCCGTTCGGTCTATCTGCGCTACCTCGAAGCCAATGGCAAAGAGGTGGCCTTTCCCGATGGCACCTATCCCGGCGATTACCTGATCCCGCTGGGCGAAGCGCTGGCCAAGATGTACGGCGACAAACTGGTCGACCAGCCGGAAAGCGAATGGCTGGACGATATCCGCGAATTCGCAACCGACGCGATGATGAACCTCATTCGCGACGATCTGGCGGCACTGGGTGTCGAGATGGACGTCTTCTATAGCGAAAAATCGCTCTATGGCACGGGTCAGATCGAAGCGGCCATCGCCTCGCTCGAAGCCAAAGGGTTGATCTACGAAGGCGTGTTGGAGCCGCCGAAGGGTAAGAAGCCTGACGATTGGGAACCGCGCGAACAGACCCTGTTCAAATCCACCGAACATGGCGACGATGTGGACCGCCCGGTCAAGAAGTCCGACGGGTCTTGGACCTATTTCGCCCCCGATATCGCCTATCACTATGACAAGGTCAGCCGTGATTTCGACATGCTGATCGATGTCTTTGGCGCGGATCATGGCGGCTACGTCAAACGGATGAAAGCGGCGGTTTCGGCGCTGAGCGACGGGCATGTGCCGCTCGATATCAAGCTGACGCAGCTGGTGAAGCTTTTCAAAAACGGCGAGCCGTTCAAGATGTCCAAACGGGCAGGGACTTTCGTGACCCTGCGCGATGTGGTGGATCAGGTCGGCCCTGATGTGACGCGCTTTGTCATGCTGACGCGCAAGAACGACGCGATGCTCGACTTCGATTTCGACAAGGTGTTGGAGCAAAGCCGCGAGAACCCGGTCTTTTACGTGCAATACGCCCATGCGCGGGTCGCGTCGATCCTGCGCAAAGCCGAAGAGGCGGGGATCGAGGTGGCGGATGCCACGCTGCTGGACGCGGACCTGTCCAAGCTCGACCACGAGGCCGAGATCGGCCTGCTGCGCAAGCTTGCCGAATGGCCCCGTTTGGTCGAGACCGCCGCGCGCAGCAATGAGCCGCACCGGGTGGCCTTCTACCTCTATGAATTGGCCTCTGATTTCCACAGCCTCTACCACTTGGGCCGGTCCGAGGATGGCTTGCGCGCCTTGCAAGAAGGGGACGCGGCCACGTCGCAGGCAAAAATCGCGCTGTCGCGTGCCGTTGCGATTGTAATTGCGGCGGGTCTTGGTATTCTCGGGGTCACACCGGCGCAGGAGATGCGGTAACCGCACCAGCGCGCCGAAAACAGGCAACCCCATGACCAGACCCGCGTGGCGATGTATCACGCCGGGCAAAGAGGCAGAGATGGCAGATTTCACGTCTTCCCCGACGACGGCGGGCTATGCGCCCGATTCCGCGCATAGCTACGCAGTGGGCAGCGCGCCCAAGACCCTGACAACGCTCACCAATATCGCGGGCGCGGTGGTTTCCTTGGCGCTTGTGGCGGGAATCGGTGTCTGGGGCTACAAACTGCTTGTGCGTGATGTGACCGGCATCCCGGTGGTCCGCGCGATCGAAGGCGAGATGCGCGTGCGCCCCGAAGAGCCGGGCGGGGAACTGGCCCGTCATCAAGGGCTTTCCGTCAATGTGGTCGCTGCCGAAGGCAGCGCCGGGCGCCCGGCGGATGAGTTGCGCCTCGCGCCGCGCCAGATCGAATTGCAAGACGAAGACCAGCCCGTCAAAGTGGCAATGGTTGCCGCAAAGACACAAGGTAACGCGACGCCGGCCGTGGCGCGTGAGGATGACGGCGACCTGATCGACGCCTCCGAAGCGATCCGCTCGGGCAATGTGCAAGATCTCGTGGCGCAACTGACCAATGGCGTGGCACCGCTCACCGGTGAGGAGGCCGCCGCTGGCGATCCTGTCGATGCCGCCGTGGCGATGGCGCTGGCCGATACCTCCGTGCAGCCAAAAGTAGTCAAGGCCGTGCTGAACGCGCCGGGCGTGCGCAACTCCCTGCGTCCGCGCCGCCGTCCGGCGGGCGGTGCCGTGGTGACACCCGCCGCCGTGCAACCTAATCCAGTTGCCGCGGCCACCCACGAAGTCGATCCCGCATCGCTGCCCGCTGGCACCCGCATGGCCCAGCTTGGCGCCTTTGACAGCCCCGAGGTGGCGCGCGAACAATGGGACCGTTTGCAGGGCCGTTTCGGTGCCTATCTCGAAGGCAAGAGCCGCGTCGTGCAAAAGGCCACCAGCGGCGGGCGGGTCTTCTACCGCCTGCGTGCCATGGGCTTTAATGACATCGCCGACGCACGCCGCTTCTGCTCGGCCCTCGTGGCCGAAAACGCGGATTGCATCCCGGTGGTGATGCGCTGATGCGCCCCTTCGGGGCCACGATCCTCGACGCGACGGGCCATCGGCTCAGCGTTGAGGAAAAGGCGTTCTTTCGGGACGTGCGGCCCTTTGGCTTTATCCTCTTCGCCCGCAACATCGACAGCCCCGACCAGCTCCGCGCGCTCTGCGAAGAGATGCGCGAGGCGGCGGGGCATGATGCCGTCATCACCATCGACCAAGAGGGCGGCCGCGTGCAGCGTATGCGCGCCCCCCACTGGCGCGATTGGCTGCCGCCGATGGATCTCGCCGCCCGCGCACGCAATCAAGCGCGCCAAGCCTTCTACTTGATGTACCGGATCATCGCCCACGAGCTGCACAGCGTCGGGATCGACAGCAACTGCGCCCCGCTGATCGATGTGGCCGGGCCAAACACGCACCGTTTCCTGCGCAACCGCTGCTACGGCGAAACGCCGGGGCAGGTGGCCGAGATTGGCCGCGCCGTGGCGGATGCGCTGCTGGCCGGAGGGGTCTTGCCGGTGATGAAGCACATGCCCGGCCATGGCCGCGCGACGCTTGACAGCCACCACGATCTGCCCCGGGTTGCGGCCCGCCGGATCGATCTGGAGGCGGTCGATTTCGCCCCCTTCCGCAGCCTGCGCGACCTGCCGATGGGGATGACCGCGCATCTGGTCTATGACGCGCTGGACAATGCCCCGGCGACCCTGTCGCCCGAGGTGATGCGGCTGATCCGAGAAGAGATCGGCTTCGACAACCTCGTGATGACCGACGACATTTCGATGAAAGCGCTGCAAATGACTCCAGCGGAAAGCACCCGCGCCGCCATCGCGGCGGGCTGTGACGTGGCACTTTTCTGCAATGGCCCGCTCGAAGACCGCCGCGCCGTGGCGGAAGCCGCGGGTGAGATGACGCCCGCCGCCCAAACCCGCGCCCTGCGCGCGATGGATGCGCGGCAAACCCCCGATGACGTTGACATCGACGCCCTCAGCGCCCAGCTTGAGACGCTTCTGGGCGGGACATTGCATGGCTGACACGACATTTCAGGAAGACCGGGGCGGGGCGGGCAGCACCGTGGCCGACCGGCTGGCCGCCGAAGCCTTCATCATCGATGTCGAAGGCTATGAAGGGCCGCTCGACCTGCTGCTGTCGCTGAGCCGCACGCAAAAGGTCGATCTGCGCAAGATCTCGGTGCTGCAACTGGCGCGGCAGTATCTGGCCTTTGTCGAACGGGCAAAGGAGTTGCGGCTGGAACTGGCGGCGGATTACCTCGTAATGGCGGCGTGGTTGGCTTTCCTGAAGTCGCGCCTGCTGCTGCCCCCGGACCCGACCGAAGAGGGCCCATCGGGCGAGGAAATGGCCGCGCATCTGGCCTTCCAACTGGAACGTTTGCAGGCCATGCGCGACGCCGCCGCGCGTCTGATGGCGCGGGATCAGCTTGGCCGAGACTTCTTTGCCCGCGGCCAGACCCAAGAGATCACCAGCGTCAAAAAGGTCACCTATACCGCGACCCTGTTGGACCTGATGCAGGGCTATGCGCGCACCCGCACGCGTGAGGATTTCCGCCCCTTCGTGATGGACCGCGACAAGGTCTTCACCATGGAAGAGGCCCTGGACCGCATGCGCGGGCTGATCGGCTATGCGGGCGATTGGGGCGATCTGAACAGCTACCTGCCCGAGGGCTGGGAAAGCGACCCGGAACGCCGCCGCTCGGCCACGGCAGCGACATTTGCCGCCTCTTTGCAACTTGTCAAAGAGGGGCATATGGAGATCCGGCAAAAAGAGATTTTCGCCCCCATCCAACTGCGCAAGAAGGATTGATGCGTGTCGGAAGAGATTGAAACCAAAGAAAAGAAACTGTTCGACGCGCCCTCGCTTGCCGAGCAGGAGCGTATGATCGAAGCCGTGCTTTTCGCCAGTTCCGAGCCGATCACCCTGCGCGAACTCGAAGAGCGTTTGCCGCGCGGCTCAGACGTGGGCGAGGCGATGGCCTTCCTGCGGCACCGGTATCAGGGGCGCGGCGTGCAGGTGATGAAAATCGGCGATGCCTATGCCTTTCGCACCGCGCCGGACCTTGGCTTTCTGATGCATAAGGAAACGGTCGAGACCCGTAAGCTCAGCCGCGCCGCCATCGAGACTTTGGCGATCATCGCCTATCACCAGCCCGTCACCCGTGCCGAGATCGAAGAGATTCGCGGCGTTTCGGTGTCACGGGGCACGGTGGATCAGTTGCTTGAGATGGAGTGGATCCGCTTTGGCCGCCGCAAGATGACCCCGGGCCGTCCGGTGACCTTTGTCGTCACGCAGGAGTTTTTGGATCACTTCGGTCTGGAAAGCGCGCGGGATCTGCCGGGGCTGAAAGAGCTGCGCTCTGCCGGGTTGTTGGAGAACCGTCCGCCCGCTGGTCTGTTGCCCACCGTGGGCGATGGCGAAGACGAGCCGGAAGCGACCGAAGGGCAGAGCGAGCTGTTCGAGGATTGACCGGCGCCGCGTCTTTACGCGGAGCGGAAATGCTTCGACAGTTTCAGCCCCTGACCTTGGTAGTTCGAGGCGATGTCGGCGCCGTAAAGCTGGCTGGGGATCTGCGCCATATGCTCATAGACCAAACGGCCCACGACTTGCCCATGCTCCAGCACGAAGGGCGCCTCGTGACAGCGCACTTCCAGCACCCCGCGTGAGCCTGCGCCGCCTGCCTCGGCATGGCCAAAGCCCGGATCGAAGAAACCCGCGTAATGCACGCGGAACTCTCCGACCATCGCCAAATAGGGCGCCATTTCAGCGGCATAGGCAGGCGGGATCGTCACCGCTTCGCGGCTGACGAGGATGTAAAAGGCGCCGGGGTCGAGGATGATCTGACCGTTGGTGCTATGCACCTCTTCCCAATAGGCGGCGGGATCGTAGTGGCCAATCTTGTCGAGGTCGATCACCCCGGTATGTGGCTTCGCGCGGTAGCCGACGAGGCTGGTGCCGGGCAGCCGCAGATCGACGGAGAAGCCCAGCCCCTCGTCGATCACAGCGGTCCCGTCAACGAGCGGCGTCTTGGCATGCAGCGCGCGCAGCGCGTCGTCGTCGAGGGTCGCATCCCCACTGCCGAAACGAATCTGATTGAGCCGCATCCCGGGCCGCACCAGCACCGAGAAAGAGCGCGGGCAGATCTCGGCGTAGAGCGGGCCGGTATAGCCCGGCGCGATGCGGTCGAATTCGGTGCCGCCATCGGTGATGGTGCGGGTTAGCAGGTCCAGCCGCCCGGTGGAACTTTTGGCATTTGCCACGGCAGAGACACCCTCGGGCAGCGCCAACTGCTCCATCAGTGGCACCACATAGACGCAACCCTTTTCCAGCACGGCCCCTTCGCTGAGGTCGACCCGGTGCATCTCGAATTCCGCCAAACGATCCGAGACCTTGGCCCCATGCCCGGCAAGGAAAGACGCGCGGACGCGATAGGCGACGCTGCCGAGGCGGAGATCAAGACTGGCGGGCTGGATCTGGGCAGAGGTGACCGCGGGATCGGCAGCAATGGCGCCGCTTTCGATCATCGCTGCAATCTGCTGGTTGGGGAGCACCCCGTTCATCGCATTGGGCATCGGGCGCGGCCTTCTTAAATGACAAACGCCCGCGCGTTAACTGCGCGGGCGTTTTGTTGTAGTCGGTTGGTCGGGCTAGCAGGACTCGAACCTGCGACCTTCCGTCCCCCAGACGGACGCGCTACCAGGCTGCGCCATAGCCCGACTACGTGGGCTTCATACCCGATCTCGCAGGGGGTGCAAGAGGGAATTGCCAATCTTTTCATCGCGATTAGAAATTTGTTTCCGCGCCGGCTTCTGCGGCCATGCGCGCGCGCAATTCAGCCAAATCCAACAGCAGACCGGCGACCTGCGGTTGCACGTCACGGGGCAGGCGATGGACACGCGCCCCGACGCTGAGCAGCCCCGGACGTGCGGGGAAATCGGCTTCCGGAGTGAAATCGGGCAGGTCGATGATCGCGGGTTTCGGCCTGTCGTCCTCGGGGTCTTCCGCCTCGGCTTCAGCGGGGGCGGGCGAAACCTCTGCGGTCTCCTCCGGCTCAGGCGCCAGCGGGCGCTTGAGGAACTCGGGCAGGCCGGTCTCTGGTGTAGGTTCTTCTTCGGGCTCAGCTTCGGACGCAGGGAGTTGCGGCGCATCGGGCGTGTTGCTGTCAGAAGGGGCCAGCGGATCGGGCGTGGCCCGTGGGTGATCGTCGGCGGGCGGCATGGGCGAGGGGCGCTGCGCTGCCGCAGGGGCGGGTTCTTCTTCCTTCGCCGTGTTCTCGTGCCGCGTGTCGACCGTCTCAGCGCTCGCCTCATCCCCGCGCGCTTCCGTCTTCGCACCGAAGTTCAGAACCACACCGGTCTCAGGGCGGATAATGTCGGGCTTCGGCGCAGGGCGCGGTTCCACGAAATCCAACTCATCAAGCGGGGCGGAGAGGGCGGAGACATGGGTCATCCCTTCCTCACGCAGGATCTTTTGGACGCCTTTGATGGTCAGCCCATCGTCATGCAGCAACTTCTTGATTCCGCCAAGCAGCAGCATATCGGCGGGTCGGTAATAGCGCCGCCCGCCCGCCCGTTTGATGGGTTTCACTTGGGTGAACTTACTCTCCCAAAACCGCAGAACATGGGCTTGGATACCGAGCCAGTCAGCGACTTCGGAGATGGTGCGAAAAGCGTCCGGCGATTTGACCATGGGTCAGGACTTGTTGCCTTCGGCAACCCGGTCTTTCATCAGATGCGAGGGGCGGAAGGTCAGCACCCGGCGCGGGTTGATCGGAACCTCTTCGCCTGTTTTCGGGTTGCGGCCCACACGCGCGGTCTTGTCGCGTACCGAAAAAGTGCCGAAAGAGGAAATCTTGACCTGTTCCCCGTCGACCAGAGCGTCGGACATATGCTCAAGCACGGCTTCGACCAGCTGAGCACTCTCATTGCGAGAAAGACCGACCTCACGAAATACAGCTTCGCTTAAATCCATGCGCGTCAATGTCTTGTTCGGCATTATATCCCCCATGCTTTCCAATAGCATATGCTGCTCAGATTTTTAGAGTCAACATCAATGCCCGGATCAAGCACGATTCGGCAGAGATTTTCCGCGTTAGCTCAGGGACTTACCAGCGCAGGACAACAGAGCCCCAAGCCAAACCGCCGCCAATGGCTTCGGTGACGATCAGATCGCCCTTGTTGATCTGACCACGCTCACGGCCCACCGACAGCGCCAGCGGGATCGAGGCGGCAGAGGTGTTGCCATGGTCCTGCACGGTCACGACAACGCGCTCCATCGGCAGGTTCAATTTCTTGGCGGTCCCTTGGATGATGCGGATGTTGGCCTGATGCGGCACGATCCAATCGACATCCTCAGCGCTGACGCCGGCGCGGTCCATCGCGGTATTGGCGGTGGCGGCGAGTTTTTCGACCGCGTGGCGGAACACCTGATTGCCCTGCATCCGCAGATAGCCTGTCGTGCCGGTGCTGACGCCACCATCGACGTAGAGCAACTCGCGGTAGCGCCCGTCGGAATTCAGGTCGGTCGCGAGGATCCCGCGATCCTCGGGCGTGCCTTGTCCATCCTGCGCCTCAAGCAGCAGCGCGCCCGCGCCGTCGCCAAAAAGCACACAGGTCGACCGGTCGGTCCAGTCCATGATCCGGCTGAAGGTCTCGGCCCCGATCACCAGCACATTGCGCGCCTGACCGGAAACGATAAGCGCATTGGCGTTCGCCAGCGCATAGACAAAACCCGCGCAGACCGCCTGCACGTCAAAGGCGAAACCATTGGTCATCCCCAGTTCGGCCTGCACCATGGTCGCGGCGGAAGGGAAGGTCAGGTCGGGGGTGGAGGTGGCCACGACGATCGCGTCAACATCAGAGACATCGCGCCCCGCATCTTCAAGCGCCTTGCGCGCGGCGGCGCTGGCCATGGAAGAGGTCGTCTCACCTTCAGCGGCGAAGTGGCGGCGTTCGATGCCCGAGCGCGAGCGGATCCATTCGTCATTGGTGTCGAGGGTCGCTTCAAATTCGGCATTTTCCACGACACGGGCGGGCAGGTAGTGGCCACAACCAGTGACAACGGCGCGCAGGCTCATTTGACGGACTCCTCAGCTGGCAGCGTCGCGGCGACGCGAGCGGCTAGCTTGTCATTGAATTTATTCTGCGACAACTGCGCGGCGAGTTTGATCGCAGCGGAGATGCCGGTCGCATCGGCGGAGCCGTGCGATTTCACGACCGTGCCGTTCAGGCCCAGAAAGACGCCGCCGTTCACACGGCGCGGGTCGATCTTTTTGCTGAGACGGCGCAGAGAGGTATAGGCCAGCAGCGAGGCGAGCCGCGACAGGGGTGAGTATTTGAACGCTTCGCGCAGCCGGTCGCCGATCATGCTGGCCGTGCCTTCGCCGGTTTTGATCGCGACATTTCCGGTGAACCCATCGGTCACGATGACATCGGCGCGGTTGCCCGAGATATCGCCGCCCTCAACGAAACCGACGAATTCAAACCCAGTGGCATCGCCTTGGGCGCGAATCAAATCATAGGCTTCTTTGAGTTCGGTGCGGCCCTTATGCTCTTCGGTGCCGACATTCAGCAGGCCCACGCGGGGACGCTGCAAATCCATGCCGTTGCGGGCGTAGGAGGTGCCCATCAGCGCGAAACGCAACAGATCATCGGCGTCGGCGCGCACATCGGCGCCCACGTCGAGCATCACGTTGAACCCCTGCGGGTTGGAAGAGGGGTAGAGCACCGCAATCGCAGGGCGATTCACGCCCGGCAATTTGCGCAGCCGTATCATCGACATCGCCATCAGCGCGCCGGTATTGCCGCAAGAGACAGCCACGGCCGCCTCTCCGCTGCGCACGGATTCGATGGCAGACCACATGGAACTGTCTTTGCCGGTGCGCACGACTTGGCTGGGCTTGTCGTCCATCGTGACGACATCCGTGGCGTGACGTATCTCGCAACGGCCCGACAACTCACCACGTTTGGCGATCAAAGGCTCCAACTGATCACGGGGACCATGCAGGATAAAGCCGATATCGGGATTTGCTGTCGCAGAAAGCGCACACCCGGCAACAACTGCTGCCGGGCCTTCGTCACCCCCCATCGCGTCGACCGAGATCAGGGTGTGTCCGGCTTTCGCGTTGGGGTGATCGGGCTGGGCCGTCATCAGTGCGAATGCCTCACTGCCTAAGAGAAAACCTTAAAAACTACCGCAGCTTATGCTGCGTCGTCTTCCAGGTCCACTTCTTCGGTCAGGGCGACAACTTCGGCGTCGTCATAGTGACCGCAAGCCGCGCAGATGTGGTGGGGGCGCTTCAGCTCACCGCAGTTCGAACATTCGTTCGGGTTCGCCGCAGAGAGCGAATCGTGGGCGCGGCGGTTGTTGCGGCGGGATTTGGATACTTTATTCTGTTGGACAGCCATGTCTGGTGCCTTTGCCTTCGGGGTTGCTGACTTGTCAAAGCAGGCCGCAACCGTGTTTCAATTCGGACCCCGTTTCGGGCGTGACGACGCTTTAGGGCCGCAGCCGCGCAATGTCCAACCTTAATTCGGGTGAGGGCGGCAAAATAACGCGAAACCGGGGCGATGCAAGCGCGAATTTCCGCGGTTTTCCGCTTGTTTCCTTAGGTTTCGTCTTTCTTCAGCGCATCGCGCAGCGCGCCCAAGCCCGCGAAGGGCCGTGCGTCTTCGTCGGTCATCGGCTTTTTTCCCGGTTCGGCATGGACCATCTGGCCCAGTTCCGCATCGCCCTTGCGGGGATATTCCGGCACCTCCAGCGCCAGCGCCTCGATCATGACCTGCGCGGGGTCGATCCATTGGCCCAAAGGCTCTGTCGTATCGTCCTCGGGCATTTCAACCTCCTCTTCTTCGGGGAGTTCGAAATCATGGATGAAGCGGCGGGTGATATCTGCGTCGATCCGCGTGGTCACTGGCTCAAGCGTGACGACGCATGGCTGCACCACGGTCGCGCCCAGTTTCCCGTCCAGCTGCCAGTCCTGCTTGCCGAGCGGTTTGATGCTGCCCGAAAAGCTGAGTTTGCGCAGGGCCGATAAATCGAGTTCCTCGGCGATCTGCGCCAGCGCTTCCGCCTCAGGGCGCAGCGCGAACGCGTTTGGCTCCGTCTGGGACAGATCCGCGACCCGAAGAGCGGTTGGCGTAGGTGATTTGCGCGACATGAGATCCGACTTTCGTTTCTTGTACACTTGGGGTGCCTTGGTGTATGCGAAATAAAAGCCATAATCCGTCAGGGCAAGAGGGCAGACCAAATGCGCAAAACCAAACAGACCGGCAAGACGCACCTCCGGATCGCGGGTATGGGCCTTGCACTGCTTCTGACCGCCTGTAGCCCGCAGTATGAGAACCACGGCTATGTGCCGCCGCAAGACCAGCTTGAGCAGGTCGTTGTGGGCAGCGATACCAAGGAAAGCGTCGCGCAGAAAATCGGTGTGCCAACCGTATCCGGCGTTTTGAGCGACGATAGTTACTATTACGTTAAGATGCGCAAACGCGCTCTGGGCTTCATGGCCCCGAAAGAGATCGAACGTGAAGTGGTGACCGTCAGCTTCAACGAGGCCGGTGTGGTATCGAATGTCGAACGCTTCGGGCTTGAACGCGGGCAGGTCGTGCCGCTGTCGCGCCGCGTGACGACATCGCCTGTGGCCGACAACACCTTCCTGCGCCAGCTTCTGGGCAACCTTGGCCGCTTCAGCCCGTCGGCCTTCGGCAGCTAAGTTCCCCTTGGCATGCCCCGGCAGCGGGGCAGGGCCGCGGATAAGCGAAGGCGACCTCGCAGATGACCCAAGCGCCCCCGGGCCGATATCTGACGCGCGAAGCCCTCACGCCCGGGGACATCACCCGGGCGCAGGCGCTGCGGGCGCAGTGTTTTCAGACCGGGACCGCCGACCGTGATCCATTCGACGCGGCGGCACGGCATTTTCTGATCGAGGATCGCGACAGCGGCACATTGGTCTGCTGCTTTCGCCTGACCCGGTTTCAGGGCGCGGAGCTGGCCCAGAGCTATGCCGCGCAGTTTTACGATCTGAGCCGTTTGGAGCGCATGAAAGGCGCCATGCTGGAACTGGGCCGCTTTTGTATCCACCCAGAATGGCAAGACCCCGACATTCAGCGCCTCGCTTGGGGGCAGTTGGCGCGGGAAGTCGATGGCAGCGGGGCGGCGCTTTTGTTTGGCTGTTCCTCTTTCACCGGCACCGATCCGACTCGCTACCGCGATGCCTTTGCCCAATTGAAACAACAGCATCTTGCCCCCGCGGAATGGCGCCCCGGCGTCAGGGCGGCTGAGGTCCACCCCTATGCCCGCGACCGCCATAGCCCCGATCCCCGGCGCGCGCGCCAGCAAATCCCGCCGCTGTTGCGCAGCTATCTGGCGATGGGCGGCTGGGTCAGCGACCACGCCGTGATCGACCGGCAAATGGGCACGCTGCATGTCTTCACCGGGCTGGAGATCGCCGCGATCCCGCCCAACCGCGCGCGGCTCTTGCGGGCGTTGGCCTGAGACCCCGCCGCCTTTGGACATTGACCTTGCCCGCGCCGAAAGATAGCTGGCAGGCATGGCACGCGCACCCCTTTTACAACTCACCGACATTTCGCTGACCTTTGGTGGCGATCCTGTTTTCGAAGACCTCTCCCTCGTGGTTCAGACCGGCGATCGGCTGGCCTTGGTGGGCCGCAACGGCTCGGGCAAATCGACGCTGATGAAGGTCATGGCCGGGCTGGTAGAGCCCGACAGCGGGGCGGTTGTGGCCGGGCCCGGCGTCTCGGTCGGCTATATGGAGCAGGAGCCGGATCTCTCCGGTTTCGAGACGCTTGGCGACTTCGCGGCCCATGGGCTCGATCCGGGTGAGATGTATAAGGTGGAACGTGCGGGCGAGGGGCTAAAGTTTGACCCCGCACGCCCTGTGGCCACCGCATCGGGCGGGGAGCGCCGCCGCGCGGCACTGGCGCGGCTGATGGCCGAAGAGCCGGAGCTGATGCTGCTGGACGAGCCGACCAACCACCTCGACATCGAAGCCATCGCATGGCTCGAATCCGAGCTAAAGGGCACCCGCACCGCCTTTGTCATCATCAGCCACGACCGCGCCTTCCTGCGCGAATTGACCCGCGCGACCCTCTGGGTCGACCGCGGCAGCGTGCGCCGTCAGGACATCGGCTTTGAAGGGTTCGAGGCATGGCGCGATCAGGTCTGGGAAGAAGAGGACATGCAGCGCCACAAGCTGAACCGCAAGATCAAGGCCGAGGCGCGTTGGGCGGTCGAGGGGATCTCGGCCCGGCGCAAACGCAATCAGGGCCGGGTGCGCGCGCTTCAAGAATTGCGCGCCGAACGCTCGGCGCAGATCAAACGGCAAGGCACGGCAGCCATGGCACTGGAGGCCGGGCCGAAGTCAGGCCGCAAGGTGATCGAAGCGAGCGGCATCGCCAAGAAGTTCGGTGACAAACAGATCCTGCGCGACTTTTCGATCACCGTGCAGCGCGGCGACCGGATCGCGCTGGTGGGGCCAAACGGCGTGGGCAAGACCACGCTGTTGAACATGCTGATCGGCAAAGAACAGCCCGATGCGGGCGAGATCAAACTGGGCACCAATCTGGAACTCGCGCTGTTCGATCAGGCGCGCGCGCAGCTTGACGGGGACATGACCCTTTGGGATAGCCTCACCGGCGATCCTGAAATGCGCGTCTCGGGCAAGGCCGATCAGGTGCTGGTGCGGGGTCAGCCGAAACATGTGGTCGGCTACCTCAAGGAATTCCTTTTCGATGAAGCACAGGCCCGCGCGCCGGTCCGCTCGCTTTCGGGCGGCGAGAAGGCGCGGCTGCTCTTGGCCAAGATCATGGCACGCTCCTCGAACCTGTTGGTGCTCGACGAACCGACGAACGATCTCGACGTTGAGACGCTGGATCTCATGCAGGAACTCCTGGGCACCTATGACGGCACCGTGCTGCTGGTCAGCCACGACCGTGACTTCCTCGACCGGGTGGCGGCGACCACCATCGCGATGGAGGGCGATGGCCGCGCCACGGTCTATGCGGGCGGCTGGTCCGATTATCTGGCGCAGCGCGGGCAGGATGATTTCGCCCAAAGCGTGGTTAAACCCAAGTCGAGCAAACCCGAGCCGAAGGCGGAGAAAAAGCAATCCGCGGGCGGGCTCAGCTTTACCGAAAAACACCGGCTCGAAGCCTTGCCTGCTGAGATTGAGCGGTTGGAGGCCGAGATTGGCAAGCTCGAAGAACTGCTTAGCGATGCAGAGCTTTTCACCCGCGAGCCGGTGAAGTTTCAGAAAGCCACCGATGCGCTGGTGCAGCGGCATGAAAAGCTCTCTAACGCCGAAGAAGAGTGGATGGCGCTGGAGGAGAAGGCGCAGGGCTAACCCCGCGCCTCTGCCAAGGCGATCTGCGGGCGGTAACCGTTGCGGAATGCCGCGAGGATGCTCGGCGGGGTGAGGAGGGTGACGCGGCCCTGCGGGCGTCGCTGCGCGGCCCCGTAGCCCTCCGGCGCATAGGGGTGAAGGGCATCGCCGAGAAGCACGCCGCTTTGGCCGTCGTGATCCAAGACGAAACTGCCGTCGGGCAGGTCCTGCGCTTCTACATCCCCATGGCGGCGCTGACGAAAAACGCGCGGCACGGCCCGTTCGGCGTGCAACTGACGGTCCAGATCCGCGGCGGGGCCGGGGAGGTCGCAACACGCGCGAAACCGTCGATAATCCGCAGCACGGCATTCCGCGCAAGGGCGGTGACCGGCGGCAAAGGCCACGGCCTCATCAAGAAAGAACAGCTCGGTATAGTGGCGGGTCGCCATCAGCTTGCGGCGGCGCCCCTTGAAACTGAGCCGACAACAGACCCAATGCTGATGCGCCCAACGGCGTTTGGGGTGCAGTCCGTTTTCGTCATGCAGGATGCCACGGTTGCCCATGAAGCTGCCCCGCGCCGGGTGGGCGATGATCTCCCCATCCGGTTGCACGCGGTTTTGCAGCGGCATCAGCGCATCCTGAGCGCGCCGTCGAGGCGGATCACCTCACCATTGAGATAGCCCATTTCGACGATGAACCCGGCCAGCCGCCCATATTCCGCCGGATCGCCAAGGCGTGGCGGGTTGGGCACATCCTTGGCCAATTCGGCCTGCACCTCTTCCGGCAGCCCGGCCAGCATCGGCGTTTTGAAAATGCCCGGCGCGATGGTCATCACGCGAATCCCTTCCTTGGCCAGATCCCGCGCCATCGGCAGGGTCATGCCCGCAATCCCGCCTTTGGAGGCAGCATAGGCGGCTTGGCCCTTCTGCCCGTCGAAGGCGGCGATGGAGGCGGTGTTGATGATCACCCCGCGCGCGCCGTCGTCTTCGGGGGTGTTCTTGGCCATGGCCGCCGCCGCCAGCCGCGCCACGTTGAAACTGCCGACGAGGTTGATGTCGATGGTGCGTTGAAAGGCGTCGAGCGGATGCGGCCCGTCGCGGCCCGTGGTTTTGATCCCAAGTGCGATGCCCGCGCAATTCACCGCCGCGGTGATCCAGCCCATCTTTTCTTGGGCATAGTCCACCGCTTCCTGCACCGAGGTCTCATCCGTCACATCGGTCAAGACATAGTGGCCGCCGATCTCTTTCGCGATGGCTTCGCCTCGGGCAGCGTCGCGGTCCAACAGGGTGACCTGCGCGCCCTGCGACGCGAAATAGCGCGCCGTGGCTTCGCCAAGCCCCGATGCACCCCCGGTGATGATGGCGGCTGTACTGTCTAGTTTCATGATGGCTCCCCCCGATATGAACACTTGTTCAGTTCAGCACGAAGTCTCCCCCCATGCAAGAGATGCCGTTGCGGCGGGAGGAGGGCGGCGGGAGTAGGGAAGACGGGGCAGACCGAAGTCCGCCCCGTGAGAGATTAGCCGACCTGCACCAGCGCATGGCGCTTCTTGCCCGCGCTGAGTTTAACCGGAGAGGACAGTGCGCTCGCATCCAGCATCAGGCCCGCATCGGTCAGCGGCTTGTCGTCGATCCGTGCGCCATTCTCGGCGATCAGGCGCTTGGCCTCTTTGCCGGAACCCGCAAGGCCCGATTTCACCAGCAGTTGCACGATGGAAACCCCATCGCCCACATCCGCCGCCGACAGGGTCAGGGTGGGCAGGTCATCGCCCACACCGCCCTTTTCGAAGACTTCGCGCGCAGTGGCTTCGGCGTTGCGGGCGGCCTCTTCCCCGTGAAGCAGACCAGTGACCTCATTAGCCAGACGCACCTTCGCCTCGTTGATCTCGGACCCCGCCAGCGCGCCCAGACGGTCGCATTCATCGACCGGCAGCTCGGTATAGAGCTTGAGGAAACGGCCCACATCGGCATCGGTGCAATTGCGCCAGAATTGCCAGAACTCATAAGGGCTCAGCATATCGCCATTGAGCCAGACTGCACCGCCCGCCGATTTGCCCATCTTCTTGCCGTCGCTGGTGGTGAGCAGCGGTGACGTCAGGCCGTAAACCTCTCCATCGATCACCCGGCGCGTCAGGTCGATGCCGTTGACGATATTGCCCCATTGATCCGACCCGCCCATCTGGAGAATGCAGCCATAGCGGCGGTGCAGTTCCATGAAGTCATAGGCTTGGAGAATCATGTAGTTGAACTCGAGGAAAGACAGCGACTGCTCGCGGTCCAAACGGGACTTCACGCTCTCAAAGCTCAGCATCCGGTTAATCGAGAAATGCCGCCCAATGTCGCGCAGGAAGTCGAGGTAGTTCAACCCGTCGAGCCATTCCGCGTTGTTCAGCATCAAGGCGCCATTCTCGCCCTCGCCGTAATCGAGGTATTGGGCAAAGACCTGACGGATGCCTTCGATATTTTCGTCGATCGCCTCGGGCGTCAGCAGCGGGCGCTCGTCCGAGCGGAAGGAGGGATCGCCCACCTTGGTCGTGCCGCCACCCATCAGGGTGATCGGCTTGCCGCCACATTTCTGTAGCCAGCGCAGCATCATGATATTGACCAGATGCCCCACGTGCAGCGATTTGGCCGTGGCGTCATAGCCCACATAGGCCGGGGCCGCGCCTTGTCGCAGGGCTTCGTCCAACCCCTGATAATCGGTGCAATCGGCCAGAAAGCCGCGCTGCATCATCGTGTGGATGAACTCCGATTTGGGATGGTATGTCATGGTGACTTGCCTCAAAACTGTATTGCGGGGCAATCTATATGCGCACGAGCGGCAAAGGAAAAGGCCATGAATAGGGCCAAGCACAGGCGAGATGCCGGAACCGAAGTGGTGACGGCTTTGGGAATGATGTCGGGCACCTCTCTCGATGGGGTGGACGCCGCTATTTTGCGTACCGATGGGCGGGATATCACAGGCTTTGGCCGCAGCGACTATCGCAGCTATTCCGCCGATGAGCGGCGCGTGATCGCCGCGGGCTTCGGCAAATGGCACGGGGCCGAGGTCGAGGAAGCCGCCAAGGCGGTGGAGGCCGCGCATCTGGCGCTTCTGGCCGACCTGCTGAAAGAAGCGCCCGAGGTCGACCTCATCGGTTTTCACGGCCAAACACTCGCCCATGCCCCGCGCATGCAGGGCACGCTGCAAGTCGGAGACGGGGCGCTGCTGGCGCGAGAGATTGGCCTGCCCGTGGTCTGGGATTTCCGCAGCGCCGATGTTGAACTGGGCGGCGAGGGCGCACCGCTCGCCCCCTTCTTTCACCACGCCTGCGCACGCTACGCCGGGCAAAAGGGGCCGGTGGCCTTTCTGAACCTCGGCGGCGTGGGCAACCTGACATGGGTCGACCCGCGCGTGGCCCGCCCGGAGGAGGACGGCGCGTTGCTGGCCTTTGACACCGGCCCCGCCAATGCGCCGATCAATGATTTGATGCAGACCCGCCTTGGCCAAGACTATGACGAAGGCGGCAAGCTCGCCGCGCGGGGCAGGGTGGAGCAGGGCGCCTTGGAGCTGTTTCTGGCCGAGCCTTATTTTGCACGCATGCCGCCCAAATCCCTCGACCGGAATGATTTTGCCGAGATGGTGGCCCTTGTGGGTGAGCTTTCCGATGCCGATGCCTGCGCCACCCTCACCGCCATGTGCGCCGCTGGCGTGGCCGAGGCGATGCAGCATTGCCCAGCCTCGCCCGAACGCGTCTATGTGACGGGCGGCGGGCGGCATAATCCGGTGCTGATGCGGATGTTGGATGTCAGCCTCGATTGCCCCGTCACCCCGGTGGAGGAGATCGGCCTTGATGGCGACATGCTGGAGGCGCAGGCCTTTGCCTATCTGGCAGTACGCGTGGCGCGCGGGCTGCCCACCTCGTGCCCCGGCACGACAGGCGTCCGCGCCGCCGTGGGCGGGGGCACCGTCAGCCGGAAGTGAGGTGGCCGGGGCGTTGCCTAACTTTGACGGAAAGGTGCCGGAGAGGGATTTTAAGGCGCCAGCGTGTAGCCGCTATGCCGTCATATCGGCAAGAACGCCAACTTGCTAACAAAGTTGCGAAAAATACAACTACAGCGCAATTTTCTTGAAACATCGTTGCGACTTCCCGCGTAGGTTCCCTGTGGGGGCCAAGGGTCGAAGGCATTCGACCGGCTTAGAGAAGGAGATTCGCTATGACTATCTTTCACACAGGTGCTTTTAAAAACAGCCTCGCCGTTACGGCAGTGACGCTCATGCTGGCGCCCGCGGCGCAGGCCGAAATCGGCCTCGGGGTCGGGGTCAGCGTTGGGGGCCATGGCGACCATGGCGGCGCGGATGTCGGTGTCGGTGCTTCGGTTGGCGGCAGTGATGGCATCGGGGCCGGGGTTGGTGCTTCGGTCGGTGGGGGCGACGGTGTGAACGCAGGCGTCGGCGCTTCGGTGGGCGGCGGTGACGGTCTGGGAGCCGGAGCTGGCGTCTCGGTCGGCGGGGGCAGCGGGTACAGCGGGACGGATGACCCCGATAGCACCCCCACGGCGACCGCAGGCCGGGCGACCACCGGCGGCGACAACAGTGCCACCACCCCAAGGCCGATCAACATCGCGACCCTCATCGGCGCGCCGGTCTGGAGCAAAGACAGTGTCTTGGTCGGCATGATCGAAGAGGTCGCCCCGGGGCCAAACGGCAAGGTGGACGCGGTGCTGCGCCTCAACGCAGCCCTCGATACCGACCGGGACATCATCCGCATGCGCATCGCGCCGCGCCTGTCGGACCGTGGGGCGCTGAAGCTGGGGTATTCGAAGCAGAAGTTCCTACAGCTCTTCGCCGGGTAAACCGTGCGGCAATGAAAAACGGGGCGGCAATCTGGCCGCCCCGTTTGCGTTATTCGGCTGGCGCGGCCACATCCCTCAGCGGCATCTCAAAGAAACAGATCGCATCCCGCGTGAAATCCGGCATCGGCTGATAGGGGCCGCGTTCGACAAACCCGAGCGAGCGATAGAGCGCGCGGGCAGGGGCAAAGCCCACGGAGGTGTCGAGATAGACCTTCTCGAACCCATCTTCCCGCGCCTGATCGACAAGGCGCTGACAGATCGCCCGGCCCGCTCCCGTGCCACGGGCCGCATCGGTGACGAAGACACGTTTGATCTCGCTCTCCGTCTCGGTCAGCGCATGGGACATGCCGCAGCCTAGGGGGATGCCATCCCGCTCGGCCAATAGGATGATGCCGCGCGGGCGGGCGTGTTCCTCGGGCAGGCGCGCCATCAGGGCGCTGTATTTGTCTTGGGGGTAGAAGGTCTCGACGATCCGCTGTTCGGTCGGGCCGAAGTGGTAGAGGAAGTCGCGATAGGCCCAGCAGAGGTCCACCACCGCCGCGAGGTCCGCAGCGGTGGTGACAGGGCGGATGGTGAGCGCCGACATCAGCCGCGCAGGATCGAGCGGCCCGCGTATTGAGCGGTCTCGCCCAGCATTTCTTCGATACGGATCAACTGGTTGTACTTCGCCAGCCTGTCGGAACGCGCCAGCGAGCCGGTCTTGATCTGGCCACAGTTGGTGGCGACTGCAAGGTCAGCAATCGTGGCGTCTTCGGTCTCGCCCGAGCGGTGCGACATGACGTTGGTGTAGCCCGCGCGATGCGCGATATCGACGGCTTTGAGGGTCTCGGTCAGGGTGCCGATCTGGTTGACCTTGACCAGCATGGAGTTGGCCGCGCCGCGCTGGATGCCGTCGCTCAGACGCGCAGGGTTGGTGACGAAAAGGTCATCGCCCACCAGTTGGACCTTGCCGCCCAAAAGGTCGGTCAGCGCCTTCCAACCGTCCCAATCGTCTTCGGCCATGCCGTCTTCGATGGAGATGATCGGGTAGTCGTTCACGAGCGCCGCGAGGTAGTCAGCGTTCTCTGCGCTGGACAGGGTTTTGCCTTCGCCGGAGAGGACATATTTGCCGTCTTTGTAGTATTCCGTCGCCGCGCAATCGAGGGCGAGATACATGTCTTCGCCGGGCTTGTAGCCTGCTTTTTCGATAGATTTCAGAATGAAATCAAGCGCATCGCGCGAGGAGTTGATGTTGGGGGCAAAGCCGCCCTCGTCGCCGATCCCGGTCGAGAGGCCCGCGGCGGAAAGCTCTTTCTTCAGCGTGTGGAACACCTCGGCCCCCATGCGCACGGCTTCGCGGATGTTCTCCGCGGCGACCGGCATGATCATGAATTCCTGAATGTCGATCGGGTTGTCGGCATGTTCGCCGCCGTTGATAATGTTCATCATCGGCACCGGCAGAACGCGTGCGGTGGTGCCGCCGATGTAGCGGTAGAGCGGCTGCGCGCAGTAGTCCGCCGCCGCCTTGGCCGCGGCCATCGACACGCCCAAGATCGCGTTGGCGCCGAGGCGGGATTTATTCTCGGTCCCGTCGAGTTCGATCATCATCTCGTCGATCTCGACCTGTTCCGTCGCCTCGACCCCCACGAGCGCCTCGGCAATCTCACCATTAACGGCGGCGCAGGCTTCGAGCACGCCTTTGCCCAGATAGCGCGACTTGTCGCCATCGCGCCGCTCGTTCGCCTCATAGGCGCCAGTCGAGGCACCGGAGGGGACAGCGGCGCGGCCCATGGTGCCGTCTTCGAGGATGACGTCGACTTCGACCGTCGGGTTGCCCCGGCTGTCGAGGATTTCGCGGGCGTGGATGTCGATGATCGTGCTCATGGGCATTTTCCTCATGTTCGGGTTTGTGGCGGTTTACCCCGGCAGACCCGGCTTGGAAAGACCACGGCGGGGCCGGGGGGTAATTTTGCGTTCGCGCAGCAGGGTATAGACCCCCGAGGCGATGATGATCGCGGCCCCAACCAGCGTCAGCGTGTCGGGGGATTCGTCGAAAACCACGATCCCCGCCACCAGCGCAAAGAGCATGCGGGTATAGCGGAAGGGGGTGACAAAGCTCACTTCGCCCACGCGCATGGCGGCGACGATGGCGTAATAGGCCAGCACCCCGATCACCATCGCCCCGGCGAGATAGAGCACCTCGGCCCCGCCGGGCATGGCGGCGGGCGTGCCTGCGGCCAGCATCAGGATCAGCCCCGCGGGGACCAAGACGATAAAGGCCAGAAAGCTAAGCTGTATGGAACTGATGCTTTTGGGAACTTTGCGCGTCGCCAAGTCGCGCAAAGCGAGGCCGATGACACCGGCCACGGCGAAAAGCGACAGCGCGTTGAACCCCTCCAGCCCCGGGCGCACGATCAAGAGCACGCCGAGGAAGCCTACGATGATCGCGCTCCAGCGCCGCCAGCCGACTGGCTCGCCAAGGAACAGTGCCGCCCCGAGGGTGACGGCCAAGGGGGTCGCCTGCAGAATAGCCGAGGCCGAAGAGAGCGGCGTCAGTACGATGGCGGTGACGAAACAGAGCGTGCCCAGCACTTCTCCCACGGCGCGCAGCAGGATCGGCTGCGTCAGCATATCGGCAGAGAACAGGCGCTTTCTCTGAATGCGCAGGATCACGGCAAAGATCGCCCCGCCGCCCGCGCCCAAAAGCGCGATGATCTGACCGACGGGGAGCGCATCGCTCGTCAGTTTGACGAACATGTCCTCGACCGCGAAACCGGCCATGGCCAGCACCATCAGCATCGCGCCGCGCAGATTGTCCATGATCACGCCCCTTCATCCCGTGGTATTGCCAGTCGCCCATGAACCTTTTGCGACGAAAGGGCAAGGGCGGGCGATGCGCGTCATGCGTGTGGCTCTGGCGTCCGCTCTACCGGAGTGCTAGCCCTATCGCATGAGATGGCCGATCCCCTCGCTCGCCCCGCGCGACACAGTGCTGACCCTTGCGGTCGGGGCATTTGGCGCGCTGCTGTTCTGGTGGCTGAATGCGCCGGTCTATATGTTGCTAGGCCCGGTGATCGCGGTGAGTGTCTTAGGCCTGATGGGGGTGCGCACGGCGGTCGACCCGCGGCTGCGGGATGCCTGTTTCGTCGTGCTGGGCATCGCCGTGGGGGCAGGGTTCAACCAAGATGCGGTGAACGCCATGCTGCGCTGGCCACTGGCCTTTGGCTTTATGACCGGGGTGATCTGGGGGATCATGGCGCTTTGCCGTTGGATGCTGGCGCGGTATTTTGGCTTTGACGCCCGCTCCGCGCTTCTGGCCTCGGCCCCCGGACATCTGAGTTTCGTCATGGCGATTGCCAGCGACAGCGGGTCGGACGTGCCGCGCATTTCGATCACGCAGTCGGTCCGGCTTTTGGCGCTGACCATCGTCGTGCCTTTCGCCGCCCTTCTGATGGGCGTCGACATGACCGGCAATATCGCCCCCGCGGGGGCGGGGATGAGCCTGCTGTCGATCCTCGTGATGATCGGCGTCTCCGTCCTCGTGGGGATGATCTTTGCCCGTCTTTCCGTGCCCGCGCCGCTCTTGATGGGGGCGATGGTGGTCTCGGCCATCGCGCATCTGACGGGGCTAGAGACTGGCGTGCTGCCGGGCTGGCTGACCCTTGTCGCCTATCTCGTGCTCGGCAGCCTCATCGGTACGCGGTTTTCCGGCATCACGCCTGCGCGTCTGGCAAGCGGGCTTGGCGCGGGGCTGGCGATTACCGGCGTGGCGGTGGGGTTGGCGGGCCTTGGCGCGGTGCCGGTGGCCTGGGCGCTTGGCATGCCGCTGGGGCATGTGCTGGTGGCCTTCGCACCCGGCGGGCTGGAGACGATGATCGCCCTCGGCGCGGTGCTGGCAGTGGTGCCGGGCTTCGTGGCCGCCTGCCACATCATGCGTCTGGTGGTGCTGAGCCTACTGTTGCCCGCCATGCTCGCCCGCGTGGCGCGGCAAGAGCAGCGCGCCGCCGAGTGATCTGGTGCTAGCTTTTCAGGCGGACCATCAAACGGTTGCCGTCCTTGCGCGTTTCCAAGGCTTTGAGGTCGGCGGCCAAGGCGCTCAGCTTGCCGTGGCCATAGGTGCGGCTGTCGAAATCGGGATGCGCCGCCTGAATGGTCTGGCCGATCTGGCCGAGGTTGTACCAATCGTCTTCGGTGTCGATCTTGTCCATCGCGGCTTTGAACAGGGGCAGGGCATCGCCCACCTTGGCTTTGGCCCGCGAGGGGGTGTCGGGCTCTACCTCGTCGAGGTTTTCGATCAGGATGAAGCGATTGTAGACATTGCGCAGCGAATCGTGGGTCTTCTTCTCGCCAATGCCGATAACGGTCACCCCATCCTCGCGCAGGCGGTTCACCAGCGCGGTGAAATCGCTGTCGGAAGAAACGATCACGATAATATCGAAGCGGCGGCTGTGCAGGATGTCCATCGCCTGAATGACCAGCCCGATGTCGCTGGCGTTCTTGCCCTTGGTGTTCGCAGTTTCCTGATGCGCCACCAAACCCAACTCGCGGATCGGCGCTTTCCAACCCTTGAGGTGATCGTTGGACCAATCGCCATAGACCCGGCGCAGGGCGGGCTCTCCAATCGTCGTGACCTCCCGCATGATGGCTGCGGCATGTTTTGCGGGCACGTTGTCGGCGTCGATCAACACGGCCAGCAAAGGGCGGTCACGTTCTGTCATGGGTCATCCTTCTTGATCGGCACACCGTAGAGTTCCATCCGGTGGCCCTGTAATTTGTAACCCAGCTTGCGCGCGATGCGTTCCTGAAGCTCTTCGATTTCCGCATCGACGAATTCGATGACCTCGCCTGAGTTCACGTCGATGAGGTGATCGTGATGCGCCCGCTGCGCGTCTTCATAGCGCGCCCGGCCATCGCCGAACTCCAGCTTGTCGAGGATGCCCGCTTCCTCAAACAGCTTCACCGTGCGGTAGACCGTGGCGATGGAGATGCCGCTGTCGATCACGCTGGCGCGGGTCAGGATCTCTTCGGCATCGGGGTGGTCTTCGCTGTCGTGAATCACCTGTGCGATGACCCGGCGTTGACCTGTCATGCGCAGGCCCATCGCCTCGCAGCGTTTGATGATCGGGTTGCGCATCGTCTCGCCCTTCGTCCGTCGGACCACGGTCCTAGCATTTTAGCACCGCCGGACGCCACCGGAATTGACCGCGCCGGTTGACTTTTGCGCCCGCACCGCCCATGTGGGGATCAAGCGAAGCCTTCTGCCGCGTGAGCAGTATCAGCGCCAAGTCCCATGAGGGGCCTCTGGGACGCTGACGACAAGGCCCGCCGATGTTCCCAAAATCACGCGTGGGGCCAAGCGCGACAGACGGGTGTGAGGCATGTGGCCTGCGCCCGCGATCTGGCTTGCGCGACCCCGTGGCGCCTGTTGAGTGGCGCGGCGAAAGAACATGGCGCGCGTTTTCGCGGGCCGGAAAGTGAACGAATGAGCGATTTTGACATGATGGGCCTGCCTGCCAAACTGGTGGCCCGACTGAAAGAAATGGGGCTGAACGAGCCGACCCCGATCCAGAAACAGGCGATCCCCCATGCGCTGAACGGGCGCGACGTGATGGGCCTTGCCCAGACCGGCACCGGCAAGACCGCCGCCTTTGGCGTGCCGCTGCTGGCCCAGATGATGGAGATCGAAGGCCGCCCCGCAGCGCGTTCCGTGCGCGGGCTGGTGCTGGCCCCTACGCGCGAGCTGGCGCAGCAAATCGCCGTGAACCTGCGCGGTTATGCCGAAGGCACGCCGATCAAAGTGGCGATGGTGGTGGGTGGTCAGTCGATCAACACCCAGATCAAACGTCTGGAACGGGGCGTCGATCTGCTGATTGCCACGCCGGGCCGTTTGCTCGACCTGCTCGACCGCCGCGCGGTCAAGCTCGACACGACGACCTTCCTCGTGCTGGATGAGGCCGACCAGATGCTCGACATGGGCTTCATCCATGACCTGCGCAAAATCTCGAACATGATCCCGAAAGAGCGGCAGACGATGCTCTTCTCGGCGACCATGCCCAAGCTGATGAACGAGATCGCCAACAGCTATCTCAACAGCCCGATCCGCATCGAAGTCTCGCCTCCGGGCAAGGCGGCGGATAAGGTCACGCAAGAGGTGCATTTCATCGCCAAGGCCGAGAAGACCGAACTGCTGAAAGAACTGCTGGCCAAACACAAGGGCGAACGCGCGCTGGTCTTTGGCCGCACGAAACACGGCTCGGAAAAGCTGATGAAGACGCTGGTGAAGGCCGGGTTTGACGCCGCTTCGATCCATGGCAACAAAAGCCAAGGTCAGCGGGACCGCGCGATTGCGGGGTTCAAGAATGGCGATATCACCGTGTTGGTGGCCACCGATGTGGCGGCCCGAGGCTTGGACATTCCGGATGTGAAACACGTCTATAACTTCGACCTGCCGAATGTGCCCGACAACTATGTCCACCGCATTGGCCGGACCGCGCGGGCGGGCAAAGATGGGGCCGCCGTGGCCTTCTGCGCCCCTGATGAGATGGGCGAACTGAAGGCGATCCAAAAGACGATGGGTATTTCGATCCCCGTGGCCTCGGGCCGTCCTTGGGAAGTGATCGATGAGCCTGCCAAACCCAAGGGCCGGGGCCGCAGACGCGGTGGTCGCCCCGGTGGTGGTGGCGGTCGTCCCGGTGGCGGCGGCGGCGGTGGTGAAGGCGCGGGCAAGCCGGGCGGCGGGCGCCGTCGCAGGCGTGGCGGCGGCGGCAAGTCGGGCGGCCAGCAGGCGGCCTGAACCGAGGCACCTCCCTAGGACAGCGAAATGGCGCGCCCGGAAAACCGCGGCGCGCCATTGACTTATCCGATCCGGGCGGCGCTTCTGTCGGGATGGAACGCAAATCACATATCGACACATTCGGCGCCGTGGCGCTGGTGCTCTTCGCGCTGAACCTTGGCTTTAACCAAGTCGTCATCAAGGTCAGCACCGGCGGCTTCAACCCGGTCTTTCTGGCCGGGCTGCGCTCTCTCGGGGCGGTGTTTTTGCTGCTGATCTGGATGCGGTTGCGGGGCGTCAGCCTGTCGATCCCGCGCGCTGCGCTATGGGGCGGTGTGGCGGCGGGGCTTTTCTTTACGCTTGAGTTTGTCTGTCTGTTCCTCGCGCTCGACCTGACCACGGTCAGCCGCGCCTCGATCCTGCTTTATTCCATGCCGGTCTGGCTTGGCATCGCCGCGCATCTGTGGCTGCCGGGAGAGCGGCTGAGCGGGGCGCGGCTCATCGGCATGGGGCTGGCCATGGGCGGTGTGGTGCTGGCGCTGAGCGATGGCGGGGCCGAAGGGGCGCATGGGCTGGGCGATCTTCTGGCGCTTTTCGCCGCCCTCTGCTGGGCCGGCATCGCGCTTTGCGTTCGTGTCACGCCGCTGGCCAAGGTGCCGCCCGCGCAGCAACTGATGATGCAACTGGTGATTTCTGCCCCGATCCTTCTGCTGCTTGCGCCGCTTTTTGGCCCCTTGCTGCGCGAGGTGGCCCCGGTGCATCTGGCGGGGCTTGCCTATCAGATCATCGCGGTGGCGAGCTTTGGTTTTCTGGCGTGGTTCTGGCTGCTGACGATCTATCCCGCAGCCTCTGTCGCCTCCTTTAGCTTCCTGTCGCCGGTCTTTGCCGTGCTTCTGGGCTGGCTGATCCTCTCGGAAGAGGTGGGGCTGAGCATTTGGGCCGCATTGCTGCTGGTGGCGGCGGGGATTTACCTGATCAACCGTAAACCCCGCGGCCACTAAGCTCAGGTGCCGCAGAATGTGGCGGGCACAATCTCGTCTTCGGTCGGCGGGCGCTGAAGCTCGGGGTCCGTCTCGTCAAAGGGGGTGGCCAGCGCTTTCATCATCCGCTCGAACGGGGCCATGTCGCCCGCGACGGCGGCCTCGATCATCTCTTCAATCCGGTGGTTGCGGGGGATCACGGCGGGGTTCGCCGCATTCATCACCGCTTGCGGATCGGGTTCCCCTTCGATCCGCGCGCGCCAGCCTTCGGCCCATCTGTCAAAAGCGTCGCGGTCGGTGAACTGGTCGCGGGCTTGATCTGTGGGAAGCACGCGGAAGGCATTGGTGAAGTCGGCACCATCCTTTTGCATCAGCCCCAGCAATTCGTTGATCAGATCGACATCCTCGGCCCGCGGCGTTGAGATACCAACCTTGGCCGCGAAACGGCGCAGCCATGCGGCTTCGATCAAGTCGGGCATGTCGTGTACGATCTCGGTGGCCTCTTCGACGGCGCTCTCCTTGTCCTCCATCTGCTGTAAAAGCGAGGTGGCAAGCTGCGCCATGTTCCAGACCACGATCTGGGGTTGGTTCCCATAGGCATAGCGCCCCTGCCGGTCGATGGAGCTAAAGACCCGGCCCTGATGGAAGGCATCCATAAAGGCGCAGGGGCCATAGTCGATCGTCTCGCCCGAGATGCTGCAATTGTCGGTGTTCATCACGCCGTGGATAAAGCCCACGGCCATCCACTGCGCCACCAGTTCCGCCTGCGCGGCACAGACCGCGCGCAAAAGGCCAAGCGGGCCATCGGCCTCGGGGTAATGGCGCGCGATGGCATAGTCGGTCAGGGTTTTGAGCGCGTCAGTCTCCCCGCGATGGGCGAAGACCTGAAAGGTGCCGACGCGCAGGTGGCTGGCGGCGACGCGGGTCACGATGGCGCCGGGCAGGGGGCCGCTTTCGCGCAGGATCGGCTCACCAGTAGCCACAGCGGCCAAGGCGCGGGTGGTGGGCACGCCAAGGGCATGCATCGCCTCGCTTACCAGATATTCCCGCAGCACCGGCCCGACCCATGCGCGGCCATCGCCCATCCGCGAATAGGGCGTGGGGCCTGAGCCTTTCAATTGGATGTCGCTGCGCTGGCCGCTCTGATCGACGACTTCCCCCAGCAGGATCGCCCGGCCATCGCCAAGCTGCGGGTTGAAGTTGCCAAACTGATGCCCGGCGTAAAGCTGCGCCAGGGGATCGGCCCCCGCAGGCACATCGTTTCCGGCAAAGACCTGCGTGATTTGCGCGGGCTCCGCCCCTCCGATACCCAGTTCCGCCGCCAATTCGGCGTTCCATGCCAAAAGCTGGGGCGCTTTGACAGGCGTGGGAGCCAGCCGGGTAAAGAACCCCTCTGGCAGGGCGGCATAGCTGTTATCGAAAGGAATACGCATCACAGGGTCCGGGACATAAGCATGTAATCCTCGCGCGGGCGAAAGCCCGCACGGGTATAGAGTTTCATCGCCGCGGCATTGTTGCGATCCACTTCAAGATGGACGGCCCGCAGCCCGCCCGCCGCCAGCGCCCGGGGCAGCGCGATCAGCGCCTCCGAGGCGATGCCGCGACCCCGCACGCCGGGGCGGACGTAGATTTCATCAATGATGGCGTCCAACCCGCCGAATTCAACCGACCAGCCGAAACAGATCACCACATAGCCGATGGGCGCGCGGGGCGGGCCGATCAGATAGGCCGCGCCATGGGGGATGCCGTCCAACAGCGGCGCCAGCCCGCGGCGACGCTGTTCATCGCTCATCTCGATCCCCGCTTCGGCGTGGAATGCCGCGACAAGTGCTACGAGCTTGTCGAGATGCTCAGGCGCGCCGAGGGTGAGATGGGCGCTCATAGGCGGGCCAGCCTTTCGGTGAGCAGGGCAAAGAACCCGTCGGCATCAAGGTCGCCTACGAAGAGCGCGTTGGGCGCGCGGTCGGTCACGCGCCACCAGTCGGCAACGGTCATGCCCATGGTCAGTTCCGACTGGGTTTCGATCTCGACATTGATATGACGGCCTTGGAAAAGATCGGGGTTGATCAGATAGGCGGTGACGCAAGGGTCATGCAGCGGCGCGCCTTCGGAGCCGTATTTCTCTTTGTCGAACCGCTCGAAGAAATCGGTCATCTCGGCCACGGCGACGCCGACCTTGGTGCCAAGCGCGCGGAAGGCATCGTTGCGCGGTTTGGTGACTAGCGCCTTATGGGTGACATCGAGCGGCATCACGACGATCGGAATGCCTGATTTGAAAACGATATCAGCGGCATGGGGGTCGACGTAAATGTTGAATTCCGCCGTGGGCGTGATGTTGCCCCCCTCGAAATAGCCGCCGCCCATCAGCACGATCTCTTGCACCTTCTCGGCGATGTCGGGCGCGTTTTGCAGGGCGGTCGCGACATTGGTCAACGGTCCCAAGGGGCAAAGGGTTACGCTACCTGCGGGATGGGCGCGCACCTGTTCGATGATGAAATCCACCCCATGCCCTTCGGCCAGCGGCATGGTTGGATCGGGCAGGTCGGGGCCGTCGAGGCCGGTCTTGCCATGCACATGTTCCGCCGTCACCAGATCACGCCCCAGCGGGCGGTCGCAGCCGGCAAAGACTTTCACATCATCCCGCCCCGCCAATTCGCAAACGATCCGCGCGTTCTTCGAAGTCAGGTCCAGCGGCACGTTGCCCGCGACACAGGTGATGCCCAGAACCTCGATCTCTTGCGGGCTGGCGAGGGCAAGGAGAATCGCCACGGCGTCGTCCTGTCCGGGGTCGGTGTCGATGATGATTTTGCGCGGGGTCATGGGCTTACTTTCGTCAAATTGCTTGGGGCAGAGCCTTGCCGGAGGGGCGGGTCTTTGTCCAGCCGCAGACCCGGCGATTAGCCGCGTTCCGCCAGTTTCACCGCCTCCCACAGCGCATCCATCTCGGCCAGATCACTGTCTTGCGGGGTTTTCCCGATGGCGGCGAGCCGGGCCTCGACCCCTTCGAACCGGCGGGTGAATTTGGCATTGGCGGCGCGCAGAGCGGCTTCCGGGTCAAGGCCCAGATGGCGCCCGAGATTGGCCATGACGAAGAGCAGATCGCCGTATTCTTCCTCGACCTCCGCTTGGCTCAGCTGGTCCTTCGCCTCGACCAATTCGGCGGCCTCTTCGGTGATCTTGTCGAGCACCTGTGTTGTCTCGGGCCAGTCGAAGCCCACACGCGCCGCGCGTTTTTGAAGCTTCATCGCCCGCAAGAGCGCGGGCAGGCCGATTGCCACCCCGTCCAAGGTGCCCCTCTGTGCCTTGCCCGCGCGTTCGGCGGCTTTGATCTTTTCCCAATCGGCGGTCTGCTGTTCGGCGCTCTTGTCGCGGGATTCGTCGCCAAAGACATGCGGGTGCCGCGCCACCATCTTGTCGCTGATGTTGCACACCACGGATTGAAAGGTGAAATGCCCCGCTTCTTCACCCATCGCCGTGTGATAGACCGATTGCAGCAGCAGATCGCCCAACTCCCCCTCAAGCTCGCCCCAATCACGCCGGGCGATGGCATCGGCGACTTCATAAGCCTCTTCAATGGTATAGGGGGCGATGCTGTCGAAATCCTGCTCGATATCCCAGGGACAGCCCGTCTCAGGGTCGCGCAGGCGGCGCATGATTTCGAGCAACCGTTCGATCCCGGCATCTGAATCGTGAATGAGATCGGCTTTTGTGTTGTCCGGCATTGCAGGCCCCGTATGTCTGGTGTCAGATGCACCCTGACCAAACCAACCCCAAGGAGTCCAGCCCATGCCCGTGGTGAACCGCATCAACGCCTTTGCGGAGGATATGACAGCATGGCGGCGCCATTTGCACGGGATTCCCGAACTGGCGTTCGACTGTCATGAAACGGCGGCTTTCGTGGCCGAGCGGCTGCGCGAATTTGGTGTGGATGAGCTGCACGAGGGCATCGCGACGACCGGCATCGTGGCGATCATCGAAGGGCAGGGCGAGGGCCCGACCATCGGCCTGCGCGCCGATATGGATGCGCTGCCGATCCAAGAGGCAACGGGCAAGGACTATGCCAGCACGCGGAAAGGCAAGATGCACGCCTGCGGCCATGACGGGCACACCACCATGCTTCTGGGCGCGGCGCGGTATCTGGCCGAGACACGCAATTTCGCGGGCCGGGTGGCGCTGATCTTTCAACCCGCCGAAGAGGCGGGCGGCGGCGCGGGCGTGATGGTCGAAGAGGGCATCATGGAGCGGTTCGAGATCGCGCAGGTTTACGGCATCCACAACGCGCCCGGCTTTGACGAAGGCGCATTCTATACCACGCCGGGGCCGATCATGGCGGCGGTGGATGAATTCCACATTCATATCAAGGGCAAAGGCGGTCATGGCGCGATGCCCCATGAGAGCCGCGACCCCGTCGTGGCGGCCTGCGGCATCGCCACGGCCATCCAGACCATCGTCAGCCGCAACCATGTCGCGGCGCAGGATTTGGTGGTCTCGGTCACGCAGATTCATACCGGCACCGCCGATAACATCATCCCCGAGACGGCCTATATCAACGGCACCGTGCGCACCTTTGACCGTGAGGTGCAAGCGATGGTGATGCGCCGGATGCAGCAGATCGTGGACGGGCAGGCGGCAAGCTATGACGTCACCGCCGAGTTGGACTATGAGGTCGGCTATCCCGCCACGGTCAATGATCCGGCCAAGGCCGAGGCCGCCATCGCGGCGGCGACCGAAGTGGTGGGCGCGGCCCAAGTGCACGGCGATTATGGCCGCGAGATGGGTGCAGAGGATTTCAGCTTCATGCTTGAAAAACGCCCCGGTGCCTATCTCTTCCTCGGCGCAGGCGAGGGCGCGGGGCTGCACCACCCGGAATACGACTTCAACGACGAGATCGCGCCGCTTGGCGCATCCTTTTTCGCCCGTATCGTTGAGCGGGCACAGCCAGCAGGAGGCAAGTAATGGCATTGGAAGACGCGGCCAAACAGATGGATATGGCCTTTACCCGCGAGGACCTCAAAGGGCCGAGCTATGAGTTAACCTTTGGCGGGGCGACCTCTTTCCTGCGACGGAAATACACTAAGAATCTGACCGGCGTCGACATCGCGGTAACAGGCGTGCCCTTCGACCAAGCGGTGACCAACCGCCCCGGCACGCGCCTTGGCCCCCGCGCCATTCGCGAGGCGAGCGCGCTGCAAGCGCCCGACGCGCCCTATGGCTGGGACTTTGACGTGCTGAGCGAATTCGCCATCGCGGATTACGGCGATCTGGCCTTCGACTATGGTCATGTCAGCCAGTTTCCCGCCGCCCTGACAGCCCATATCAAGACCATTCTGGATGCCGGTGCGGCCTCGGTCGTGCTGGGGGGGGATCACTATATCTCATTCCCGATCCTCAAGGCCTATGCTGAGAAATACGGGCCCATCAGTCTGTTACAGTTCGATGCGCATACGGACACTTGGCAAGACGACGACATGGACCGGATCGACCACGGGACGATGTTCTACAAAGCCGTGAAGTCCGGCATCGTCGACCCGTCTACCAGCGTGCAGGTCGGCATCCGCACCACCAATGAGGACACGATGGGCGTCAATATCATCGACGCGCGTGAGGTGCATGAGAAAGGGCCGCAGGCCACTGTTGCCAAGATCAAGGAGATCCTCGGCGATCGCCCCTGCTATCTGACCTTTGACATCGACGCGCTGGATCCGGCCTTTGCCCCCGGCACCGGCACCCCGGTGTGGGGCGGGCTGACCTCGGCGCAAGCGTCGATCATGCTGCGCGATCTTGCGGGGATCAACATCATGGGCGGTGACGTTGTCGAAGTCTCGCCCCCCTTCGACACAACCGGCGCCACGGCGGTGGCGGGTGCCCATGTCGCGACCGAGATCCTGTCGCTGTTGGGCCACCGCATGAGAACCGCGTGAGCGAAAGCCACGACATCACCCGCCGGTCCGCTGAAAGGCGGGCTGGCTTGCTTACTGCGACCTCCGTCGCCCCTGACCGCCGAGTTTTGAAAGGTGTTTAAAATGCTGTTCTGGATCATCGTGATCGCCCTCGTCGCCTTGGTGGCCTATATCCGCCTTGCGCCCATCGACACCGCGCGTTGGCATGTGCAGGCCGACGGGCAGAAGATGGGCAAGACCCAAGGCACCAACAGCTATATCTGGCGCGCCCCGGTCGAGGGCGACGGGGCCGAGACCTTGGCCCAGCTTGACCGGGTGATCCTGCAAACCCCGCGCACCGAAGTTGTCGCCGGATCGCTCGCCGAGGGGCAGGTCACCTATGTCACCCGCACCAAATTGATGGGCTATCCCGATTTCACCACCATCGGCGTCTACGGAGACGCGCCGCGCTATGTCGAAGTCTATGGCCGCTCGCGTTTTGGCCGGTCAGATCTGGGGGTAAACGCCAAGCGGGTCAACGGATGGCTCGATCAGATCGAGGCGCGATGACAGGCAGCCTTGCTGCACCTCCCGCCACATCGGCACATTGAGCGACATCTGACATTGCGCCATGAACATGCGCCCATCCACTTGCAGGCAAATCGTCTCACCCAGTTCCACCCGGGCGCCGCTGCTGTTGGTGCAATAGCAATCAATCGTCTTGCCGCCCGGCGCTTTGACATCCGCAAGGGCAGGGTGCAGGGCCGTCAGGCCCATAAGGCAGATGAGCGGCATAAGACGTGTCATAGCCCATGATAGCACAAGCCGCCTCTTGACCAAAGCATTTGCATAAGCGACAGGAACCCCATGATCCCGATGCACCGCCTCGCGCAAATCTCGCAACGTTTCCAGTTTCTGGAGGCCAGCATGTCTGCGGGCTCCGATGGGGCCGATTTTGCAGCCCTCGCGAAAGAATACAGCGATCTCAAGCCGGTGGTCGATCAGATCGACCTTTATCAGCAGCTCCAGCGCGACCTTGAAGAGGCCGAAGAGATGCTGAAAGACCCCGAGATGGCTGAGCTTGCGCGGGATGAACTGCCGCGCCTGCGCGCCCGCCTGCCGGAGGTCGAGGAGGGGTTGCAACTCGCACTTCTGCCCCGCGATGCGGCTGATGCGAAACCTGCCATGTTGGAGATCCGCCCCGGCACGGGCGGCGATGAGGCGGCGCTCTTTGCAGGTGACCTTCTGCGCATGTACCAACGCTATGCCGAGGCGCAGGGCTGGGGGTTTGACCTGATCGAAAGCCAGATGACCGAACTCGGCGGCGTGAAAGAGGTCGTGGCCCATATCACCGGTCAGAACGTCTTTGCCCGGCTCAAGTTCGAAAGCGGCGTGCACCGCGTACAGCGCGTGCCCACCACCGAAAGCGGCGGGCGCATCCATACTTCGGCGGCGACCGTGGCGGTGCTGCCCGAGGCCGAAGACGTGGATATCGAGATCAACGCAAATGACCTGCGGATCGACACGATGCGCTCTTCGGGCGCGGGGGGGCAGCACGTCAACACCACCGATTCTGCCGTGCGGATCACCCATATTCCGACCGGGATCGTCGTCACCTCGTCAGAGAAATCCCAGCACCGCAACCGCGACAAGGCAATGCAGGTGCTCAAAGCGCGGCTCTACGATATGGAGCGCAGCCGGATGGACAGCGAGCGCTCTGCCGACCGCGCAGCGCAGGTGGGCTCCGGTGACCGCTCCGAGCGGATCCGCACCTATAATTTCCCTCAAGGGCGTATGACGGACCACCGGATCAACCTGACGCTTTACCGGCTCGAAGCCGTGATGCAGGGCGATCTGGATGAGATCATCGACGCGCTGACCGCCGATGCCCAAGCGCGTCAATTGGCGGAGATGGAGGGGTGAGCCCCCAAACCGCCGCCCAAGCCATGGCCGCCGCCGCCGGACGGCTGCGTGCCGCCGGTGTGCCCGATCCGGCGCGGGATGCGCGGCTGTTGCTCGCCCATGCCGCCGCCGTCGATGCCGCCCGCGTAACTCTCATCGCGCCCGAGGAAATCGCCCCCGAGGTTGCAGAACGCTTTGACCAGCTCATCGCCCTGCGCGCCGTGCGCGTGCCAGTCTCGCAATTGATCGGGCGGCGGGCTTTCTATGGCCGCGATTTCGCGATCAGCCGCGATGTGCTTGACCCGCGGCCCGAGACGGAAACCCTGATTGATCTCGCTCTTGGTGAAGATTTCACCCGCATTCTGGACCTCGGCACCGGCTCGGGCTGTATCCTCGTCACCCTGCTGGCCGAACGGGCGGCGGCGACGGGGCTGGGGGTGGACCTCTCGGAAGCCGCCTGTCTTCAGGCCAGCGCCAATGCGGTGCAGCACGGGGTGGCCGACCGCGCCGATATCCGGCAGTCCGACTGGTTCAGCGCGGTTGAGGGGCGGTTTGATCTGATCCTGTCGAACCCGCCCTATCTGGCCGCCGAGGAAATGGCCGATGTCTCACCCGAGTTGCGCCAGCATGAGCCGGAAATGGCGCTGACCGACGGCCAAGACGGGCTGAGCATCTACCGCATCATCGCCGCCGAGGCGCAGGGCTACCTCACGGCTCAAGGCCGCGTTATGGTCGAAATTGGCTGGCAACAGGGCGAAGCGGTGCAGGAAATCTTTGCCGCGGCGGGCTGGGGCCGGGTCACGCTGGCGCATGATCTCGATGGGAGGCCAAGGGTCGTTTCAGCCGATAAACCGGCGTGAAATCGCGAAAAAACCGCCATTTGGCGGGCTAAGCGGCAGTTTCTTCTTGCCCAAGCCTTTCTGGCATGGTTAGTCAGGGGTGTTGCAGCGGTGGATGCCACAGGCGGTCCCGCGCGGCACTATGCCCAACATATCGCTTAGGCCGGGTTCAAGACGTGCTTTGCACCCCCGGTGAACGACACACAGCACACAAGGCTGACATCATTCCATGAATTCTCCCAGATCACGCTCCCGGTCGAAGAATAACCGCAAACGCTCGTCGCAAGGTGGCGGCGGCAATGTCGTCAACCGTGTTTTTGACAGCTCCGGCCCCGAGGGCAAGGTGCGCGGCACGCCGCAGCAGGTTATCGAGAAATACAACCAGCTGGCCCGCGATGCCCAGTTGAGCAATGACCGTGTGGCCGCCGAGAACTTTCAACAGCACGCCGAACACTACCTGCGCCTGCTAAGCGAGGCACAGCGCGAAGTGGACCAGCGCCGCGAGGAGCAGGAGCGCCAGAACCGTGAGCGTCAGGCCGAGCGGGATCGCGAGCGCGCCGAGCGTCAGGAGCGCGAGGCGCAGCAGGGCGGCCAGTCGCAGGGTGAGCAGCCGAAAGCCGACAAGCAGCCCGAGCAGCAAGAGCCCGCGCAGCAGCAGGCCGAGGCCGAGACGAACAGCGAAGAGAGCACGCTGGTCGACACGCCAGAGAGCAAGCCCAAGCCGAAACGCGCCCCGCGCCGCAAGCCCAAGCCGAAAGCGGCAGAGGCACAGCCGCCGGAGGGTGGCGACAGCAAGAGCGACACCGCAAAGGTCGCAGAATAAGAAAAGCCCCGCAATTTGCGGGGCTTTTTCGTGAGTGTTGATGGTCGGCCGTGCGGGGCAGATTTACCCTTCCATCCCCGCCTGCACATATCTGATCCGCCCGTTGCGCCGCAGCACCTCTTCGCGGGGCGCCCAGTCATAACGCGGGTCGCTGGTGACCGGCGACCAGAACAGTTCGCCCCCGCGCCGCCAAGGGTCAAGGACAAGCCCCGCGTGCATCGGTGCCCCGGCGGCCGAGATGATGGCGGTGGAATGATCCAGCAGAATCCGCGAGTCGCCATTGGCGATGGCGCGGTGCAGGTCGAGCGTGGCGAAACCCTCGGCCTTCAGGCGTTTCTCCAAATCCTCTGCCCAATGCCAACACAGGCCGCGCGGCTTGCTGCCGTTGTTGACCTTCACGTTATGGATCAGCGGCGGGTCGGTGATCTGATAGGCGATCGCCAGTTCATGGGTATGCCGGTAAGCGATCCGCGCGGCACGGGCGGCCTCTTCGGGATTTACCTGCGGAGAGAGGTCTTCGATGGCGCTGGCGAGTTTCGCGATCTCGGCCTCGGTGCCCAGAGGCGGTGGGCCGTTGCGCGGCAGGGCGCAGGCGGAAAGCCCCAGCAACAGGGCAAAGACGAGCAATAGTCGGTAGAACATGGTCACCCCTTGGCAATCTCGCGGGCCAGGGCGCAGAACCCCTCAAGCGGCACCTGTTCGGCGCGGTCGGTGGGTTTCAGCCCCGCGGCGGTCAGACGGTCCTCGATATCCGGCGCGGCTCCTTTGAGCGCCGAGCGCAGCATCTTGCGCCGCTGGTTGAAGGCCATCGCGACCACATGGCTCAGCACCTTCGGATCGGCAGGAAAGCGCGGCTCGGGCAGGGCGGTCAGATGCACCACGCTCGATGAGACCTTTGGTGGCGGGGTGAAGGCGCCCGGCGGCAATTGCATGACGATCCGCGCGTCGCTGCGCCACTGCGCCAGCACGGCCAGCCGCCCATAGGCTTTCGACCCCGGCCGCGCCACGATCCGCTCCGCCACCTCGCGCTGGAACATCAGCGTGAGGCTTTGCCAAAACGGCGGCCACTCGGGCGGGGTGAGCCAACGGACCAGCAGTTCGGTCCCGACGTTATAGGGCAGGTTGGCGGCCACCCGGATGGGTGGCGTCAGATGGCTCAACGGGTCGATCTCAAGTGCGTCGCCTTCGATCACGGTCAGGCGACCGGGGTAATGTTCCGCCACCTCGGCCAGCGCGGGCAGGCAGCGGCGGTCCTTTTCGATCGCCAGCACATGACGCGCGCCTTCAGCCAGCAGGCCACGGGTAAGGCCGCCGGGCCCGGGGCCGATCTCCAACACGTCGCAATCGGCCATATCTCCGGCCTGTCGCGCGATCTTGGCCGTGAGGTTCAGGTCCAGCAGAAAGTTCTGGCCGAGGGACTTCCGCGCCGCCAATTCGTGGATGTTAATCACCTCGCGCAGCGGCGGGAGATTGTCGATTGCACTCATGTCTTCTGGCCCATCTGCCATGCCAATTTGATCGCTTCGATCATGCTGGTCGGGTTGGCGCGCCCTTGGCGCGCGATGTCAAAGGCGGTGCCGTGATCGGGCGAGGTGCGCACAAAGGGCAGCCCCAACGTCACATTCACGCCCCGGTCGAAATCCAAGGTCTTGATCGGGATCAGCGCTTGGTCGTGATACATCGCCACTGCCGCGTCATAGCCTTGGCGGGCGCGGGCGTGGAACATCGTATCGGCAGGCAACGGCCCGGTCAGCGCATAGCCTTCGCCCTGCATCTCAAGGATCAGCGGCGCGATCCAGTCGATCTCTTGCCGGCCCATGCTGCCGCCTTCGCCCGCGTGTGGGTTCAGCCCGGCGACGGCAATCCGGGGGCGGGCAATGCCAAAGCGGTTTTGCAATTCCTGCGCGGTGATCTCAATCGTGCGGCGCAGGCCCGAAGGGCTCAGCACCTGCGGCACCTGATCCAGCGCGATATGGATCGTGGCAGGCACGACGCGCAATTGGTCAGAGGCCAGCATCATCACCACGTCGTCGACGCCTGCCAGCGCTGCGAGGTATTCGGTATGGCCCGGATAAGCGAAACCGGCCCCGTCTTGCAGCGCCTTCTTGTGGATCGGCGCGGTGCAGACGCCGCAGGCCGCGCCCGTCTGCACCAGATCGACCGCGCGGGCGATCACGTCGATCACCCCCTGCGCATGGCCGGGCTGCGGCACGCCGGGCAGGGCGGCGCTGTCGAAGGGATGGGGGAGCACGGGCAGCGCATCGGCACTGGGCGCGCTCACCTCATCCGGGCTGTCGATCACGCGGTGCGGGACATCCTGCGGCAGATGACGCGGGTCGCCGATCCAGACCATCGGGATGTCCTTCGAAAGCGCTGCCCAAGCGCGGGCGGCAATCTCGGGGCCGATCCCGGCGGGTTCACCGCAGGTGATGGCCACCGGCCGGGACGGGCGGCTCATTGGCGGGTGATACGGGCTTCGGCGCGGGCCTGTTCCAGCAGCTGTGTGGCATAGCCCTCAAGCTTGCGCTGCCGGATCGAACTGACCACCGCCTCGCGGTTCACATCGGCATTGGCCGCCGTGGTGCGGTTGCAGAGCATCAAGAAGACCAAAGTCTCCCCATTCGCACGGGTCAACGCGGTGGAGACTTCGCCGGGGTCGAGTTTCGCCAGTTCAATGGCCACGTCCTGCGGAATTTCCGCCGGGGCCTTGGTGCCACGGTCCAGCACTTTGGCGGGCTGGCCCTTGGCCACGCCATAGAGGTCATCACATTGATCTACCTGACCGCGCAGCTCTGCCGCGCGCGACAGGGCAGCCTCGGAACGGCCGCCAGGGATGTAATAGGCGGCATAATCGATCTCGGAATACTCGACGCTCGGCTTGCCGGTCTCTTCGATGCCGCGCAGTTGGAACAGGGCCACGGCATTGGGGATCGGCAGCGGCGCTGTCACCTCACCCGGGGCGAGGGCCAAGAGGACGGGCCGCAGGCTGGCGGGCAGTTTTTCGAGCGGCGTCCAAGGCATCCGGCCGCCGCGCCCGCGCGAGGCTGTGGCGGAATGCTTGCTGGCATAGGACGAGAATTCGGCTTCCGAGCGGCTTTCCGAAATGCGTTCGGCCAGCGCGTTCACCTGATCGGCATTCTGCGGCGGGGCGGGAATGATGATCTCTGACAACAGCACGCGCAGACCGTTGTTGCCCCGGCTGCTGCCAAGCGCACGGTCGACCTCTTCGTCGGTGATGTTGACCCGGCCATTGTAGCGCGCGCGAATAAGGTCACGCCAGGCGGCGCTGATCACGATGAAATCGCGAAAGGTCTCTTCGGAAATCTGCGCTTGCCCAAGGACTTTCAGAAACTCCTCGGTCGTCAAATCCGCGCGACTGGCAAATTCCGCCATGCCGGACCGAATGCCCTCAGGGGTGACTTCAAGCCCGGCTTGATCAAGGATCTGCCCGCGCAGGCGGTCGTCGATCAGACTGTCGATCACGCTGTCGGTATCGGCCCCGGGGGCGCCGATCAGCTGCATGAAACGCTGACGCTGCTGCACTTCGTAGCCGGTAATCACCTCGTCATTGACACGGGCCACGGGCGCAAAGAGGTTCTGCGCCGCTGCGGATTGGCCGATGACCAGAGCAAGGGCGAGTGCCGCAGTCCCACGGATCCCGGCGCGGACGGTCTGTTTCGTTACTTCCCACATGAGCGTACGTATCTTTCTGTTCCGGTGTTTGCGGCAAAGCCCCTGAGGCCGATGTTAAAACCGATATCCGTTGAGGGCTCAACACTTGTTGAGGATGAATAGCTGCGGTTCACGGAAAGGTCGACCTGCACACATTCATTGTTGTAGCTCAGGCCAAGACCCGCCGTCGCTGCGCGTTCGTCAGCAAGGTCGAACCGCCATTCGGCGGACGCCTGCCACTGGCTGTTGATCGAATAGCTGCCGTCGAAGGTGATCTCAGACACGTCTTCGTTGCGGTCCTCGGCGGCGTCTTCGTGCAGCCAGACATAGCTGCCCGAGATCTGCCCGCGCTTGAAATCCCAGACCCCGCGCAACTCGGCCTTGGCGACCTCGAAGTCATCATCGACCAGCCCGCGCCCGATGAGCGCCAGACCGTTGTCGCTGCGCAATTGCCCGGCCAGCAGGAAATCGGAATGGGTGCCCTGCAGGCCTGAGCTAAAGCTGAAGGCATCATCCGCATCAGCGCGGATCACCTGACCGAAAGACAGGCTGGCATCAATGCCGTTGGGATCGAGCCGCGCCCAATTCACCCCGATGGCCGCCACAGCACCCCGTTCGCGCCGGTCGGGCCGGGGGAAACGGCTGAGCGCCAAGAGGTTGCCCTCGTCATATTCCACCAGCGTGCTTTCCTCATTCGGAATGTCGAGCCGATCACCGCCAGTCCAGCCCAATTGCACAAGCGGTTCAAGCTGTTGCACCACGCCCGCGGCCTCGCGGCGCTGCATGGGGTAGCGCATGGTGACGGCAGCATGGGGCACGAGGTCGGAGTAGCGCCCGTCATAGACCGCATCCTGCGCGATGTTGAACAGACCAAAGCTCGCCCCCGCCTCGACGTCGGTCACCAGACCGTTACCGAAGGTAAAGCGCCGCAGCCACGCGGCCTCCCCGTTGAGCCGCGACACGTCGCGCCCGTCGGCCTCACCATCTCCGTTGCCATCGGTGCTGAGGTCCGACGACCGGCGGTGGCTATGGGCCTCAAGCGCTAGGCGGAGTTCGCCGCCCACGGAAGTCGGGAAATAGCGCCGCTGGAATTCACCATCCAAGACTAGATTGGGCAGCAGATCATTGTCTTCACCATCGCGGAGCGATTGGTAGTTCAGCAGGGTTGCCCGCATATATTCATCGCGCCGCGCGCGGCTGACGGTCAATTCGCTGGTCAGACGGTCCTTGCCCGAATAGCCGTAGTCGCTGAGATAGGAACTGTCGCTCGTGGTCTCGATATCGAAATACAGTTTGTAGTCGCGCCGCAGATCGAAACTGCCGGTGCCAAAGAGGTAGCCACGGGTTTTGCCGGGGTCCAACTCATCATCGGTAATCGCCCCTTCGAACTCGATCCGTCCCGAAACGAAAGCCTGACGGTAGCGGAACTCAAGCGTGCGGGTTTCGGCGGATAGATAGGGGGTCAGCGTCAGATCGCGGTGATCGCCGATCTTGATGAAATAGGGCAGTTTCAGCCCCACGCCCAATTGCGAAGTCGAACGGACCGTGGGCGCGAGAAAACCAGTCGCGCGGTCCAACGTGGGGTCGGGCAGACGCAGGCGGGGCAGATAGGCAATGGGTACGTTCTTGATGCGGAACTGCGCCTCGTCAAAGTAAAGCTGCTGAGCCAATTGATCATGCACCACCCGTTTCGCCCGGATTTGCCAAAGCGGCGTTTCGCCATCTTCGCAGACTTTGCAAGAAGTTACGGCGGCTTTGTAAAGTTGGCTATAGCGCCCTTCGACCCGGTTGATCTGCACGGCGGCAAGCTGCAGCTGCTGTTCAAGGACCATCCGCGCGCCGCGCAAAAGGCCGGACTGCAAGCCCGCATCGAGTGAGGCCGCATCGGCGAGGATCGTGGTATTCTCCCCCTCAGACAGCACAATCGGCCCTTCAATACTAAGCGCGCCGGTGGCCTGATCATAGCGGATCGCCGTGGCGCGCAGCCGCGTCTCCCCTTGGAAGGCTTCGACATTTCCTTGCGCGACCAAGACCTTATCGCGTGTAATGAAGACCTGATCGGCCACCAGAACGGCGGGGCGGTCGCTGGCAGGCGCGGTCTGGGCGGCGAGGCTCAGAGGCGCGAATGAAAGGGCAAGTCCAACAAGGGCCGCGCGCATGTCAGCCGTCCTCCGCATGCAGTAGCAGGCCTAGCGCCAGAAAGATCGCCGCCACGGGCGGCGCCCAAGCGGCAAGGATCACGGGGATCTGGCCATTCTCGCCAAGGATCTGTGCGAAACTGCGAATGAAATACAAACCGAACCCCAGCAAAATCGAGGCCAGCACTGCGACGCCGGTCCCCCCAAAGCGGGTATGGCGCATGGTGAATGCGCTCGCAACCAGAACCATGGCCACCAGAAAGAAGGGCCGCGCAAGCTCGGCCTGAAGCCAGACCTCATGCTGGCGCGTGCTGAACCCGGCCTGTTCCAACTGTTGGATAAATTCGGGCAGTTCATAGATTGAGACGGCAGCGACACGGCCAATGCTCTCGCGGATACGCTCGACGGTGAGGGAAGAGGGGATCGTCAGGGTCTCATGCACCTCCGCCGCGCCTTCGGCGTTCACCCCGGCCGCCAGCGGCCAAATCTTCGCCCCGGTGAGCTCCCAATCGCCGCTGCTAAGTTGTGCGCTTTCGGCTTCGATGCGCCGGATCGGGCCCTTCTCAGCGTCATAACTGATGATCGTGACGTTATAGAGGACGGAGGCGTCGGCGTTGGTGCGCCATGCGCGAATGACCGATTGGCCTTCCTCCGTGCCTTGCCGCAGCCACAGCCCCTCGTCGCTGACCGAGAGCGCCGCGCGGCCATTGGACCGGTATTCTTGGGTCAATTGCTCGGCCCGCTCGCTGGTCGCCGCCACGATGGGGTTGAGCATGGCCACGGCCAGCGTGCCGATGATCAAGGCCACCACCACCGGGGCCACCAGCGCACGCAGGGCCGAGCGGCCCGCGGCCCGGGTCACCACCAGTTCGGAGGACCGGGCAAGCCCAATGAAAAGCGCCACCGTGGCGAGGATCATGATCAGCGGCAGGATCATGTTGATGGTCTGGGGCATATGCAGCAGCGTCATGCCCAGCACCTGATCCCAGCCCACGTCGTCATCCGCGAAACGCCGGGCCTGATCGACACCGTCGACCAACATCACCAGCGCGGCCAGCACCCCGGTGATGACGAGAAAACTCATGAAAAAGCGGCGGGCGAAATAGAAATGCAGGATCATGTGGCAGCCCTCTTGCCACGCAGACGCCGCCTTATCCAGCGCGGATGTGCGGCTTGCCAAAGCATCGCCAGCGTCAGCACGGCCCCGATGAGCGAGGGCAGATAGGCCAGCGGCCAGAGCGCTGCCGCCTCACGGATTTGCACGACCATCGTGCCCCGCAGCCCGTCGATGGCGATGAGCAGGCCGAAAGCGATTACCGCCTCGCGCCAGACACCAAAGCGGGAAAAACCGCCGAGGATCAAAGTCGCAAAGCCAATCATCGCGGCGACGAGGCAGAACAGCGGCTGCGCAAAGCGGCCATGCAACTCTTCGGCCACCACGCCCGGCGAGGTGTCGGTCGCCGCCGCGACCCCGTCCCAATCCCAGAGTAGATCAGGCGTGACCATGGCGCTCACCGATAGGTCGATCGCGTCTCCGCTGCTGACCAGCGGGGAAATATCGAACGAAAAGTCGCGGAATTTGGCCGTCGCCAAACGGTTGCTCTCAGTGTCCAGCCGTTGCGCCATGCCGTTGAGCATGATCAGCGTCGTGTCGTCGCCGTTGCGGGCGAGGTAGGCTTCGGCAGCGGTGTAGATCACACCTTCGTCGGCCCTGCGCCGGTCCGACAGGAAAACATCGCGCAGCACGCCGTCACTGTCGATGGCGCGGGTATAAAAGGTGACATCGTCGGAGGGATGCAGAAAAGTCCCCTCTGTCAGTAGCCGCGCGGTGAGGTTGCGCGAGATCTCGGCCTCGCGCTGCTTCAACTGCCCCTGCGCCATGGGGACCAGAAAATGGCTCAGCACCGTCATCATCGCCGCCACGCAGAGGCCAAAGACGAAGACGGGCCGCGCCAGCCGCCACGGGCCGGAGCCTGCGGCTTGGAGCACCGTCAACTCGGATTCGCCCGACATGCGGTTGGTCACATAGACCGAGGCGGCAAAGGTCGCGATGGGCAGGACGGTGACGATGAGTTTCGGCAGACCAAGGGCCGTGAACTCCAAAAACACCAATGCGGACTGGCCATCGCCGATCAAACGGTCAAACAGGACAACCGCGCGGTTGATCCAGAAAAGCGCCACCAGCACCAAAGCGAAAAAGCCGAACATAACCAGAAGTTGCGACAGCATGTAGCGGTCAATTCTTGCCACTCTGATCCCCCGAGATGCTCTGACGGCCTTTGCGCAGATCTTAAAGCAATTCGTGGGGCGGGAAAACTGCTATCTGGCCATGGGCCGTCCGGCGCGCTAGGTCTGGGGCAAAATCAACCATGAGGCATGCCATGACCGATCTGACACCCATCACCTTCGCCGAGACCGACATCGACCGTATCGCGGGGCATTCCGGGCGGATCGCGCTGTTTCTGGAGCCTGAGGGCCGCTTGGATGCCGGGGCGCGGCGGGTGAACCGTCTGACCAAAGGCGCTTTGCAGCGGCTGGTGGAAAGTGAACGTTTCGCCGCGCTGAAACCCGGTGACGTTCTCAGCATGGGATATCCTGCGGGCATGGCGGCAGAGGCAGTCGACGTGATCCATATGCCGCGCCGGGCCGAGGTGATGACCGCGCGCAAGGCCGGGGCCGCGCTGGCCAAGCGCCGGGGTGACAGCGATCTGCTGATGCTCGCCGCCGCGACACGCCGGGTGGCCGATGTGGCCTTTGGGATGGCAATGCGGGACTACGGCTTTGAAGATCACAAATCCGCGCCCAAGGCGCGCAAAGGCTCGGTCGAGATCATGTGTTCCAAACCCAATGACGCCCGCGAGGCCGCCGCACCGCTCATGGCCGTGGCCGAGGGGGCCTTCATGACCCGCGATCTGACCAACGCGCCCGCCAATATCCTGACCACCACCAATTTTGCCGAACGACTGGCTGAGATGGAGAGCTTGGGCCTGAAAGTTGAAGTTCTAGATGAGGAAGAGCTTGCAAAGCTCGGAATGCGCACGCTTTTGTCTGTAGGCCAAGGCTCGGACAGCCCGTCGAAAGTGGTCGTGATGCGGTGGGAAGGCGGCGCGGATGACGCAGCCCCTCTGGCGCTGGTCGGCAAGGGTGTGGTCTTTGACACCGGCGGCATCAGCCTTAAACCCGGGGCGGGCATGGAAGACATGACCATGGACATGGGCGGCGCGGGCGTCGTCTCGGGCGTGATGCGCACACTTGCACTGCGCAAGGCCAAGGCGAATGTCGTGGGTCTTGTGGGTATCGTTGAGAACATGCCCTCGGGCAATGCCACCCGTCCGGGCGATGTGATCACCACGATGAAGGGCGACACGGTAGAGGTCATCAACACCGACGCCGAGGGGCGTTTGGTGCTCTGCGATGTCATGTGGTACGCGCAAGACCGTTTCAAACCCGCGGCGATGATCGATCTGGCGACGCTGACCGGGGCGATCATCATCGGGCTGGGGCATGAGAATGCCGGGGTCTTTTCGAATGACGATGGGTTGTGCAACGATTTCCTCAAAGCCGCCGAGAGCGAAGGCGAGGGCGCGTGGCGGATGCCGCTGGGGCAGGGATATGATGACCTGCTGAAAAGCCGCGTGGCCGACATGAAGAACATCGGCGGGCGTCCGGCCGGGTCGATCACCGCGGCGCAATTCCTCAAGCGTTTCGTCAAGGATGAGACACCTTGGATTCACCTCGATATTGCCGGTGTTGCCTCACTGAAATCCGAAAGCACGCTGGCGCCCGCGGGCGCGACGGGCTGGGGCGTGGCGGCGCTGAACCGTCTCGTCGCTAACCGTTTCGAGAAGGGCTGAGCGACTGATGGGGGCGGCTTACTTCTATCACCTGACCCAGCGACCTCTGGTCGAGACGCTGACGATGCTGCTGGAAAAGTCGCTCGCTAATGGCTGGCGCGTGGCCCTGCGCGGGACGGATCGGGCGGGGCTACAGGCGCTGGACCGGGCGCTTTGGACCTATGCGGATGACAGCTTTCTGCCCCATGGCATGGCGGGTGGGCCGCAGGACGCGGACCAGCCGGTGCTGCTGACGTTGGAGGATGGCGCCCCCAATCGGGCCGATTGTCTGATGACGGTGCATGGGGCCGATGTCACCGCTGCGGAAGTGGCAGCGCACCAGCGGGTCTGCGTCTTGTTCGACGGGCATGATCCCGTCGCGCTGGATCAGGCGCGCGGCCTGTGGAAGCGGCTGAAATCCGACGGCGCCTCGGCCCAATATTGGTCAGAGGAAAGCGGCCGCTGGGAAAAGAAGGCCGAAACCTAAAGGACGGCAGTGCAGGGGCAGGGGCCGAAAGCCCGCCGCCCCTGAACGCGGCTTAGGCCGCTTTGTCGAGCGCGGGTTTCGCGGCAGCGGCGGATTTGCTCGCCTCGGCCTCCGGCGCTGCGGGTTCGACCTTGCTGACATAGGATTTGGCCGCTTCGACCGCGCTGTTGTTCACGGGCGCGATCGTATCCAGCAGGGCGCGGGTGCGCTGGCTGTCGACGCTGCGCTGTGCTGCGGCGCGGGCAAAGGCCTCGTCATCCGCGCTACTGGCCTTTTGGGCCGTCTCGACCGGCTTTGCCTGCGCCACGGCTTGCACCGTTTCGACCTTGGCAGGCGCTTGCACGGCTTGAGGTTTCGATGCCTCCTGCGCCGCCGCGCTGTTCTGCGCGTTCTGCCCGTCATTGGCGGGTTTTGCCTGGGCCTGAGATGGCTTGTCCTTGGCCTTTTCAGCCTCTTGCGGCTTTTCAGCCTTCTCCGCCTTAGCGGGTTTGTTGCTTTGTTGGTAGGAGGATGACCCACCAAAAATGTTCATCAGCATAGCAGCACTTTCTCCAAAATTGGGTATAGTTGTGCCCTGCAGATATCCGCTCAAAAGGGCGGGAACCTGTTCATTTCACGGCGAATGCGGCGTCATTTTGCGGCGTATTTGATGTTTTGCCGCGTATTTCCGGCAAGGTCTTGCCCTATTCCGTCAGCGGCTCAGGCGCAGTTCACCACCGCTGATCTCGATCCGGCCCCAACGTTGCAGGTAGCCCATGCCGAGCAAGGATTGCGACATGATCCCGTCATTCACCACCGCGGGGACGTTGTGATCGACCGCATGGCCCACCACCACCTCGTCGAGACGCACGAAGGCGGTGCGCGTCTCGCCATTGGCGGTGCCCGCGCGGCCAAGGTAATCCAGCCCCTCGGGTTCGATGCCGATGCGCGCCGCGTCGGATTTGGTCAGAACGATATCGGATGCGCCGGTATCAACGACAAAGCGCACCGGCGCGCCGTTGATCTGGGCCGTCAGGTAATAATGCCCATCGCGCCCGCGGGGCAGGACGATGTCACCCTCTTCGCTGATGGTGAGATGTTGGCGGGCGCTGTCGCGGGTGATATCTTGCCACAGGCCGACGCCCGCCGCGGCACCGGTAAAGATCAGCCCCCAGACCGCCGCCTGTTGCAGGGTTTTGTTCATATTCGGGCGGCTGTGCATGAAGAACCAGCCCGCCACCATCGCCAGTAGAACGATGAGGTAGATCAGATGTGCTGTGTCGATTTCGGCCATGAACGCGTCCCCTTACATCTCATATAGGAAGGCCGCGCGGAAATGTCAGCCGGGCGTGGGGCCGGGGCCAAAGCCAAAGGCTGCCAAGCCGTCGAGCACGAATTGAACCGAAAGCGCCGCCAGCAACATGCCCAGCAGCCGGGTCACGATATTGATGCCCGTCTTGCCCATCGCCCGCTCAAGCGCGCCGCTGACCTGCATGGTCAGCGCCATGACCACCAGTGTCAGCGCGGTGATCACGATGATGGTCAACAGCCCTTCGCCGCCCGGTTTTTCACCCGTGAGGAGGATGACCGAGGCGATGGAGCCGGGGCCAGCGATCAGCGGAATGGCCATGGGGAAGACCGACGGATCGTCGTGGTCGTCTTCATCCGCGCGATCCTCGCGCCGTTTGGTGCGGCGGTCGAAAAGCATGTCGAGCGCGGTGATGAACAACAAGATGCCGCCCGCGACGCGGAAAGCGGGCATGGAGATGCCGATGAAGCCCAGCACCGCTTCACCGAAAGCGGCAAAGATCAGCAGCACCAACCCGGCCACGCCCACTGCGCGCCATGCAATCTTGCGCCGCTCTGCGTTGCTCATCCCGCGGGTGAGCGCGAGGAAGACCGGCGCGATGGCGATCGGGTCGATCACCACGAACATCGTGACGAGGGCGGTGATCATATAGGCGGTGTCGAGGGTCATGGGGTTTCCTTGGCGCGGGGCTTCTTGCCAGAATGCACGAGGGCCGCCCCTTAGGCGACCCCTGCGATGTGATAAAGTGAACGCTTCCGGGTCAGGCCGTGGCCTTCTCCAGCTTTTCTTGTGCGCCCATCCAAAGCGATTCCGCGCGGTCCAGCGCCTCCATCACCTCGGCGTATTTCTTGTTCCAGACCTCAAGCTCACCGGTTTTGGCGTCCTCATAGAGCGCGGGATCGGCGAGTTTCTTGGCGAGCTTGTCGCGCATCTCGTTGATCTTTTCCATCCGCGCTTCGGCCTTGCGGACCTCGCTGCGCAGCGCCAACACCTCATCGCGGCTGGCGCGTTTGGGCTTGGGCGCTTCTTTCGGCTTGGCGGGGTTCTTGCTGACCGGCTTTTCCGGCGTCAGCAGCATTTTGCGATAGGCTTCGAGGTCTTCCTCATAGGGTTTGACCGTGCCTTTCGACACCAGCCACAACCGGTCGGCCACCAGCGACAACAGGTGCATATCGTGGCTGACGAGGATCACCGCGCCCGAATAGCGCGTCAGCGCCTCCACCAGCGCTTCGCGGCTTTCGATGTCGAGGTGGTTGGTCGGCTCGTCGAGGATCAGCAGATGCGGGGCGTGCAGCGTCGCCAAGAGCAGCGAGAGCCGCGCCTTCTGCCCGCCCGAAAGCCGCCCAACCTCGGTCTCGGCCTGTTCGGGGCCAAGGCCGAAGCCCGCAAGCTGCGCGCGCAGTTTCGATTGCAGCACGCCGGGGCGGGCGGCGATCATGTGTTGCAGCGGGGTTTCCTCGACAATCAGCTCATCCACCTGATGCTGGGCGAAGAAACCGACGCGCAGCTTGGAGGAATTGACCTGCCGCCCGGCCATCAGGGGCAGGCGGTCCGACAGCAGTTTCGCCAGCGTCGACTTGCCCTGACCGTTCTTGCCCAGAAGGGCGATCCGGTCGTCTTGGTCGATGCGCAGGTTCAACCGCGTGAGCACCGGGTTGTCGTCGCTGTAGCCGACTGCGCCGTTCTCGATGTTGATGATCGGCGGCGAGAGTTCCTCGGGCTCGGGGAAGGTGAAGACCTTGCGCGCCACGTCCTCAGGCGCGGTGATCATGTCCATCTTCTCGATCATCTTCAGACGCGATTGCGCCTGCTTGGCCTTGCTGGCCTTGGCCTTGAAACGGTCAACGAAGGCCTGCATGTGATCGCGACGCGCCTGTTGCTTCTTGGCCATCGCCGCCTGCAACGCGCGTTTCTCGGCGCGCTGGCGGGCGAATTGGTCGTAGGGGCCTTGGTAATAGGTCAGCTTGCGGTCTTCGAGATGCAGGATGCCGCCCACGGCGCGGTTCAACAGGCCGCGGTCGTGGCTGATGATCAGCACCGTATGGGGGTATTTCGCCAGATAGCTTTCCAGCCAGAGCGCACCTTCAAGGTCGAGGTAGTTGGTCGGCTCGTCCAAAAGCAGCAGGTCGGGCTGGGCAAAGAGCACGGCAGCCAGCGCCACGCGCATCCGCCAGCCGCCGGAGAAGGCGGAGCAGGGCATCTGCTGTTCTTCGTCGTCGAAACCAAGCCCCTTCAGGATCGAGGCCGCGCGCCCTTCGGCGGACCAAGCGTCGATATCGGCCAGACGGGTCTGGATGTCAGCGATGCGGGCGGGATCCTCGGCGGTCTCGCTCTCTTTCATCAACCGGGCACGTTCAACGTCGGCCTCCAGCACCGTGTCGATGAGCGAGGTCTCTGACGAGGGCACCTCCTGCGCGACGCCGCCGATCTTGGCGCGGGAGGGCAAAGAGATATCGCCGCTGTCGAGTGACAGCTCACCACGGATAATTTTGAACAGCGTCGTCTTGCCCGCGCCGTTGCGCCCGACGATGCCGACCTTATGCCCCTCGGGGATCACGGCGGAGGCTTCCTCGAACAGGGGGCGGCCTTCGACGGAGTAGTTGATTTCTGAAATGCGTAACATGAAAGCCGTTTGGAGCAAGCGGGGCCGAAGGTCAATCACGGCTTTTCATGGGCCAGACCCCATGCTAGGGAGCGCGCAAATCAACACCCGCTATGGAGTACAGCCAATGGCCCTCGAACGCACCTTCTCGATCATCAAGCCCGACGCAACCCGCCGCAACCTGACCGGCGCCATCGTCAAGAAATTCGAAGACGCGGGCCTGCGCGTTGTCGCACAAAAGCGCATCCACCTGACCAAAGCGCAGGCGGGCGAGTTCTACAAAGTGCACGCTGAGCGTCCCTTCTACGACGAACTGTGTGAGTTCATGGCCTCCGCGCCGATCGTGGCTCAGGTTCTCGAAGGTGAAAACGCCATCGCGAAAAACCGCGAAGTCATGGGTGCGACCAACCCTGCCGATGCGGCAGAGGGCACCATCCGCGCAGAATTTGCTGAAAGCGTTGGCGAAAACTCCGTTCACGGTTCCGACGCGCCGGAAACCGCAGCGGTTGAGATCGCTTACTTCTTCTCCGGTTTGGAACTGGTTGGCTAAGCCACCGTTCTTCGGAAAGACTGAAAGGGTCGCCTTGGGGCGGCCCTTTTTCTTTGGCGATCAGTTATTGAGCGTCGGGTGGTGCGAGGACATGCGCCCTTCGACATTGCCCATCGGCGGGACTTTGGCAGCTTGGTCTTTCAGGTGACGCTCCAGCAAGTCGACATTGCGCAGTTTCGACTTCCAACCGATATCGAAAAGGTCACCGACCAGCGGGACGGAGCCGATCACATAGTCGACCCCGGTGTTCACCAGCATTTTCGCCAGCACATTTTTCGGCGCGCCCATGCGGTGCGATTCTTTCAGGATATAGGCTGCGGGCAGAAGGGCGAGCGTATCACCCACCACCGGCACGAGGCCCAGAATCGAATCCCATCCCATCCGCACGCCGACGATCGGCAGCTTATAGGCGCTGTCCATACTGACGGCCAAACGGCGCAGACGGGCGAGGTCAGCTTCGTGAGAGGGGGTATGGGGTTTCATATCTGTCCTTGCGTGTTGCTCTAGGCGGCAAACGCATGGTCCGGCCCCAAAGTTCCCCCCATCCACCGGCCCCATCCGGTGCGCGGGGAGCGCCGTTCAAAGGCTGGCGTAGTCGGTGATCAGCGGCGTGGGGCGCTGCGGTGGTTGGGCCGAGGTGCCGTTCGGCTTCGGCGCAGGCTTTGGTTTTTGCGGTTGCGGCGTTCTGTCTAGTCGGGCCATCGGGTAGCTCCTTTGCTGCTCGCTGGGGTTTGATGTCTCTCACCCCTGCAACCAGCTTGGGCGCGGTTCGGGTCCGTAAATGGGCCAGATTGCGCCCAGAATGGGGCATTTGTTGCGATTTTGCGACGGAAACGCCCGTATTCCCCTATGAGTTGAGAGTGAAATGCGCCTCTGCCTGCAAGGTGCCCTCTGGGGCAACACGCCCCCGGCCTGTCAGATCGACCAGATGCGCCAGCACGTTTCGGGTGGCCGCCCCCAAGAGCGCGGCAGGCGTTTCGGTATAGATGGCGCGGGCGAGGTCCTCCGCCGTCGCGGGCCCGGCAGCCAGCGCGTCGAGGATCGACACCTCCCGCGCGCGACGATGCGCCACCAACCAGTCGAGCCGCGCGTTGGGGTCGCTCACCGGGGCGCCGTGACCGGGATAGAACACCCGCCATTGCCGCGCGCCCAGCTTCTCGCAGGAGGCCATGAAATCAGTCAGGTCCCCATCAGGGGGCGAGACGAGGGAGGTCGCCCAGCCCATGACGTGATCTGCCGTCAGGCAGGCGTCCCCCCAAGCGAGGCTGACGTGATTGCCGATATGGCCCGGCGTGTGCAGCACTTCCAGCGCCCAGCCGTCCCCCTTCAGCACATCCCCATCGGCCAGTGTGTGATCGGGGCGAAACCCGTGGTCCACGCCTTCACCGCCGCCCATCAGCCCCGCCTCGGCCAGCCCCTGCATCACCGCCGAACGGCCCGCCGTGGCCTCACCAAAGGCCCAGACCTCGGCCCCCGTACGCGCGGCTAGAGGGCGGGCGAGCGGCGAGTGATCCAGATGCGTATGGGTCACGATGATATGACTGATCCGCTGCCCGGGCTGGATCGCGGCGAGGATCGCCTCAAGATGTGCGGGGCTGTCGGGGCCGGGGTCGATCACGGCCACGTCGGTCTCGCCCAAAAGATAGGTATTTGTGCCGCGATAGGTCATCGGTGAGGGGTTGGGCGCCACGATCCGCCGCAGCCCGGGTTCCAAGGTTTCGGTAAGGCCAATCTCGGGGTCGGAGTTGTCGGGCGGCAGCATGGTTTCACCTTTCGCTGGGGCAGGGGGCTGGCTAAGGTCTAGCCATGAATTTTGCCTGGCTCAAACGATATGTGCCGCGCGGCATCTACGGACGCGCCGCGCTGATCCTGCTGTTACCAGTGGTGTTTTTGCAGTTGGTCGTCGTGGTGATCTTTGCGCAGAGGCATTTCGAAGGTGTCACCGGCCAGATGACCGATACGGTCCTGCGGGAACTGGAACTGGTGATGCTGGCGGTCGGCACGGCCCCCGATGCACAATCCGTGCCCACGGCGGTTGAGGCGCGGGCGGGTCCGCTTGATTTCGTGGTGACCCCCGCCAACCGTCCGCTGCCTGAAAAGGACAGCATGCTGTGGTACGACTATTCGGGCCGCGTGCTCATCCCGCGGCTGCGCAGCAAGATGGACGGGATCGAAGCGGTGGACCTCAGCGATGATGATTTCGTCGTGCTCTATATCGAAAGCGTGCACGGGCCGCTGCGAATCCAGTTCGAGCGGCGGCGCATCTCGGCCTCGAACCCGCATCAGCTTTTCGTCTACACCGTGTTTTTCGGCGTCCTTTTGAGCTATATCGCCACGATCTATCTGCGCAATCAGCTGCGCCCGATCAAACGTCTGGCCCGCGCGGCGGAGGCCTTTGGCCGGGGGCGGCATGAGCCCTATACCCCGACCGGCGCCATCGAGGTCCGCGCGGCAGGCAACGCCTTCGTCGACATGCGCGCCCGGATCGAGCGGCAGATCGAGCAGCGCACGCTGATGCTCTCGGGCGTGAGCCACGACCTGCGCACGCCGCTGACCCGGATGCGCCTTGGCCTGTCGATGATCGACGAGGAGGACGCAGCCCCGCTGCTGGCCGATGTGGATGACATGCAACGGATGCTGGACGAATTCCTGAACTTCGCCAAGGGCGCCGCTGAGGGTGAGCCCGAAGAGGTGGCCCCGCATGGGTTCGTCAGCGCTATTGTCGAAGACGCGCAACGGGCCGGGCGCAAGGTCACGCTGCTGCCGCCCGAGGGCGCGGGCGAGGGGATCGTGAAGCTGCGCAGGGTCGCTATGCGCCGGGCGGTGGACAACCTGATCTCCAATGCCGTGCGCTATGGCACGCAGGCCGAAGTCTCGGTCATGCTGAGCGATCGCACCCTGCGCATCCGGGTCGAAGACGACGGCCCCGGCATCCCAGAAGCGCGGCGGGACGAGGCGACGCGGCCTTTCTCGCGGCTCGATCCTGCACGCAATCAGGACAAGGGCGGCGGCGTGGGGTTGGGCCTTGCCATCGCCTCCGACATCGCACGCGCCCATGGCGGGGTGCTGCGGCTCGGGGAATCGGAGCGGCTCGGCGGGCTGCGCGCCGATATCGTCATCGCGCGGTGACCCGGCGGCATGATTGTGCCATGCGCCCGGCTTTGCCACAGTGAGGTGACCCTAATACGGAGCGCAGCGATGACCCCCTATGACATGATCAAAGCCCATCTCGACACGGCCGTACCCTTTGCCGCCCATGTCGGGGTGAACCTGCTGGAGATCGCAGACGGCACCGCCAGCGCCGAACTGGTGCAGCGGCATGAAACCTCGAACCACATCGGCACGCAACACGCGGGCGCGATGTTCACGCTGGGCGAAGCCGCATCGGGGGCCGCCATGGCCGGGGCGATTGCACCGGTGATCATGGACATGCGCCCCGTGGCGGCCATGGGGCAGATCATCTTTAAAAAGATCGCCGAAGGCACGCTGACCGCCCATGCCCAAACCTCGCGCCCCGGGGCCGACCTGCTGAGCGCGCTGCAAGAAGACGGCAAAGTCGCCTTTGACGTGGCGGTCGACATCCAGAATGAGGCGGGTGAGACGGTGGTCGAAATGCAGGTGAACTGGCACGTCAGCGCCAAACGGTGACGGCCACGAAAGGCGGGGGGCGGAAGTATGGTAGGCCCGGCAGGACTTGAACCCGCAACCAAAGCGTTATGAGCGCTCTGCTCTAACCAATTGAGCTACAGGCCCGCCATGAGCGTTTGGGTATGACGCCGCAGGCCGAGCGTCAAGACATTAGCTGCACCAAATGATTGCAGTGGGCCGCGCAATACTCTAACTCCGCGCGCAAGGGAAAATGCGCGCCGGGGGCCATGACCATGACAAAATCCGACAACGGAATCACCTATGCCGAAGCAGGCGTGGATATTGACGCAGGCAACGCGCTTGTAGAGCGGATCAAACCGGCGGCGAAATCCACCGCACGGCCCGGCGTCATGTCCGGCCTCGGCGGCTTTGGTGCGCTGTTCGATCTCAAAGGCGCAGGCTTCACCGATCCGGTGCTGGTCGCGGCGACCGATGGCGTGGGCACCAAGCTGCGCATCGCGATCGACACCGGCAATGTCGACAGTATCGGCATCGATCTGGTTGCCATGTGTGTCAACGATCTGGTTTGCCAAGGGGCCGAGCCGCTCTTCTTCCTCGACTATTTCGCCACCGGCAAACTGGAGCTCGACAGCGCCGCGCGGATCATCGAAGGCATCGCCAAGGGCTGCGCTGATTCCGGTTGTGCCTTGATCGGGGGCGAGACGGCTGAAATGCCGGGCATGTATCACGCGGGCGACTTCGATCTCGCTGGTTTCTCGGTCGGCGCGATGGAACGCGGAACCGAGCTGCCGCGCGACGTGAAAGAGGGCGACGTGCTCTTGGGTCTGCCGAGCGACGGGGTGCATTCCAACGGCTACAGCCTTGTGCGGAAGATTGTCGAGCGTAGCGGTCTGGGCTGGGGCGACGCTTGCCCATGGGGCGAAGGTGATCTCGGCAATGCGCTGCTCACACCCACGAAACTCTACGTCAAAGGCGCTGTGGCGGCTCTGCGCGCGGATGCCGTCTCGGCTCTGGCGCATATCACGGGCGGTGGCCTGACCGAGAACCTGCCACGCGTGCTGCCTGTGGGCCTCGCCGCTGAGATCGACCTCAACGCATGGGAATTGCCGCCGGTCTTCAAATGGCTGGCTGCCCAAGGCGGCATGGCCGAGGCCGAGATGCTCAAGACCTTCAACGCCGGGATTGGCATGGTCGCCGTGGTCGCCGCCGACAAGGTCGAAGCCGCCAAAGCCGCCTTTGCCGAGGATGGCCATAGCGCGATTGAGATTGGCCGCATCACCACCGGCAATGGCGTCACCTATTCCGGCGCGCTGCTTTGACCAAGCGGGTTGCAATTTTCGTCTCGGGCGGTGGCTCCAACATGCGGGCGCTGGTCGAGGATATGACCGGCGACCATGCAGGCCGCCCCTGTCTGGTGCTGTCAAACAACGCGGATGCGGGCGGGATCGCTTGGGCGCAGGGGCAGGGGATCGCGACCGAAGTGGTCGATCACCGCCCCTTCGGCAAGGACCGCCCAGCCTTTGAGGCGGCGCTAAGTGCCGCGCTTGAGGCCCATGCACCCGACATCATCTGCCTTGCCGGTTTCATGCGCAAATTGACCGAAGGGTTTACCGATGCTTGGGCGGGGCGGATGATCAACATCCACCCCTCGCTATTGCCGAAATACCGCGGGCTGCACACCCATGCCCGCGCGCTGGAGGCTGGCGATACCGAACATGGCTGCACCGTGCATGAGGTGACCGCCGCACTGGATGACGGTCCGATCCTCGGTCAGGCCCGCATCCCCGTTCTGCCCGGCGACACGGCCGAGAGCCTTGCCGAGCGGGTGCTGGTGCAGGAACACCGCCTTTACCCCGCCGTGCTGCGCCGTTTCGCCGCTGGTGAGCGGGAGCCGGTCTTGCTCACGGGCTGACGCTGGTCAAACCCTCTCGCGTGATGTACCTCTTTGGCAAAGCCCGATGACCGGGCGTGCAACTTGTCAAAGAGCATATATGAAAACCATCACCACGACCGCCGACCTCGCGCAATTCTGTGAAGAGGCTGCGCGCCATGATTACGTGACCGTCGACACGGAATTCCTGCGTGAGCGGACCTATTATTCCAAACTCTGCCTTGTTCAGCTTGCCATGCCCGGCACCGATGACAGCAACGCCGTTTTGGTCGATCCCTTGGCCGATGGCATCTCGCTAGAGCCGCTGTACGATCTGTTCCGCGACACCTCGGTGGTCAAGGTCTTCCACGCCGCGCGGCAGGATCTCGAGATCTTCTATGTCGATGCCAAAGTCTTTCCCAAGCCGCTGTTCGACACGCAGGTCGCCGCGATGGTCTGCGGCTTTGGGGAACAGGTGGGTTATGAGACTTTGGTGCGCAAGATCGCGCATCAGTCGCTCGACAAGACCTCACGTTTCACCGATTGGTCGCGCCGCCCGCTGACCGAGGCGCAGAAGACCTATGCGCTGGCCGACGTGACCCATCTGCGCCAAATCTACGAATTTCTGGCCCGCAAGCTTGAACAGACCGGACGCGCGCGGTGGGTGGCCGAAGAGCTTGAAACGCTGCTCAGCCCCGACACCTATGTCACCCAACCGCAGGATGCGTGGAAACGGGTCAAGACCCGGACCAATTCGCCCAAGTTTCTGGCGATCGTCCGCGAGTTGGCGGCCTTCCGTGAGGATTACGCCCGCAGCCGCAACATCCCGCGCAACCGGGTGTTCAAGGATGACGCGCTGGTCGAATTGGCGAGCCTCAAGCCATCGAACGGCGAAGAGTTGAACCGCGCCCGGCTGTTGCTGCGCGAGGCCCGCAAGGGCGAAATCGCCGAAGGTATCCTGAAGGCTGTGACCGCAGGCGTGGCCTGCAAGCCTGCCGACATGCCCCAGCCCGACCGCAAGCGCGACAAGCTGCAAGTGAACCCGGCGCTGGCCGATCTGCTGCGCGTGCTGCTCAAGGCCAAGACCGAAAGTGCGGGCGTCGCGGCCAAGCTCATCGCCTCGGCCAGCGATCTCGACATGCTCTCGGCGGGGGAGCGTGACGTGCAGGCGCTGCGCGGCTGGCGGCATGAGGTCTTTGGCGCCGATGCGCTGCTGCTCTGCGAGGGCAAGATCGCCTTGGCCGCGGATGGCAATGACGTGAAAGCGGTCAAAGTCTGAAACGAAAAGAGCCGCCCAATCAGGGGCGGCTCTTTCTCAATAGAGGGCATGCGGCGTCCTAGCGGCGCGAAACCAGCGCGTTTAGCTGCCCTTCGACGCGAATCTCGCGCACCCCGGCCAGCATCTGATCGGTCAGGCGACGGCCGGCAATCACTTCGCGCGTGGGGCGGCTGCCTTGCGGGGTGGCCTTGTCGGGCCGGACCCCTTCCAAACGATAGGTCAGAACACCGTCTACGGGCGTCTCATCCGGGGTCGCGGGGGTCAGGCGCACCTTGTAGATTCCTTGGCGTGCCGCCAGCCCGGTGGCGCGCAGAATCGCACCGCCCGGCACCGGCTCGATGGTCAGATCGGTAATCTGCTCAAAGGGGCGCCCCTCATAGGTGTCGACCTCAACCGCGCGCCGCGCGAACAGCCCGCTGCGCTGCGGGATCAGGGGGTTCGTGCTCTCCGCCGGGGCGGCCTCAACCGAACGGGCGGGGCCAAACCAATTCAACGGATTGATGCGACTGTCACGGACCGTGCCGCAGGCGGATACCAAAAGGGTCGAAGCCAAAAGAGCGAGGATTGTCTTGCGCATGGGAACCGCCGTTAAGTTTACTTGCCTTGTGCTACCCCATCCCGCCAGCCTTGGGAAGGGGGTGGACCTTTGCCCATGGGCATCCTACCTGTCAGGCAATGGAATTCACCCGAAGAGAGTGCACAGATGGCCACGCCCGCCTTTGAAGAACTGGTCGAGGATTTCGAGTTTCTGGACGATTGGGAAGACCGCTATCGCCATGTGATCGACCTTGGCAAAGCGATGGAGCCGCTGCCCGAGCCGCTGCGCGTCCCTGCGACTAAGGTCGACGGCTGCGCCTCTCAGGTTTGGCTGCACGCACAGTTCGAGGGCGGGAAACTGCATTTCGACGGCGCCAGCGATGCGATGATCGTCTCAGGGCTGATCGCGGTTTTGCGCAAGCTTTACAACGGCTTGACACCTAGCGAGGTAGGCGGCGTCGATGCCAAGGCGGAACTGGCGCGGCTGGGGTTGAACGACCACCTCTCGGCGCAGCGCTCGAACGGATTGCGCGCGATGATCGAGCGGGTGCGCGAGACGGCAGCGCAGGAAGCGTAGCGCTCAGAGGGCGCGCAACGCGCGCGCCAAATCCCCGTAACTCGTAAAGCGCCGCTCGAACGCAAGGCCGAGCCGTGCGGCGCAGTCTTGGGCCTTTTCGGTCAGCGCCGGGTCATCCGTCTGCGCCTGATAGACCAGTTTCTCGTAATTGCCGAAATACATGTCGCGCAGCTCGGGATGCCGATCGAGGCCCATGGGTTTGATGATGAAAGCGTCGAACTGCCGGACCAGAAAATCGGTGAGATAGAAGGTGGTGATCTCATCTTCGGCGGTTTTGGCAAAGCTCTCGTTGCCTTGGAAGAAGCTGTAGCAATGCGGCCCGGCGACCATCTGCACGCCCATCTCTTCGCAGGCGCGCTCCAGACCGCCGCCCGTGCCGCAATCGGCGTAGACAACAAAGAAATCGTCATAATCCGCGCGGTGCTTGGCGACCGTATCACGCACCGCCTGCGTGATCTTTTCCGGGTAGAGGTGATATTTCGCGGGCAGGCAGGTCAGGTCCAGATGGGTCCAACCGTTGGCGGCTTTCAGGTCCAAAATCTCACGCGCCAGCGCCCCGCAGGCAATCAGCAAGATACGGCCCGCGCGGGCGGGCGCGAGCCCGTCTTGGGTCAGGGTCCGGTCATCTGGCAGCGGGGTGTCATTCATGTCGATACCATCGCATGCCATCGCGCCTCAAGCCAAGCGGGCAGGGGCGAAACGCTCAGGCGTTGGCCGAATTATGTCGACGGCCCATCCAGTCTTTCGCCGTCTCCACCGCCACGGCGGCATCCCGGCAGTAGGCATCGGCACCGATGGCCTTGCCGAATTCCTCGTTCAGGGGCGCGCCACCGACCAGCACAATATAGTCGTCGCGCTTGCCCTGTTCGACCAGCGTGTCGATCACCACTTTCATATAGGGCATGGTCGTGGTCAGCAGGGCGGACATGCCAAGGATATCGGCCTTTTCCGCTTCGAGCGCTTCGAGATAGGCTTCGACCGCGTTGTTGATGCCCAGATCGACAACCTCGAAACCCGCGCCTTCCATCATCATGCCGACGAGGTTCTTGCCGATGTCGTGGATATCACCTTTGACGGTGCCGATCACCATCTTACCGACACGCGGCGCGCCGGTTTCCGCAAGCAGCGGTTTGAGGATGGCCATGCCGCCCTTCATCGCATTGGCAGCCAGCAGCACTTCGGGCACGAAGAGGATCCCGTCGCGGAAATCGGCGCCGACGATGGTCATCCCGCCGACCAGCGCCTTGGTCAGGATCTCATAGGGTTCCCACCCGCGGTCGAGCAGGATTTGCACCCCTTCTTCGATCTCTTCCTTGAGACCGTCATAGAGGTCATCGAACATCTGCTGGACCAGTTCTTCGTCGTCCAACTCGGCCAGGATGATATCGTCTTCTTCCGACATGGTGTTTCCTTCTGCTGGGCGTGCAGGTGCATGACACTTGAGCCCTTGTCTCACGGAATGTTAGCGCCGGGGTCGCGGTTTGCGACATCGGCCGCGCCTTGCGCGACGCCTTGGGGGCAAACTACTGCTTTTTGCGGTGTAAGGACAAGGGTTTGCACGAGGTTACTTGCCGATGTTCGCGCAATGTTCTAACCTTCTTTCATGGATAGGGAAGACCAGCGATTTCGCGTGCTTGGCCGCGCGGCAGGCAGCAATGTTGCGGGCCGGTTTGAGCGTCATAGCCGCGTCGCCGAAGATGACGGTTGGGCGCGTGACGAGGTGCTTCCGGTGCTGCGCACCCAGACCAGTATCGAGGTGCCGCGCCGGGTGATCACCTACAACCGCTCGCCGGATTTGCCTTTTGATCGGTCGATCAACCCCTATCGCGGCTGCGAACACGGCTGCGTTTATTGTTTCGCGCGGCCCAGCCATGCCTACCTCGGCCTGTCGCCGGGCTTGGATTTCGAAACCCAGTTGATCGCCCGCCCCGAAGCGCCGGAGGTTCTGGCGCGGGAGCTCCGGTCGAAGCGCTATCAGGTCGCGCCCATCGCGATCGGCACCAACACCGATCCCTATCAGCCGATCGAAAAGACCCACGGTATCATGCGAGAGTGTCTTGAGGTGTTAGCCGCGTTCAATCACCCGGTGGCGATCGTCACAAAGGGCAGCCTGATCGAACGCGACATCGACATCTTGGGCGACATGGCAGGGCGCGGATTGGCGGCTGTCGGCATTTCAGTGACCACGCTGGACGCGAAGCTCAGCCGCCTGATGGAGCCGCGCGCGCCCGCGCCGCAGCGGCGGTTGCAGGTGATCCGAAAGCTGGCTGAGGCGGGGATCCCCGTGCGGATCATGGCATCGCCGATGATCCCGGCGCTGACCGACCCGGAGTTGGAGGCGATCCTCACCGCCGGGCGCGAGGCCGGCGCGCGGCACGCAAGCTGGATCATGCTGCGCCTACCGCGAGAGGTGTCGCCGCTGGTGCAGGACTGGCTGGCCACCCATTACCCGGACCGGGCCGAGCGGATCATGGCGCGCTTGCGCGATATGCATGGCGGCAAGGAATATGACGCGGGCTGGCACAAGCGGATGCGGGGCGAGGGGCCATATGCGCAGATGGTGGCGCAACGCTTTGATCTGGCGGTGAAGCGTTTGGGGCTGGCCCGTTCCGGCGTGCCGCTGCGCTGTGATCTGTTTCGACCGCCCTCCGAAAAGGGCGATCAATTGAGCTTGTTCTGAGCCTCAGCCCCGGCGGCGCCCGCGGCGCGGTGCGCGGGTGGGGCCTTGGCCATCGGTGCCATCGCTTTCGGAAGAGAAATCGCCGATCTCTTCGCGGATCTGCTCCAACGTCGGGGCCGGGCCTTTTTCGGTGCTATCGAGCGCCTCGCGCATGGCGACCAGATGCTCGGGCAGGGTGCCGCAGCAGCCGCCGATGATGCTTGCGCCTGCGTTGCGGGCCATCACCGCATAGCGTGCCATCAACTCGGGCGTGCCGTCATAGTGGATGTGGCCTTCGACGTATTTCGGAATGCCTGCGTTGCCTTTCGAAATGATCGGCAGCGTGCCGTTTTTCGCGGCAAAGCCAAGCACGGTGCGCAGCAAGTCAGAGGCGCCGGTGCCGCAGTTGGCGCCATAGGCCAGCGGCATGTTGTCGAGCCCATGCACCAAGTCGACCATCCCTTCGGAGGTCAGCCCCATCATCGTGCGGCCCGCGGTGTCAAAGCTCATCGTGCCACACCACGGCAGACCGGCAAGCTGGAACCCCTCAGCAGCGGCGCGGTATTCTTCGGGGGCGCTGATCGTCTCCAGCCAGCCGATATCGGCACCGCCTGCTTTGAGGCCATCGGCGGTCTCGTGGAACATCTCGACGGCGAGGGAATGCGACAGGGTGCCCACAGGCTCCATGATCTCACCCGTGGGGCCGACAGAGCCTGCAACGATCACCTTACGCTCGGCAGTATCGGCCACCTCGCGCGCTAGTTCGGCGGAGACGCGGCTCAGTTCATGCACGCGGTTCTGCGCGTCGTGCAGCTTGAGACGGGCGGCATTGGCGCCGAAGGAATTGGTCAGGAACAGATCGCTGCCCGAATCCACCGCGAAACGGTAGAGCTTGGTGATCTTGGTAGGCTCGTCGGTGTTCCACAATTCGGGCGCATCGCCCGACATCAGCCCCATGTTGAACAGATTGGTGCCCGTGGCCCCATCGGCGAGCAATGTGCCCTTTTCAGCGAGAAGATCGGTGAATGCGTTGCTCATGGGGGCTCCTGTTGGGTCTGGGAATTTCGCCTGATGTCATGGCGGCCACTTGGGGGCAATCTCATAATATTCATCTTCATTATGAGGGCAGGTGGGAAGGCTGCGCCCCGGCGCCGAGACCGGGACGCAGGGTGTCAGCTTGTTTCGCTCAGCAGTTGCGCCTTGGCCTCGGCCATCAGGCTTTGCATCTTGCCGCGGATCGTCGCCTCATCCGCGCGGTCGCCCAGATCGCCCGAGACTTTGCGATAAACGTCTTCGTCGCCCGCCTCTTCGAAATCGGATTTCACGACCTCTTTGGCATAGTCCTCGGCATCGCTGCCGGATTTGCCCAAAAGTTCAGCAGCCCAGAGGCCCAGAAGCTTGTTGCGCCGCGCCTCGGCGCGGAATTGCATGTCCGCGTCGTGGGCGAACTTGCTTTCAAAGGCATTTGCACGGTCGTCAAAGTTGCTCATGGCGGGGCTCCGATTGCTGCGGTTACCCTTTCGATATGCGAACGCGGGCCCGTTCTCGCAAGTGGTGGGGCAAAGGTGGCGGGCCATGCTTGCAGCAGCGGGGTGCTTGCACTAAGAGAAGCGCAAGCGGCGGGGATGTTCCCGGCCCCCTGTTGGAAAGGATGCCCATGGCCCGGCGCAACAAGATCTACGAAGGCAAGGCAAAGATCCTCTATGAAGGTCCCGAGCCCGGTACGATCGTTCAATATTTCAAAGACGATGCCACGGCCTTTAACGCCGAGAAGAAAGCCACGATCGAAGGCAAGGGCGTGTTGAACAACCGCCTGTCCGAGTTCTTTATGACTGGCCTGAACAGCATCGGCGTGCCGACGCATTTCATCAAACGCCTGAACATGCGCGAACAGCTCGTGCGGCAGGTTGAGATCATTCCGCTGGAAGTGATTGTGCGCAACTATGCCGCCGGTTCCATGTCCAAGCGCCTTGGCATCGAAGAGGGCACACAGCTGCCGCGCCCGATTGTCGAATATTGCTACAAGGACGACTCGCTCGGCGATCCACTGGTGACAGAAGAGCATATCGCCGCATTCGGCTGGGCCAGCCAGCAAGACATGGACGATATCCTGAGCCTTGCGCTGCGGGTCAATGACTTCATGTCGGGCGTGATGATGGCCGTCGGCATCAAGCTGGTGGACTTTAAGATCGAGATTGGCCGCGTTTACGACGGTGACTTCCAGCGTCTGATCGTCGCCGATGAGATCAGCCCCGACAGCTGTCGCCTGTGGGACATCGAAACGGGCCAGAAGCTCGATAAAGACGTGTTCCGCCGCGATCTCGGCTCGCTCACCGATGCCTATACCGAAGTGGCCAAACGCCTTGGCGTCATGCCCAAGAACAATGCGCCGGTGACAAAGCCGACGCTGATCAACTAACGCGGCTTCGCCGTTCAATTTGCAGATGTTACAAAGGGGTGTCGCGCCATGAAAGCACGGGTGCATGTGATGCTGAAGAACGGGGTGCTCGACCCTCAGGGCGAAGCGGTTCGCCACGCGCTCGGAGCCTTGGGCTTTGACGGGGTGAACGGTGTGCGTCAGGGCAAGGTGATCGAACTTGACCTCGCCGAAGGCACCTCCGAGGCCGATGTGAACGCCATGTGCGAAAAGCTCTTGGCCAATACGGTGATCGAATCCTATTCGGTGGAGCTGGCCTGATGCACGCAGCGGTGGTTGTCTTTCCCGGGTCCAATTGCGACCGCGACCTTGCCGTGGCTTTCAAAGCCGCGGGTGCCAAGGTCTCCATGGTCTGGCACAAGGACAGCGAACTGCCGCAAGGCGTTGATATCGTGGGGATCCCCGGCGGGTTCTCCTATGGCGATTACCTGCGCTGCGGGGCCATCGCCGCGAATTCGCCGATCTGCCGCACCGTGGCGGCCCATGCGGACCGGGGCGGCTATGTGCTGGGCATCTGCAACGGTTTTCAGGTACTGACCGAAACCGGCCTGCTGCCGGGCGCGTTGCTGCGGAACGCAGGGCTAAAGTACATTTGTAAGACTGTCGGTCTCAAGGTTGAGACCACGGCGAGCGATTACACCAGCGGCTACACCGCTGGTCAGGTCATCGACATTCCGATCGCCCACCACGACGGCAACTATTTCGCGGATGACGAGACGATTGCGAAACTGCGCGGCGAAGATCGCGTGGCCTTCAGCTATGCCGAGAATCCGAATGGCGCGCGCGATGACATCGCGGGCATCCTGTCGGAAAACCGCCGGGTGCTGGGCATGATGCCGCATCCTGAGCGGGCAGCGGAAGCGGCGCATGGCAATACGGATGGGGCGGCGCTCTTCCGCGCATTGACCGGTGCTTTGCAAACCGCCTGACTTGAGTGCGGCGCGCGGAGCGCGTAGGTTGCCGCGATGAGTGATACATCCGGTTCCGAAGGCAATAGCATGGCCGTATCCTGGCGGGTGCGGTTCGCCATCGCGGCGCTGATGATCCTCGCCGTGGTGACGATTTCGATCACCAACAAACTGCTGACCGACCGTTTTACCGAAAGCACCCGCAACCGCGCCGAACTGCGCATCGCGCTTTATAGCGGCAACCTGCTGGCGGAACTGCGCCAGAATGCCATCGTGCCGCAGCTTTTGGCGCGTGACCCCACCTTGATCGGGGCGCTGCAAACGGCGGATTATTCCCTATCGACGCAACGGCTTATCTCCTTCGTGGAAGAGATCGGCGCCGCCTCTTTGATGCTTTATGACATCGACGGGCGTACCGTTGCGGCGACCGACCGCAACCGTTTGGGCTCCGCGCATAAATCCGAGCCCTATTTCGTCGACGCCATCCGCTCCAACGCGACGATCTTTTCGACGATTGAGCGGGAGCAGGGCGGCTATCGTTTCCTCTATTCGCGGCGGATGCAGTCGGGCGGCACGACCCTTGGCGTGATCGCGGTCGAGGTCGACTTGCAGAAGTTCGAGCGCGCATGGGCCGGGATTTCCGACGCGGTGATCGTCATGGACAGTACCGGCCAGATCATCCTCGCCACCGAGCCGCGCTGGCGCGGCCTGACCGAACCCGAAGCCTTGGCCAACCACACGCCGCAAAGCGCCATTGAGCGCGCCATCCAAGCCACCACCGATTGGACCGCGCTGCCGCCCGATGCCTATTTGCAGGGCGAAGCGGTGATGCGTCTGGAAAACCGGATTCCGTTCCGGGGCTGGCGGATGAGCAGTTACACCACCTATGCCTCCGTGCGTGAAAAGGTGAACGGCGTGCTGGCGCTTGAGGTGATGGGTTTTGCGATCCTGCTGGCCTTGGCGTTCTACTTCCTCAGCCGCCGCACGGCCGGAAGGCTGGCGATCTTCCAACGGGAATCGGCAAAACTCAGGGCGCTGAACCTTGCCCTGCAACGTGAGATTGCCGAACGAAAGCGCGTGCAACAGACCCTCGCCGTGGCCGAACAGACCCTTGAACAGTCATCGAAACTCGCCGCCTTGGGCGAGATGTCCGCCGCCGTCAGCCATGAGTTGAACCAACCGCTTGCCGCGATGAAGACCTATTTGGCGGGCGCGCGTTTGTTGCTCAATCGCAACCGGCAGGATGAGGCGCTGTCGTCCTTTGGCCGCATCGACGACCTGATCGAACGGATGGGCGCGATTACCCGGCAATTGAAATCCTATGCCCGCAAGGGGCAGGAGGCTTTCTCTCCGGTCGACATGGGCGCGGCGCTGGCATCGTCCCTGTCGATGATGGAGCCGCAATTGCGCCAACGGCAGGTCCAGATCAGCCGGATTCTACCCGATAATCCCGTCATGGTGATGGGAGACCGTATGCGGATCGAGCAAGTTATGGTAAACCTGTTAAGAAACGCATTGGACGCAACAAAATCGGAACGAAACCCTCAGGTGGACATTATACTATCAGCGGGGGAGACGGCGACATTGACCGTGCGCGACAATGGCCCGGGGATCGAAGACTTGGACGCGCTGTTCGAACCTTTCTACACGACCAAACAGCCCGGCGATGGCGTGGGGCTGGGTCTTGCCATTTCATCGGGGATCGTCAACGACCTCGGCGGGAGGCTGACGGCGCGCAACGGACAGAACGGTGGCGCTGTATTTGAAATGCAGCTGCCCATATTGGCAGATGAAACGAAGATAGAAGCGGCGGAGTGAACGCATGGCTCAGGCAATGAAAATCGCGATTGTAGATGACGAACAGGACATGCGGCAGTCGATCAGCCAGTGGCTGGCCCTCTCGGGTTATGACACGGAAACTTTCGGCAGCGCAGAGGATGCGCTTAAGACATTGGGGCCCGATTATCCGGGCATCGTCATTTCCGACATCAAGATGCCGGGCATGGACGGGATGCAGTTTCTGAAGAAACTCATGGGCAGCGACTCGGCCCTGCCGGTCATTATGATCACCGGCCATGGCGATGTGCCGATGGCGGTTGAGGCGATGCGGGTGGGCGCGTTCGATTTCCTCGAAAAGCCCTTCAACCCCGACCGGATGAGCGAGTTGGCTAAGAAGGCCACCAACGCACGGCGGCTGGTGATGGACAACCGCGCCCTGCGGCGTGAACTGTCAGACGGCGGCCAGTTGATGAAAAAGCTGATCGGCCAATCCCCGGTGATGGAACGCCTGCGCGAAGATATTCTGGATCTGGGGCAGGCCGATGGGCATGTGCTGATCGACGGGGAGACCGGGACGGGCAAGACTTTGGTCGCCCATGCGCTGCACGCCGTAGGCTCGCGTGCGGGCAAGAAATTCGTGCTCGTCTCCTGCGGCGCCCTAGAGGAAGAAGCGCTGGCCAAACGGCTTTTCGGCCCGATGCAGCCCGAAGACGCGCAACTGCCCGCCATCGAAGAGGCCCGCGGCGGCACTTTGGTCTTAGAGGATATCGAAGCGCTGTCCGAGCAACTCCAAGCCCGGCTGCTGAGCGCGATCAACGAGCAGGGCACCCCGGCGGAGACGCGGATCGTTGCCATCTCGAACCTGCAAGAGGCAGGGCGCACCTCGGAAGACGCGCTGCGCTCAGACCTGTTTTACCGTCTGGCCGCGCTGCGCATCACCGTGCCCCCATTGCGCCAGCGGGGCGAGGATATTCTGACGCTCTTCACCCGGCTGAGCGATCAATTCGCGGATGAATACGGTTGCGAGGCGCCTCAGGTCAGCGCGCAAGAGGCGGCACAGCTGTTGCAGGCGCCTTGGCCCGGCAACGTGCGTCAACTCATCAACGTGGCCGAACGCGCCGTGCTGCAATCGCGCCGCGGCTCGGGCACCATTGCCTCGCTGTTGATGAGTGACCATGACGAAATGCAGCCGGTGATGACCACCGAGGGCAAGCCGCTGAAGGAATATGTCGAAGCCTTTGAGCGTATGTTGATCGACAACACCATGCGCCGGCACAAGGGTTCGATCGCCAGCGTTATGGATGAGCTTTGCCTGCCGCGCCGGACGTTGAACGAGAAGATGGCGAAATACGGGTTGCAGCGGTCAGATTACCTCTGACCACGCCCGGCAAGCAGCGCGGCTTAACCGTTGCGCTGCTCTGCGATCTCTACCGCTTTGCCATTCGGATCGGTGATGCAAGACCAGCTCGCCGCGCCGGGCACATCGACGATATGGCGGTAAAGCTCAACGACCGGGCGGGTGGTGTTAATCGCAACCCCCGCCGCTCCGGTTTGCTGGGCCACCGCAGAGATACAGCTTTTCTGCCCGCGCAATTCCGCCAAAGCTGCGGGGTCGTCGGCCACGGCGATCTCATCACAGGCGGCGAGGCCCAGAAGGGTCAGACAAAGCGCGGGGCGCAGAAATTTAGGCATGAAAGCGGTCCTTTGAAACTCTGGGCCGCATCGGCGGCAAGGCAATTCTATGGTGTCGCCCGGCGACAGCCGCCGTGACAGTCTGAATGTTTCCAAGCCCATGCGCCTTGTCAACCGACCGGGGATAAAGCGCATTTGACTGTTGCTCATTCGATTGACCATTGTGTTTCACCCCGTAAAGCCCTTAACTAGCCGGATAAGTCCCGTAACGCCCGACCGGCGTGGGGTGACTTTTGACAGTTTCGCTGCCGTGCCAGCCCGACACCGGGGGGCCAGCAGACCGATTGGGCCGGAAACGGCCGAAGAACCGCTGATATTCGCGAGGGTTAGCCCGACCGAAGCACAGCTAATTAATGGATGGGAGAGGCCGCAGAGCCCTCGCATCGGAGAAGAACCGCGATGACGCGCGCAGATGCTCAGAGCAGACAGTCGGGGGCCATTCGTGGCCCTGCTGTTGCCGCGTCCTCCATCGCCCTGACAAGTCACACCTCCCAGCCCGAAGCCCCGCCAGGGGCCTTTTGTGCGCGGGTGCTGTGCATAATGGATCTATGTCTAAGAAAATGCTTATCGATGCCACCCACGCCGAGGAAACTCGGGTCGTGGTCGTGGACGGAAACAAGGTCGAAGAATTCGATTTTGAATCGGAAAACAAACGCCAGCTTGCTGGCAATATCTATCTAGCCAAGGTTACACGGGTCGAACCGTCGCTTCAGGCGGCCTTTGTCGACTATGGCGGCAACCGTCACGGTTTCCTCGCTTTCTCGGAAATTCACCCCGATTATTACCAGATTCCCGTGGCCGACCGTCAGGCGCTGCTGGAAGAAGAGCGCGCCTATGCCGAAGCGCAGGCCGCCAAGGATGACGAGGAAGAAAAACCCAAGCGGACCCGCTCGCGGTCGCGTAGCCGGTCGAAAAGCCAAGCGGCTGAGACCAACAGCGATGATGCCGTAGCCACCGCTGAGGTCGCCGAGGACAACAGCGATCAGATCGCGGGCATGGAAACCGTCGATCTCGACAGCGAAGAGGGCAGCTCGCCCATGGAGCGGGTCGCGGAGACGCCGGTTGAAGAGCCCGAGAATGATGCGGCGGAGGGTGATGTCGCCAAGGCCGAGGACGCGGCCCCCGCCAAGGCGGATGACGCGACAAAGGCCGAGGATGCCGACGCCAAGGGTGACGCGCAGGCCGACGGTGAAGACGCCGATAGCGAAGACGACAAAGGCAGCGATGCCACGGCGAAGGACGATTCCATCGAATCCGTCGCCGATGAGGACGACAGCGAAGACATCCGCCCCGTGCGCAAACCGCGCCCGCGGCGCTACAAGATTCAAGAAGTCATCAAGGTCCGCCAGATCCTGTTGGTGCAGGTCGTCAAGGAAGAGCGCGGCAACAAGGGGGCGGCGCTGACCACCTACCTCAGCCTCGCCGGTCGTTACTGCGTGCTGATGCCCAACACCGCCCGTGGGGGCGGCATCAGCCGCAAAATCACCAATGCCGCCGACCGCAAGAAGCTGAAAGAGATCGCGACCGAGATCGAGGTGCCGAAAGGTGCGGGCCTCATCGTGCGCACCGCCGGTGCGAAACGCACCAAGGCCGAGATCAAGCGCGACTACGAATACCTCCAGCGGCTGTGGGAACAGATCCGCGAGTTGACTCTGAAGTCCATCGCGCCTGCCAAAATCTACGAGGAAGGCGACCTGATCAAACGCTCGATCCGCGACCTCTACAACCGCGAGATCGACGAGATTCACGTCGAGGGCGAGCGTGGCTACCGCATCGCCAAGGACTTCATGAAGATGATCATGCCGTCCCACGCGAAGAACGTGAAGCTCTACAACGAGAGCCTGCCGCTGTTTGCCCGCTATCAGGTGGAAAGCTATCTCTCGGGCATGTTCAACCCCACGGTGCAACTTCCCTCGGGCGGCTATATCGTGATCGGCGTGACCGAAGCGCTGGTGGCGATCGACGTGAACTCGGGCCGGGCCACCAAAGAAGGCTCGATCGAACAGACCGCGCTCAAGACCAACCTTGAAGCCGCCGATGAGGTCGCACGCCAGCTGCGTCTGCGTGACCTTGCCGGGCTCATCGTGATCGACTTCATCGACATGGACGAGCGCAAGAACAACGCCGCCGTCGAAAAGCGCATGAAGGATCGGCTCAAGACCGACCGCGCGCGCATTCAGGTGGGCCGCATCTCGGGCTTCGGCCTGATGGAAATGTCGCGCCAGCGCCTGCGCCCCGGCATGATTGAGGCGACGACCCAGCCTTGCCACGCCTGCCACGGCACCGGCCTCGTGCGCTCGGACGATAACCTCGCCCTGTCGATCATCCGCCAGATCGAAGAAGAAGGCACCCGCCGCCGTTCGCGCGAGGTGCTGGTGCGTGCGCCCGTGGGCATCGCCAACTTCCTGATGAACCAAAAGCGCGAGCATATCGCCCATATCGAAATGCGCTACGGCATGTCCGTGCGGATCGAAGGCGATCCGTCGCTGGTGAGCCCCGACTTCCACATCGAGAAGTTCAAGACGGCCACCCGCACCGTGCCGCCCGTCTCGGATCACGTCGTCTCGGTCGATACTTCCCTCATGGATCAAATCGACGAGGATGAGAGCGCCGCCGAGGCCGAAGAGGCCCCCGCCGCACAGGACGCCAGCCCCTCAGACAACGGGAACGGCAATGGCAATGGTGAAGAGGGCGAGGGGAAATCCAAGCGCCGCCGTCGTCGTCGTCGCAGCCGGGGTGGGCGTGGCCGCAATGGCAATGGCGATCAGCAGAACGGTGCAGAGGATCAAAACGGTGCTCAGCAGCAGGACGAGGCGAAATCGGACGAGGGCGAGCAAACCGCGCCGGTAGAGGCGGAAGCCCCGCAGGCCGAAGCGGAAGCCGCGCCCGCCGCCGAGGAGAAGCCCAAGCCGAAATCCCGCAGCCGCTCGCGCAAGCCTAAGGCCGAAGTCGCTCCCGAAGCGGAACCCGCGCCCGAAGCCCTTGCCGCCGCAGAAGGCGAAACGCCAAAGGTCAGCGCCGAGGCCGAAGGGGAGGAGACGCCCAAACCCAAGGCCAAGCGTAGCCGACGGACCAAGAAACCCGCAGCCGAAGCGGCGGAAGAGACCGTGAGCGCAGACGCCGTGGCAAGTGAGGAAGAGGCCGCACCCGCGCCAAAGCCCAAGCGCCGCAGCCGGGCAAAGGCCAAGCCGGTCGAGCCGGTCGCCGAAGCCACGCCCGATGCAATGGCCGAAGCCTTGCCGAGCGAAGCGCCCATCGCGGCCCCGTCACCAGAGACGGCGACGCCCGTCGCGGAAGCGCCTCAGCCTGAGCCGCAGCCCGACCCCGCGCCGAAGCCGGTCGAGGCCGAGGCACCCGCTGCCGAAACCGCTCCTGAGCCGGTCGCCAAAAAGGTCGAAGAGCAGCCCGCCGAAAAGCCCAAGCCCAAACGGCGCGGCTGGTGGTCGCTGGGCAGCTAAAGTGCTCTAGATAAAGAAAACGGCGGGCTCTCAGGCCCGCCGTTTTCAGTTTGGCGATAGGGTAAGAAAGACGGCGCGACCGCGCCCGCTCAGCCGCCCTTGGTGATGATGTATAGCTCTGCCGCGCCCTCGGTCCGGGTTTCGGTCAGCTGATGGCCCGCCTCGGCACAGAAATGCGGCACGTCGATCACGGCGGCGGGGTCATCCGCCGTCATGTGAAGCTGATCGCCCGGCGCCAGCGCGGCCAGTCGTTTGCGTGCTTTCAGCACGGGCAGGGGGCAGAGAAGCCCCGTGGCATCCAGTTTTTCGATCTTCATAAGATCAGTTAAGCCAAGCCGGTCCCGAGGTCCACGATCTTGTGACAATATGACAGGTGACGCCCGGGCCATGTCGGTCTAGGAGTCGGTCATGTTTGAAATAAGCCTCCTCGACGCCGGGATCCTGCCGGCCATGACCATCGCCCTTGTCGCCGGGATTTTCAGCTTCCTGTCGCCCTGCGTGCTGCCCATCGTGCCGCCCTATCTGGCCTATATGGGGGGCGTGTCGATCAATGACATGTCGAGCCAATCCAGCGCGCGGCGGCGGGCGGTGGTGGCGGCGCTGTTCTTCGTGCTGGGGCTAAGCACCGTCTTCGTGCTCTTGGGCTTCACGGCCTCGGCCTTTGGGATGTTCTTTCTCCAGAATCAGGCGCTTTTCGCCAAGATCTCCGGCGTGGTGATCATCGTCTTTGGCCTGCATTTCATCGGCCTCTTCCGCATTCCCTTTCTGGACCAAGAGGCACGGTTGGACGCGGGCGACAAGGGCGGTTCCAGCTTCGGCGCCTATGTTCTGGGGCTGGCCTTCGCCTTTGGTTGGACGCCCTGCATCGGCCCGCAGCTCGGCGCGATCCTGTCGCTCGCGGCGAGCGAGGCTTCCGTCTCTCGCGGCACGCTTTTGCTGGGCGTCTATGCGGCAGGGCTGGGGATCCCGTTCCTGCTGGCCGCGATGTTCATCACCCGCGCCATGACGCTGATGAACCGGATCAAACCGCATATGAAGCTGATCGAGCGGATCATGGGGGGGCTTCTCGTACTCGTCGGGCTAGCCTTGCTGACCGGTGCCTTCACCGCCTTCTCCTTCTGGCTGCTCGAAACCTTCCCGATCCTCGCAACCGTGGGTTAAGCCTTATTCTCGCCCCGAATTACGGCTAGACTATGCCGAAGAAGAGGGCGGGCATGGTAAGCAAAGCGCAGGGAAAGACGGTGAAAACGCGCCGGGTGTTCTACATCCCCGGCTACGATCCGATTCACCCACGCCGCTACCGCGAGCTGTACCGCAAGGAAAGCGCGGCACAGGCGGCGATCTCGGGCTATGAGATCGGGCTGAAGCCGAAGGCAGGCCGCGGCAATTACGGCTGGCAGGTGGATGCTGAGATCGACGGGCAGCGGGTGAGCGCGCAGGTCGAGGTTCTGGTCTGGTCCGACATCGTGCGCGAAAGCATGAGCAGTTCGATCCCCGCGACCTATTGGCAATTGCTGCGCACGGCTTGGGTCTACATCGGATCGGGCGCGCTTTGGCGGTTGATGGGGCTGCGCAAGGGGCCGGTGATCGCCGCACTCTACCCCGTTGGCATGTTGATGGCGCAGGCGCTGCTGGCGGTGGCGCTTGGCCTGTTGACCTATGGCCTTCTCGGCATGCTCAGCGATCATTGGGCCGCGCGGCTCGCCTTCGCGGCACTGGGCATGGGGTTGGGCATTGCCCTGCTGCGCTGGTTCAAAAAGAAGGACGGCAAGTTTTTCGCCTATTACCTGATGCATGATTACGCCTATTCCGCCGCCACCAAGGGCGCGAATCCACCGCAGCTTGAGGCCCGGATGGCCACCTTTGGCGATGCCATCGCCGCTGCGCTGACTGATGATGTCGACGAGGTGTTGGTCGTCGGCCATTCCTCGGGCGCGCATCTGGGGGTATCGGTGCTGGCCGATCTGATCCGGTCGGGCAGGGTGGCCGAAGGCGGGCCTGCTCTGGGTTTCGTCACGCTGGGGCAGGTAGTGCCGATGGTGTCTTTCCTGCCCCGGGCCGAGCGGTTGCGCAGCGATCTGCGCTATCTCTCGGCGCGAGATGAATTGGCTTGGGTCGATGTCACCGCCCCGGGCGATGGCTGCGCCTTTGCGCTTTGCGATCCGGTGGCGGTGTCCGGCGTCGCGCCCGAAGGGAAACGCTGGCCGCTGGTCTTCTCCGCCGCCTTCACGCAAACGCTTAGCCCCGCGCGTTGGAAAGCGCTGCGCTGGCGCTTTTTCCGGCTGCATTTCCAGTATCTTTGTGCCTTCGACCGCCCGCGCGACTATGATTACTTTCAGATCACTGCCGGGCCTCAGACACTCGCCGCGCGCTATGACGGGCGGCCTGCGTCGAAATCGCGGATCGACCAGGCGGTCAGCAAATACACCTCTGTCGCCGCATGAGCCATCCGCCCAAACCCCCCGCGCGGCCCGACCGGGTGTCGCTCTGGCGCTATGCCAAACTGTTCCGCGCCGACATCCTCTCGGCCCAGCCCGCGCGGCTCTATCGGGCATGGATGGCCGAGTTCAAAACGCCGTTCTTTCGCAGCTACCTGATGAACCAGCCCGAGCTGGTCAAAACCGTGTTGAAAGACCGGCCCGAGGATTTCCCCAAGTCCGACCGCATCGGCGAGGGGCTGCGGCCCCTCTTGGGCAACTCAGTCTTTCTGACCAATGGCGAGACATGGAAACGCCAGCGCCGCATCATCGACCCAGCCTTCGAGGGCGGGCGGCTGCGTGAGACCTTTCCTGCCATGTGGGACGCGGCAGAGGCGGCTGCGGCACGGCTGGACCCCAAGGCGGGCCAGGTGGTCGAGATCGAGGCTGAGACAAGCCACGCCGCCGCCGATGTGATCTTTCGCACGCTGTTTTCGCTGCCGATCGAACATGAGGTCGCCCGCGCGGTTTTTGACGAGTTTCGCAACTACCAGCGCAGCCAGCCGATCCTGAACCTCGGGGCGCTTTTGCCGCTGCCGCGCTGGATGCCGCGCCTGTTTCGCCGCGACACGCGGGCCAGCGCGGCGCGGATCAGGACGCTGATCACCGATCTGACCCGCGCGCGCATGGCGCAGATCGAGGCGGGCACCGCGCCCGACGATCTAGCCACCAAGATCATGACCCAAGCCGATCCCGAAACCGGCGAGCGCTTCGACACCCAAGAGATGGTCGATCAGGTCGCGATCTTCTTTCTTGCAGGGCATGAGACCAGCGCCTCGGCCCTTGCTTGGGCGCTGTATTTGATGGCAACCCATCCCGCGTGGCAAGAGCGGCTGGCGGAAGAGGCGCAGGCGCTTGAGACCTGCGATTTCGCGGTGATGTCGAAACTCAAGCTCAGCCGCGATATATTTCGCGAGACGCTGCGCCTCTACCCACCGGTCCCGATGATGGTGCGTGAGAACCGCTGCCCCGAACGTTTCCGTGACCGACAGGTGAAACAGGGCGCGCAACTGGTGCTCAGCCCGTGGCATTTGCACCGCCACGAACGGCTCTGGGACAACCCCGACGGCTTTGACCCGACCCGCTGGCAGACCGAGAATGGCAAACAGTGCCAGCGCGACGCTTTCATCCCATTCTCCGCCGGGCCGCGGGTCTGCACCGGGGCGGGCTTTGCCATGGTCGAGGGGCCGCTGATCCTGTCGCGCATCCTGCGCGACTTCCGCGTGACGGCCCAACCGGGCCGCGTGCCAGTGCCTGTCGCACATTTGACCGTCCGTTCAGATAAGGGCATTTGGTTAGCGCTATCAAGACGCTAGCTGCTATCATCGGCTTTGCGTTTCAATTAGAAACGCAGCGAACGGAATCAGAATAGGACCTGGGTGACATGGGCTACGACAAGGCGCAACTTGAGCAAATGGACAGCGGCAAGGGCTTCATCGCGGCGCTTGATCAATCGGGTGGCTCCACCCCCAAGGCGCTGAGCCTCTATGGCGTGGAACCGTCGGATTACAACGGCGACGAAGAGATGTTCAAAGCCGTCCATGACATGCGCGCGCGGATCATCTTGGCCGATGATTTCACCTCTGAAAAAGTGATCGGCGCGATCCTTTTCGAGCGCACGATGGATGACACGATCAACGGCAAACCGGTCGCGCAGCTGCTCTGGAAAGACCGCGGCGTGGTGCCTTTCCTGAAGATCGACAAGGGTCTGGAAGAGACCAATAACGGCGTGCAGATGATGAAGCCGATCATGGAGATCGACGATCTGCTGGCCCGCGCGGTAAAGCACGGCATCTTCGGCACCAAGGAGCGCTCTGTCATTCATGAGGCCAATGAAAACGGCATCGCCGCCGTGGTGGCGCAGCAGTTCGAACTGGCCAAACAGGTCTGCGCCGCCGGTCTCGTGCCGATCATCGAGCCCGAGGTGAACATCAACTCCGAGAGCAAGGCCGAGGCCGAAGAGATTCTGCGCCGCGAGATCGCGAAACACCTGGAGGCGCTGCCCGAAGGTGAGATGGTGATGCTGAAGCTGACGATCCCCGAGAAGGCCGGTCTTTATGACGATCTGGCCGAACATGCCAATGTTCTGCGCGTCGTGGCGCTGTCGGGTGGCTATTCCACAGCGGAAGCCTGCGAACGGCTGGGCAAGAACCGGACCATGATCGCCAGCTTCTCCCGCGCTTTGACGGAAGGGCTGAACGTCAAGATGACGGACGCGGAGTTCAATGAGGCGCTTGGTCAGAACATCGACAAGATTTACCGAGCGTCGATCTGTTAGATCGGAATTTTTTGAAAATTCCGGTCCCGTTTTCTTTAAAAGAAAACGGCTAGGCAATCCGCCGGATAGGTTCTCTATTGCAAAATATGATGACCTGTCCGGCGTTCTCAACCGCTTGAAAACCACGACGTTTTAATTCGTTTTCAATTGTTTTGCGTCCAACAAACTTCTCAATATCGCGCGCATTACGTCGAATGACCTGTCCGCGAATAGCCGCCTTTGAGGCAAAAATATCATCCAGCCAAACGGCGGGTGAGAGAGGGGAACCGACGGCCATGGCCCGACGCTAATCCGCTTTTGGTAAACGTTCCTTTAACGACCGCAGCACAAACAGCCGGATCGCCCCAGCCAGCCCGATGTCCAGCCCGCGGGCGGCGTCAATCTCGGCCACCAACGCGTTGATCGGCATGCCCCGCGCGGCGGCGATGGCGCGGAACTCATCCCAAAACTCGTCTTCGAGGGAGATCGATGTCCGGTGGCCCCTTAGGGTCACCGAATGTTTGCGGGGCCGTGCGCTCATGTCTCGCGCTTATGCGCGTCGAGCGTGGCCTTGGCTTGGGCGGCGCTTTTGCGCGCCGCCTCCTTCTCAGCTTTGCTACGGCCAAAGCGCAGCGCATTCTCATCCGCCTGAGCGCGGCGGGCCGCAAGATCGCGTGCCTTTCTCGCCTTGTTCAGGTTGATGGGCTGGCTCATTTTGGGCCGATCATGTTCTCAGGGCGCACCACACGCTCGAATGTCTCGGCATCGACGAAGCCCAAGGCAATCGCCTCTTCCTTCAACGTGGTGCCGTTCTTATGCGCGGTCTTTGCGACCTTGGTGGCGTTGTCATAGCCGATCTCGGGCGCCAGCGCCGTGACCAGCATCAGCGACTCGCGCATCAGCTTTTCGATCCGGTCCGCGTCAGCCTTGAGGCCATCCACCAGATTGTCGGTAAAGGCCGAAGCCGCATCGCCCAAGAGTTGCATGGATTGCAACACGTTATAGGCCATCATCGGTTTGTAGACGTTAAGCTCGAAATGCCCCTGCGATCCGGCGAAGCCCACGGCGGCATCATTGCCCATGACATGAGCGCAGACCTGCGTCAGCGCCTCGCATTGCGTCGGGTTCACCTTGCCCGGCATGATCGAAGAGCCGGGCTCGTTCTCGGGTAGGATCAGCTCACCCAGACCGCAGCGCGGGCCGGAGCCCAGAAGGCGGATGTCATTGGCAATTTTGAACAGCGAGGCCGACACGGTCTTCAGCGCGCCGGAAATCTCGACCATCGCGTCATGGGCGGCCAGCGCTTCAAACTTGTTGGGCGCGGTGACAAAGGGCAGGCCGGTGATCTCGGCCATGTTGTGGGCCACGGTTTCCGCCCAGCCTTGCTTGGTGTTCAGCCCGGTGCCCACGGCGGTGCCGCCCTGTGCCAGCTCATAGATACGGCCAAGCGCATCGCGCACGCGGGCAATGCCCATGGCGACCTGATGGGTGTAGCCCGAGAATTCCTGAGACAGCGTCAGCGGTGTCGCGTCCTGCGTATGGGTGCGGCCGATTTTGATGATGCCGTCAAATTCCTCGACCTTCTTCTGCAACGCGCCGTGCAGCTTCTCCAGCCCCGGCAGCAACACGTCACGCGCCGTCATCGCGGTGGCGATATGCATGGCGGTGGGGAAAGTGTCGTTCGACGACTGGCCCATGTTGCAATGATCGTTAGGGTGCACCGGGTCCTTGGAGCCAATGGTGCCGCCCATGAGTTCGATCGCGCGGTTGGCGATGACCTCATTGGCGTTCATGTTCGACTGGGTGCCGGAACCGGTCTGCCAGACCACCAGCGGGAAGTTGTCGTCGAACTTGCCCTCGAACACTTCGCCAGCGGCCTGAATGATCGCGCGACCGCGTTCCTCGTCCAGCGAGCCCTGCGCCACATTCGCCTGCGCGCAGGCCTTCTTGATCACGCCGAGCGCGCGCACGATGGCGATGGGTTGCTTTTCCCAGCCAATCGGGAAGTTCATGATCGAACGCTGCGTCTGCGCGCCCCAGTATTTATCGGCGGGGACTTCGAGCGGACCAAAGCTGTCGGTTTCGGTGCGGGTATCGGCCATTCTGCGGCTCCTGCTGTGACTTATCGTTGTCCAGCGGTGTACCTGCGCCTTACGCGCTGCGCAATGCGGGGATGGCGCTAACGGCCATTCCAGCGCTACTTCCGAAAGGAATCGAGCGAGACGATCTCGGCATCTTTGACCGGCTCTTCCGTGACTTCCAGCTCTGCCTCGTCCGTCTGGTCGAGCGTGGTCTCGTCCTCCGCCACGTCTTCCTCTTCGGTTTCTTGCTGTTCGAACCGTAGGCCGAACTCAACCGAAGGGTCCACGAAGGTGCGGATCGCATCGTAAGGAATATAAAGCGGCTCCGGCGCATCGCCGAAGTTCAACGTGATGGCGAAACCGTCTTCACCCACATCGAGGCCGTCGTACCAATGCTGCATCACCACGGTCATCTCATCGGGATAGCGGTCCGACAGCCAATCGGCCAGTTCCGCATCCGGATGCGAGGTGTCGAAGGTGATGAAGAAATGGTGATTCCCCGGCAGTCCCTTGTCCGATACGTCTTGCAAGACCCTGCGGATCAGGCCCCGCATGGCTTCGTGCATCAGGTTGCCGTAATCAATGCTGCGGCTCATTCTTCTCTCCGGTCCGGGCGTTGGGCAGGGGTAAGCATACCCCATTCAGGGGCGAGTGAAAGGGGGTCCCGCGCTAAATCGCGTGAAGGATCAGCGCCAGCGTGGCGAGCAGAACCATCGTGAGGACAAAACTACGCTTGAGGGCCAGCATCAACACGGCAGCCAAGAGGGTGAGCGCGGCGGCCATGGGGTTGAAACTGTCCCAAACGGGCAGGGGCAGGGCAAGCGGGCCATCAGCGCCCACCCGATCAAACAGCACATGCAGCGCAAACCAAACCGAGAGATTGGCGATGACCCCCACCACAGCCGCCGTGATCGCCCGCAGCGCGCCTGCGATGCGCGGCTGTTCAGAGAGCGCCTCAAGATACGGGCCCGCAAGGAAAATCCAAAGGAAACAGGGCGTGAAAGTGACCCAAAGCGCCAGCAGCCCGGCAGCCATCGCCCCCGCGGGGCCGCTTTGCGCAAATCCCGCCAACATCCCGACGAATTGCGTCACAAGGATCAGCGGGCCGGGGGTTGTCTCAGCCAAGCCAAGCGCATCGATCATCTGATCGGTCTCGATCCAGCCGAAATCCTGCACCACGGTCTGGGTCATATAGGCCAGCACCGCATAGGCCCCGCCGAAGGTCACCACAGCCAGTTTGGAAAAGAACAGCCCCAGTTGCAGCAGAAAGTCGTCGCCGATGAGGGCAAGGAACAGAAGCGGCGCGGCCCAGAGACCACCCCAGATGAGCAGGGTGCGGAGGCTATGCGCCGGCGGCAGGTCGGCGGCTTCGGTCTCAGGCGTCGGGCCTCGGGTCAGCATCCCAATGACCCCGGCCACCAGAATGATCAGTGGAAACGGCAGGCCCAGCACGAAGAGGGCGATGAAAGACCCAAAGGCCAACGCCCAGCCGAGACGCCCGTGAAGCGCCTTTGAAGAAACCTTCAGAAGCGCTTGGAATACCACGATAATGACAGCGGCCTTGATACCCAGAAAGGCCGTTTGCACTAAGGGCATCTGCCCATACCACGCATAAAGCAGCGCGAGTGCCGCGATGAAGACCGCACCCGGCACAACGAAAAGCAACCCTCCCAACAGCCCGCCCGCAACGCCGCGCAGGCGCCAGCCTGCATAGGTCGCCAGCTGCATCGCCTCGGGCCCCGGCAACAGCATACAGAGCGAAAGGGCCCGGAGGTAAGTCTGCTCGCTCAGCCACGGGCGATGCTCGACCAGCTCGCGGTGCATCACGGCAATTTGGGCTGCGGGGCCGCCGAAGGACATCAACCCAATCCGGCCAAACACGCGAAACATATCGGGCCAACTGGGCGGGGTCATCGGGGCCATCCTGCGTCATCAAAGCCACCACGGCTTCGCTGCGTCACGGATAGGGCCAGAGGAAAGCGCGGTCAAGTTAAGGCAAGAGCGCCGTCTAACGGGTATGAAACGGAAGGGAAAAGTGCAGGTTTCTGTTGCCAGGTACCTGCGAACCCCGCCTTAAGCTGCAAGGCCTAAGGACTTAAGATTTCAGTCGCTGAAACCGCTTACGCGGCCATCGCAACTGGAGCACGATTGTCATTTGCAATTGTACAGTTTGAACCGATAACGGTGGTATCTCACCGAGACAAAGCAACCCCTTTAGACGTTCGTCGATCCTATTTCGGCCCCATGATCCCCAAATGAAGGATGTTTGGTGGAGCCGCCGGGTACCGCCCCCGGGTCCGAACCGCTTATTACGAGCGCGTTTATGTCCATAGTCCCGAAGGACAGGATTAAAGTAGGGCCGCGATGAACGAATTGCAAGGGGTGGGACGTGCGATTTTGTTACGTCAAGATAGACGCGTATCTTGTTGTTTTACATGCCCAACCTAGCGTCGCCCCGCAGCTTCGGCATTCCGCGCCGCGCGTGCGGCGAACACGCTTTGGGCAAGCTGTTGGGTCTCGGCCTCAAGCGCGGTCAGCCCTGCCGTCACCGCCTTGCCGTCATGGGCCTCTGCCGCATCCGCGATCTCTTGATGCAGAGCTACGATCCGCGCGCGATCCCGCGCGGTGAAGGTGATCATATTCATCAAGGGCTGCATCGCCTCAACCGCGCCTGCAAGTTGATAACTCAGGACCGGATTGCCCGCACCATCGACCAGCGCCCGGTGAAATGCCACGTCGGAAGCGCAGAAGGCCTCATCCGTCAGTCCCGGCTGCGCCTGCCGGTGAATCTCCGCGCGCATGGTGGCAAGGTGGTCCGCCGTCCGCCGCTCTGCCGATAGCGGGGCGCAGGCGCGTTCCAAGGCGAAGCGTGCCTCGCAAGCGGTCTCAAAACTCACCGCATTCATCGACAGCAGCAGGGTCGAGGTGGTGATCTGCTGCGCATAGGCATCCGGGAAGCTCAGCCGGTTGACGAAAGCACCCCCCGTGGCTCCGCGCTGCGTGCGGATCAGCGATTGCGCGGCCAGCCGCTTGAGCGCCTCGCGCACCGTGGGGCGTGAAACCTCGAACTGCTCGGCAAGCTCCGCCTCGGAGGGCAGACGCTGATCGACGATCAGATGCCCGCCGATAATGGCGTCGCGAATGGCCGTGGCGATCTGGGCCGATAGATCGGCGGGGTTGCTTGGGTCGATTTTCATATGTCTTACAATTAGTGTTTGCGAGGACTTTAATTGTCTGACATTAAATCTACAAGAGCACGCAGGGGAGGGCGGCGATGACCGGGTTGGTACGATCAACACTATGGCTGGGGTTTTTCGCCCTAATTCTCGCCGCTTGGTGGATGATGTACAGCATGGCGATGCAGATGGATCTCGATCTGCTGGGCCGCCCCGGGGCCATGGGCGAACGCATGCGGCAGATGGATCCGAGCATGGATATGTATATGCCCATGGCGCGTTTCTTTCCACTGTTCGTGATGTGGGGCGCGATGATGGCGGCGATGATGGTCCCGACCATGGTGCCAACGCTACGCGCATACGAAGACCTCATTACTTCGGCCAATGGCACCCGCGCGGGCTGGCTGGCAGTGCTGGCGGGCTACTTCGCGGTCTGGCTGATCTTCGCGGCGGGGATCGCGGGTTTGCAACTGTTGCTGCTGCACGGCGGCGTCATCGACATGCTCGGCATCGCCAAATCGCGCTGGACGGCGACGGCGCTGCTCTTGGCTGTGGGTCTCTTCCAATTTACCCGCGCCAAGGAGATTTGCCACGGCGTCTGCCACTCTCCGATGATGTATTTCATGGGCCACTGGCGCCCCGACGCCGCGGGCGGTTTTCGCATGGGGCTGGGCCTCGGCGCCTTTTGCGCAGGCTGCTGCTGGGGCTTTATGCTTCTGGGCTTTGCCGGCGGGGTGATGAACCTTGCTTGGATGGGGCTCGCCACGCTTTTCATGGTCATCGAAAAACTGCCTCAGATTGGGCATTACGTAACAAAACCAATGGGTTTCGCCCTGATCCTCGGCGCCGGTGTCGTGGCGGGTTGGCCCATGATCACAGGAGGATGATATGCCAAACAGAGAGATGACACCCGCCGATTGGGCGATCAAGGGCGAGCTTTTCCTGAACTGCTCTTGCGATGTTTTCTGCCCCTGCGTGGTCAGCCTTGGCGCGCATCTGCCAACCGAAGGCCACTGCCATGCGTGGATGGGCATCGTGATCGACGAGGGCCATTTCGAGGGGGAGGACTTGGCCGGTCTGAACGTAGGGCTATTGGTCGACATCCCGGGCCGCATGGGCGAGGGAAATTGGAAGGTCGCCGCCTATGTGGACGACCGCGCGAGCGAGGCAGCCTATGACGGGTTGCTGCAAATCTTCTCGGGCGCTGCGGGCGGCACCACGGGGCTGTTCACCATGTTGGTAAGCGAGATCATCGGCGCCGAACGCGCCCCGGTTGAGATCATTCGCGACGGCAACCGCCGGGTCATCAACATTGGCCGAAAGATCAACGGCGAGATCGAGATGCTGGCCGGGGCCGAACCGGGGGAGCCGGTGACGATCACCAACTCGAAATACTGGATGGGGCCGAACATCGTCGCCGCGCGCGGCGTGAAATCCAAGGTCCGCGACTATGGTCGGGTCTGGGATTTTGGTGGTAAATCGGCTGAGGTCTGCGCGATCGACTGGCAGGGGGCGCGGTGATCACCCCCACCTACGCCAAGGAAATGGTTCGCTATAATGCGTGGCAAAACAGACAGTTGTCGAATGTCGTTCAGACTTTGGATGAAGCATCGTTAACGCAGGATCGCGGGGCGTTCTTCGGCTCCATCCTCGGCACGTTGAACCATCTTCTGTGGTGCGATCAACTCTGGCTGTCGCGGTTCGACCCTGCCGCGTCAAAACCGGAAGGCAAAGACACCGAGCTTTGCCGCTCCGGTGACGCCTGGGTTTTGGCGCGAGGGCAATGCGATCTGGCTATTTCTGAGTGGGCGTCGGGGCTCGACCAGTCGATGCTGGATGGAAATTTAACGTGGCATTCCGGTATCTTGCAGCGCGATGTTTCTAAGCCGATGGCGGGATGTGTGGTGCATTTCTTCAACCACCAAACCCACCACCGCGGCCAAGTGCACGCCATGCTCACCAACGCAGGATTTGACGGGCCGGTGACCGATTTCATTTTCATGCCGGAGGAGGGCTGATGGTCGAACTCTCTCCCTCGCGCCGGATCAGGCGCACGCCATTCTCTGCCGGGGTCGAGGCGGCGGGAGTGAAAGCCTATACGGTCTACAACCGGATGCTGCTGCCCACCGTCTTTGAGAGTACGGAGGCGGATTATCACCACTTGAAGAAAGCCGTGCAAGTCTGGGACGTGGCTTGCGAAAGACAGGTTGAACTGCGCGGGCCCGATGCTTCCCGACTGATGCAAATGCTGACGCCCCGTGATCTGCGCGATGTGGCGCCGGGGCGCTGTGTCTATGTGCCAATCGTGGATGAGACGGGTGGGATGCTTAACGATCCGGTGGCGGTAAAACTGGCCGAGGATCGTTGGTGGATTTCCATCGCCGATAGCGATTTGTTGTTGTGGGCCAAGGGGATATGCAACGGTTATCATCTTGATGTCTTGGTCGATGAGCCGGATGTGAACCTGCTGGCGGTGCAGGGGCCGAAAGCGGAAGACCTCATGGATCGCATCTTTGGCGCGGCGGTGCGGGAAGTGAAGTTCTTCCGCTTCGGGGAGTTCCAGTTTCAAGGCCGCGCCATGAATGTTGCGCGCTCCGGCTACTCCAAACAGGGCGGCTTTGAGATCTACACCGAAGGGGCCGATATCGCGATGCCGCTTTGGGAGGCGCTTTTCGAGGCGGGGCGCGATCTGGATGTGCGGGCGGGCTGTCCGAACCTGATTGAGCGGATCGAGGGCGGATTGTTGAGCTATGGCAATGACATGACCGACGACAACACGCCCCACGAATGCGGTCTTGGCAAGCTCTGCGACACGCAGGCGGCGATGGGTTGTATCGGCAGAGATGCGCTGCTGCGGGTGGCGAAAGAGGGGCCGGTGCAACAGATACGTCCCCTAGAGATCGCAGGCGATCCGGTGCCGCTTTGTGATCGTGTCTGGCCCTTGATGGCAGGCGACAAGCGCGTGGGGCAGGTGACCTCGGCGGTTTGGTCCCCCGACTTTGGCGTGAATGTCGCCATCGGAATGGTGCGGATGACCCATTGGGACCCGGGCACGCGGTTGCGGGCGCATACCCCCGATGGCGAGCGTGACGTGACCGTGCGTGAAAGTTACTGGGCCTGAGGTCCGGTAGATTGAAACCTGAAAAGGAGATGAAAGATGAGCTTTAATGCGCTGATTGTAAACAAGGATGACGAAGGCAAGACCCAGGCCGAGGTCACCCAGATCACCGAAGACCAACTGCCCGAGGCCGAGGTGACGGTCGCGGTCGAATATTCCACCGTGAACTACAAAGACGGGTTGTGCATCGGGCCGGGTGGTGGCTTGGTCCGCAACTATCCGCATGTGCCGGGCATCGATTTCGCCGGCACGGTCGAGACTTCGAATGACGACCGTTACAAGCCCGGCAACAAGGTGGTGTTGACCGGTTGGCGCGTGGGCGAGGCGCATTGGGGCGGCTATGCGCAAAAGGCGCGGGTCAAGGCCGATTGGCTGGTGCCACTGCCCGAAGGGCTGGACACGCGTCAAGCGATGGCCGTGGGCACGGCAGGTTTCACCGCGATGCTGGCCGTCATGGCGCTGGAGGATCACGGCATCAAGAAAGGCCCGGTTCTGGTCACGGGTGCTGCGGGGGGCGTCGGCTCCGTCGCCACGGCGATCCTTGCCAACCTCGGCTATGAGGTGGCGGCGGTCACTGGGCGGCCCGAGACCGAAGATTACCTCAAGAGCCTTGGGGCGGCCCGGATCGTTGCGCGGGATGAGATCAACGAGACGGTCAAACGCCCGCTGGAGGGCGAAACATGGGGCGGATGCGTCGATGCCGTGGGCGGCGCGATGCTGGCCCGCGTGCTGGGTCAGATGGAATATGGGGCGAGCGTGGCGGCCGTGGGCCTTGCGGGCGGTGCGGCCCTGCCTGCCACGGTGATCCCCTTCCTGCTGCGCGGCGTGAACCTCTTGGGCATCGACAGCGTCATGCAGCCCTATGACAACCGCCTGCGCGCATGGGGGCGTGTGGCCAAGGACCTGCCGATGGACAAGCTGGAAGCGATGGTCCGGCCCGCGGGTCTGAGCGATCTGCCGCAACTGGGGGCGGACATCCTGAAAGGGCAGGTCAAGGGCCGGGTGGTCGTCGACGTAAACGCTTGATATTGCCTCGGCGCGGGGCGGTGTGGTTAATGGTCCGCGCCGCCCCGACCGCCAGAAGGAGAGCATGATGGCCAGCTACGACGACGACAATATCTTTGCCAAGATTCTGCGCAAAGAGATCCCCAGCTTTAAGGTCTATGAGGACGAAAAGACCTATTGCTTTATGGACATCATGCCTCGCACCGAAGGGCATTGTCTGGTGATCCCCAAGTCGCCCTGCCGCAACATGCTCGACGCGAGCCCCGCACAATTGGCGGATTGTCTGGCGACGGTTCAGAAAGTCGCCAATGCCTGCCTCCGCGCCTTTGGCGCCGATGGCATCACCGTGCAGCAGTTTAACGAGGCTGCGGGCGGGCAAGAGGTCTTTCACCTGCATTACCACATCCTGCCCCGGCATGAGGGCGATAAGCTGCGCCCGCCCGGTGTCCAAGGCGACATGGACCGGATTCGCGAACAGGCCGATGCGATTGCAGCCGCGCTCGGGACAGGGTAGTCCCCCCAAACTTACGTCGCAGCAGATACCGAAACGGTCGTTTTAGCCAAGTTTCCAAGGGGGTTTGGCCGCAATGGCTTGCCCAATGGTCGCAAGCCTCTATCCTGTTGCGCACGGATGAGAAAAACAGAAGGCCGCGTTTTGCGCGGTAATCTGTCATCAAAGAGGGAACAGATTATGAGCGATACCAATTCGCACGGCATCCCCGAGCCTGAGGGCAAGGCGGATGTGATCGATACCGATTATGAGATCGGTCAGGACAATATCGAACGGCAGATCGGGCCGTTCGGGCTGGATATTCACAACCCGGTCTTTCTAATCTCGGGGATCGCGGTCGTGGTCTTCGTGTTCTACACCATCGCATTGCCGGAACAGGCCGCCGCGATCTTCTCGGCCATGTTCAACTTTACCACCAAGAACTTTGACTGGTTCCTGATCGGCTCTGCCGACCTGGTGGTAATCTTTGCACTTTTGCTGATCGTCACGCCCTTTGGCAGTGTCCGCCTTGGCGGCAATGAAGCGGTCGCGGATTATACCTATCTGGGCTGGTTCGCGATGCTTTTCGCGGCGGGCATGGGCATTGGCCTGATGTTCTACGGCGTGTCCGAGCCTTTGACCCATTTTTCGACCTCCATGGGCGAGATCACGACAGAAAACGGCTTGCGCACCGACTGGGCCCCCTTGGGTGCCGCCACGGGTGACGAGGCTGGTTCGCTGCGCCTTGGCATGGCGGCGACGATCTATCACTGGGGTCTGCACCCTTGGGCGATCTATGCCATCGTCGCGCTGGCGCTGGCGTTGTTCACCTATAACAAAGGTCTGCCGCTGACGATCCGCTCGGCCTTTTACCCGGTTCTGGGCGAACGTGTTTGGGGCTGGCCCGGGCATATCATCGACACCATCGCTGTTTTTGCCACGCTCTTTGGTCTGGCGACGTCGCTCGGTCTGGGGGCCACGCAGGCGAACGCGGGTCTGAACGAATTGTTCGGCATCCCAACCGGCACCACCTCCGAAGTCGTGCTGATCTCCTTGATCACCGCCGTGGCGCTGGTCTCGGTTCTGCGCGGCCTTGATGGGGGTGTGAAGGTGCTGAGTGAGATCAACATGGGGCTTGCCGCCTTGCTGGCACTCTTCACGCTCTTGGTGGGGCCGACGATCTTCTTGCTGTCCTTCTTCTGGGACTCGCTGGTGGCCTATATCGAATATCTGCCCGCGCTGGCGAACCCGTTTGGCCGTGAAGACGTGAACTTCTCGCAAGGCTGGACGGCCTTCTACTGGGCATGGTGGATCAGCTGGTCACCCTTCGTCGGCATGTTCATCGCACGCGTGAGCCGAGGCCGTACCGTGCGGGAATTCGTGATCTGCGTGCTGCTGATCCCCTCGCTGGTCTGCGTGCTCTGGATGTCGATCTTTGGTGGCACCGCGATCCATCAGGTGCTGAACGACGGCTACACCGCGGCCCAAGATGCGGGTCTTCCGTTGCAGCTGTTCAAAATGCTCGACGCGCTGCCGCTGGCTTCGATCACCTCATTCATCGGCATCGTGCTGGTGGTGGTGTTCTTCGTCACCTCGTCCGACTCCGGGTCGCTTGTGATCGACACGATCACCGCAGGTGGCAAGGTCGATGCGCCGGTGCCGCAGCGGGTGTTCTGGTGCATCTTTGAGGGTGCCGTGGCCATCGCGCTGTTGATCGGCGGGGGCCTCGCGGCGCTGCAATCCATGGTGATCTCCACCGGATTGCTGTTCACGCTGCTGCTGCTCTTCATGTGCTTCTGCATCTTCCGCGGCCTGCAGGACGAGCGTAAAATCCGCTAACCTGCACAGCCTTTGCAACACGGATGACGGCGGCCCTTCGGGGTCGCCGTTTTCTTTGGGCGCTTGACCTTGGCCGCGCTGCGGTCAACCTTCGCGCCATGCATATTGATTCCGAATGGGTCCGCGCCCAATTTCCCGCCTTCGCCGAGCCGAGCCTTCAAGGGCAGGCTTTCTTTGAGAACGCCGGTGGGTCTTACACCTGCCGCCAAGTGATTGACCGGCTGCATCGCTTCTACTCCCAGCGAAAGGTGCAGCCCTACGGCGCCTATGAGGCCAGCCGCCTTGGTGGGGAGGAGATGGACGAGGCCCGCACCCGCATGGCCGCGATCCTAGGCGTGACGCCGGAGGAGCTGAGCTTTGGCCCCTCGACCACGCAGAACACCTATGTGCTGGCGCAGGCTTTCGGCCAGATGATGCAGCCCGGTGAGGCGATCGTCGTGACCAATCAGGACCATGAGGCCAATACCGGACCGTGGCGCAGGCTGGTCGAGCGGGGGATCGAGGTCCGCGAATGGCAGATCGACCCTGACACCGGGCATCTCGATCCGGCAAAGCTCGAAGATCTCTTGGACGAGAATGTCCGGCTGGTCTGCTTCCCGCATTGCTCAAATGTGGTGGGCGAGATCAACCCGGTGACCGAGATCACGGCGCTGGCCCATGCCGCCGGTGCCTTCGTCTGCGTCGATGGCGTCTCCTATGCGCCACATGGCTTTGCCGATGTCGGGGTGCTGGGGCCGGATATCTACCTCTTCTCGGCTTACAAGACCTTCGGGCCGCATCAAGGTGTCATGGTCATCCGCCGGGCGCTGGCCGAACTGCTGCCGAACCAAGCGCATCACTTCAATGGAGACGTGCTTTACAAGCGTTTCACCCCCGCCGGGCCGGATCACGCGCAGATCGCAGCCAGCGCGGGCATGGCGGATTATATCGACGCTTTCCACGCCCACCATATCGGCGGCACTGCCGGGGCCACGGCGCGCGGTGTTGCTGTGCATGACGCGATGCGCGCCCATGAGACGGCTTTGCTGCAACCGCTGTTGGATGCCATGGCGGCGCGCAACTCTGTGCGGGTCATCGGCCCCACCGAAGCGGCAACCCGCGCGCCCACGGTGGCATTGGCGCTTGATCGACCGGGGGTCGAGATGGCGCAGGCATTGGCCGCGCGCGGCATCATGGCGGGGGGCGGCACCTTCTACGCAGGCCGGGCGTTGGGTGCGATGGGGGTAGATGAGGCCAAAGGCGTGCTCCGTCTCAGCTTCACCCATTACACGACGCAGGATGAAATGGACAAACTGCTGAACGCGCTGGATGATCTGCTCTGATCCTTGACCCCGGCGCAGGGGCGCTATGTTTCGGGACAAGTGCAGGAGCAAGACCCCCAACGTGAGCGACAATTCCCCGATTATCATGTGGTTCCGCCGCGATCTGCGGCTGAGCGACCATCCCGCCCTGACGGCGGCCTGCCAATCGGGCCGCCCGGTGATCCCGCTGTTCATCCACGACGCACAGTCAGAGGCTTTGGGCGCGGCGCCAAAGTTCCGCCTCGGGCTGGCCTTGGGCTGTCTTGGAGAAACTTTGGCCGAGAAGGGCAGCCGCCTGATCCTGCGTCGTGGCGATGCGCTTGAGGTGCTGCGCGAGGTGATCGAGACAACCGCCGCGGGGGCGGTCTATTGGAGCCGCCTTTACGATCCCGCCGCGATCGACCGCGACACCAAGGTCAAAGAGGCGCTAAAGGACAATGGGGCCGAGGCCTGCAGCTTTGCCGGGCATTTGATGTTCGAGCCTTGGACGGTTGAGACCAAGACCGGCGGCTTTTACAAAGTCTTCACCCCCTATTGGAAGGCAGTCCGGGGCCGCGATGTGGCGGCTCCCTTGACCACCCCAAGCGACATCCCAGCCCCGCCAAACTGGCCCGAGAGCGCCGCGCTCGACGATTGGCAAATGGACGCCGAGATGCAGCGCGGGCGCGATGTGGTGCGCCCCTATGTCCGTCTGGGGGAGGCCGCGGCACAGGCCCGGCTTGGCTCATTCATGGCCCATATCGTTGAAGGCTATGATGAAAGCCGCGACATGCCGGGCGAAGATGGCACCTCGGCCCTGTCGGAAAACATGTCGCTGGGTGAGATCAGCCCGGCCCAGTGCTGGCACGCGGGCCAGCGGGCCATGCAGGAGGGCAAGCGCGGGGCTGAGACATTCCTCAAGGAACTCGCATGGCGCGAGTTTGCCTATCACCTCATGAATCACACGCCGCGCATCCTCGACCAAAACTGGCGCGAGGAATGGCAGGCCTTCCCATGGAATGAGGACGAGCGCCGCGCCGAGGTGCTGGCATGGAAACAGGGGCGCACCGGGGTGCCTTTTGTCGACGCGGCCATGCGCGAGTTGCAGGTCACGGGGCGCATGCACAACCGGGGCCGTATGATCGTGGCGAGCTATCTGACGAAACATCTGATGTGCCATTGGCGGATCGGGCAAAAGTGGTTCGAAGAACACCTGATCGACTGGGATCCGGCCAATAACGCGATGGGCTGGCAATGGGCCGCAGGATCCGGCCCCGATGCGACGCCGTTCTTTCGCATTTTCAACCCCGAGACCCAGCTTGATCGTTTCGACAAGGGGCGCGACTACACCCGCCGTTGGATCGCCGAGGGGCGCGCGAAACCGAGTGACGAGGCGCTGGCCTATTTCGACGCGATCCCACGCCGCTGGGGCCGGAGCCCGGAGGACGATTACCCCGATCCGATCGTCGATCTGTCAGAGGGGCGGGAACGAGCGCTCGACGCCTATCGCAACCGCGACTTTTAACTTTTTGCGAAACAGCAGCCTGCGGTTACAGTAGGCCAGAACAAGAACGGAACCGAGGTATGAAGCTTACGACCACCGAGGGGCAGAAAGGTCTGCCACGCTATTTCCCGCAGGTCTTCGCCATGGCGCAGGAGATGCAGCACGGGCGGGTGGACTTTGTGCTGCCCGATGGCCGCGTGTTCCGCGCCGAAGGGGCCAAGCCCGGCCCGGTGGCGGAACTGCACATCCATAACGATGACCTTTTCGCACGGTTGATCCGCGAGGGCGACCTGGGCTTTTGCGATGCCTATCTAGATGAGTGGTGGTCGACGCCGGACCTGCAAGCCTTCATGGATTTGGTCCATGCGGGGAATGAGACGGTCTATGATGGTTTCCCCGGCCAAGGGCTGCTGCGTCAGTTCGAAAAGTTCCGCTTTTGGCTTCAGCGCAACAACCGCAAACAGGCCAAGCGCAATATCAGCTATCACTACGATCTCGGCAATGCGTTCTACAGCCTCTGGCTGGATGATACGATGACCTATTCCTCGGCCATTTTCGAGGGCGACGCCCAGCAGTCGCTGGAAGCCGCGCAGCGGGCGAAATACAAGTCCATGGTCGATCAGATGGGTGTGCAGCCCGGCGATCATGTCTTGGAAATCGGCTGCGGCTGGGGCGGTTTTGCGGAATATGCCGCTGCCGAACGCGGGCTGAAGGTGACCGCGCTGACCATCAGCCAAGAGCAGTTCAACTACGCGCAGGAGCGGATTGCCAAGGCGGGCCTCTCGGACCGTGTGACCTTCAAACTGCAAGACTACCGCGACGAGACCGAGTGCTATGATGGCATCGCCAGCATCGAGATGTTCGAGGCGGTGGGCGAGAAATACTGGCCGGTCTATTTCGACACGCTGCACCAGCGCCTGAAACCGGGCCGCGCCGCGACCTTGCAGATCATCACCGTCGCCGACCGCCGATGGGAGGTCTACAAACGCGGGGTGGATTTCATCCAAAAGTACATCTTCCCCGGCGGCATGTTGCCCAGCCCCACAATCCTGCGCCAGCAGGTGGAGCGTGCAGGGCTGGTGGTCGACCGGTCGATCGAATTTGGCAAAAGCTATGACATCACCCTGCGCCGTTGGCATGAGACCTTTAACGAGAAATGGGATCAGATCACCGCGCTTGGCTTTGACGAACGCTTTCGCCGGATGTGGAATTTTTACCTCACTTCCTGTGCCGCGACATTTGACAGTGGCAATTGCGACGTGACGCAGATTACGGTACGGCGACCTGTGTGACCGCCCCTGCGGTCCGCCCCCGCAAGGAGCCGAAAAATGCCGACTGGTGCACGACTTATGGCGGCGATCTCACTCGCCGTGCTGGCCTTTGTCCTGTCGGGCATGGTGGTGCCCCTGATGCCGGAAAGCACGGATTTCGGGTATTTCCTGCCGCTTAACGTGGTGCTTGGCCTGATCGTGGGCTGGCGCGTCATGGGCCGGCGTGCGGGCCGGGGCATCGTGGCTGCGATCAACAACGGTTTTGCCGGGGTCTTCGTGCTGATGCTCTGGGCGATCTTCTTGCAGGCGGCGAATGAGATGGTTCGGCTGGCGTTGCGCAACCGCTATGACGATCCCTTCGAGGCCATCGTCGCCGTGTTCCAGATCGGCGCGGAATTCGGCCTGATGATCGCCACCGTGCCCATCGGCGTGACGCTTGTCGTCGGCGGCGTGATTGCAGGGCTTTTGACCGAATTTGCTTATAACCGTTGGCCCTGATCCCCATGCGACATCTCTTTATCTACGGCACCCTGCGGCATCTGCCGCTGTTGGAAATCGTGCTTGGCCGCTCCGCCGAGGCGATTGACCTCAGCCCCGCCAATCTGTCCGGCTACCAAGTCTCGGCCGCCGCCGAAGGCCCGTTTCCCACGATTGAGACGCGCGATGGCGCGCAGGCCGAGGGCTTGCTGGTGCGGGGCCTGAGCGTGGATGATTTTGCGCGGCTCGATTTTTATGAAGGCGCGTTCGACTATGATTTGGTGCCGGTGACACTGGCAGACGGGCAGGGGGCTGAGGTCTATCTGCCCCAGCCCGGGCGCTGGACCGCGCAGGGGCCATGGTCCTTGCCTGAATGGGAGCGTGATTGGGCCCCGCTTTCCTGCCATGCCGCGCGCGAAGTGATGAGCTATATGGGCAAGCGCCCGCGGGCCGAGGTCGATGCGATGTTCCCAATGATCCGCCGCCGGGCCCATCAGCAGGTGCTGGCGGCGCAGGGTATGCATGATCCGCTAGCGCTCGATGGCAAGGTCGAAGTAACCGACCGCCGCCGCGTTTACGCGAACTTCTTTGCCCTTGATGAAATCTCGCTGCGGCATGAGACCTTTGACGGCAGCATGTCGGCGCAGATCGACCGCGCGGTTTTTGTCAGTGCGGATGCAGCTTTGGTGCTGCCCTATGACCCGCTGCGCGACCGCGTGCTGCTGGTCGAGCAAATCCGCATGGGCCCGCTGGCGCGCGGCGATCATACCCGCTGGCAGTTGGAACCCATCGCAGGCCATATCGACCCCGGCGAAACGCCGCAGGCCGCCGCGCGGCGCGAAGCGCATGAGGAGGCGGGGATCACCTTGGGCGTCTTGGAGCCGGTCGGAAACGTCTATGCCTCACCCGGGAATGCGACGGAATTCTTTCACATTTTCGTGGGATTGGCAGATTTGCCGGATCATATCATCGGCACTGGCGGTTTGGCTGCGGAGGGCGAGGATATCCGGTCGCATCTGATGTCATTCGATGATCTGATGGCCTTGGCCGATGCGCAGGCGCTTGCCAATGCGCCATTGGTGGCAAGCGCCTATTGGCTGGCCCGCCACCGCGAACGCTTGAGGTCCGAAGACGCGACAGCTAAACCGGACGGAACATGAACTGGGGGCAAACATGCAGGTTGCTAAAGATCTGGCCGAGGCCATTGGAAACACACCGCTGATCCGGCTGCGCGGCGCGAGCGAAGAGACCGGCTGCGAAATCTTGGGCAAGGCGGAGTTCATGAACCCCGGCCAATCGGTCAAGGACCGCGCGGCGCTGTTCATCATCCGCGACGCCATCGCACGGGGTGAGTTGAAGCCCGGCGGCACCATTGTCGAAGGCACCGCGGGCAACACCGGCATCGGGCTTGCGCTGGTGGGCGCGTCGATGGGGTTCAAGACCGTCATCGTCATCCCTGAGACCCAGTCGCAGGAAAAGAAAGACATGCTGCGGCTGGCCGGTGCGGAATTGGTGCAGGTGCCCGCCGCACCCTACAAAAACCCCAATAACTTCGTCCGTTATTCCGAACGTTTGGCCAAGGAATTGGCCAAGACCACGCCCGAGGGGGTGATCTGGGCCAACCAGTTCGACAACACCGCCAACCGGCAAGCACATATCGAAACCACTGGCCCCGAGATTTGGGAACAGACCGGCGGCAAGGTCGATGGCTTTTGCTGCGCGGTCGGCTCGGGCGGGACGCTCGTGGGTGTGGCCATGGCGCTGCAACCCAAGGGCGTCAAAATCGCACTGGCCGATCCCGATGGCGCGGCGCTGCACAGCTACTATACCGAAGGCGAGTTGAAATCCGAAGGCAGCTCCATCGCCGAGGGCATCGGTCAGGGGCGGATCACCGCGAACCTCGAAGGGTTCAAACCTGACCATTCCTATAACATCTCGGATGAAGAGGCGCTGCCGGTCGTCTTTGACCTGCTGGAGAATGAGGGGCTCTGCCTTGGTGCCTCCTCGGGCGTTAACGTCGCCGGGGCCATGCGTCTGGCGAAAGAGATGGGGCCGGGCCATACCATCGTGACCGTGCTGTGCGACTTCGGCACGCGCTATCAATCCAAACTCTTCAACCCGGAGTTCCTGCGCGAGAAGGGGCTGCCGACGCCCGCATGGCTTGATGCCGCGCCGCAATCCATCCCAGGTGTTTTCGAGGATACATGACCCAAATGCTCCGCTTCGCCCTTGGCCTTACCGCGTTGCTGGTCTGGCTGACCGGCGCTGCTGTCGCACAGGAACCGGTTCTGCCGGATTTCGACCAATGGGAAACCGTCGCCTCTTCGGCTGAAGAGGCGGTCGACGCCCCCGATACCACCGAAACCATGCTGGAGGTGCAGCGCGCCCGGCTGGTGGATTACCGCGCCGAGTTCGACGCGGCGCGCAACCTGAACGCGGCGCGGATCAGCGTGCTGCGCGAACAATTGGCCGCGCTCGGAACCCCGCCCGAGGGCGAGGGGGCCGAGCCGGAATCCCCCGAAGTCGCCGCCAACCGTGAGGAGTTAAACCGACAGCTCAACACCCTACTGACACCGGTCCAACGCGCCGAAGCGGCATATCTGCGCGCCGATGCGCTGATCGGGCAGATTGACGTTGCGCTGCGCGAACGCCAGACCGAGCAGTTGATGGAGGTGGTGCCCACGCCGCTCAACCCCGTCCATTGGCGCAGCGCGATAGACGATCTGGCGACAGCGGCGGGTGAGATCGCCGCCGAAGCGCCTGACGATGCCGACACGGCGCGGCGCAGCCTGCGCGCCTCTCTCCCTGCGGTTCTGGCCCTCACCATTCTGGGCTTGGTGCTGATCTTCCGCGGCCACCATTGGTCGACCGCGATTGTGGGACGGCTCCAGCAATTCGGCGCGCGCGGCTTTGGCATCTGGCGCTTTGTCGTGTCTCTTTTGCGGATCATCCTGCCCACGGTGGGTCTGGTCTTGCTGGCCATGGCCGTCTTGGCGACCGATTGGCTCGGCCCGCGCGGCTCAACCCTTGTGCAGCTGATCCCGGTGATCGGCGGCGCGATGCTGGGCGTTCGCTGGGTCGCCGAACGGGTGTTCTCTCGCGATGAGGACGAGGCGCTGATCCTGCTGCCCGCGGCTGAGCGCAAAGCGGTTCGTTTCTACGTCAGCATCATCACCGTCACCGTCATCCTTGGCGCCATCATCACCGCCATTTTCGACGGCCAGCAACCGGCAGAAACCACCGAGGCCGTGCTGCGCCTGCCGGTGATGCTGCTGAGCGCTTTTGCCCTGTTCCGCATCGGGAAAATCCTGCGCGGTTACAGCGATCCAGTGACGGAAGATGTCTCCGCCGCCGAAGAGCCGCGGACCTCGACCCTGAACCGCGTCGTGCGCGGGCTGGGCTTGGGCGCGATGATCGTGGCCGTGGTCGCGCCCCTCTTGCTGATCAGCGGCTATTACAACGCCGCCGTTTCGCTGCTGCCGCCCTATGTCACCACGCTGGTGCTTCTGGGGCTGGTGATGACGCTGCAACGCTTCTTGGCCGATGTTTACGGTGCCATGACCGGGCAGGGGGTGCAGGCGCGCGACGCGCTGATGCCCGTCTTCTTTGGCCTGATCCTGCTGCTGTTGTCGCTGCCTGTGATGGCGCTGGCATGGGGCGCGCGGGTCACAGACCTGACCGAGCTTTGGGCGCTATTCAGCCGGGGCTTTGCCTTTGGCGAGACGCGGATCCGTCCTACAGATTTCCTCTCCTTCGCGGTGATCTTCGTGATCGGCTATGCCGTCACCCGTCTGATCCAAGGGGCGCTGCGCAGCAACGTCCTGCCCAAGACGCGGATGGACATCGGGGGGCAGAACGCCATCGTTTCGGGGATCGGCTATGTCGGTATTTTCCTTGCCGCGCTGCTCGCCATCACCGGGGCGGGGATCGACCTTTCCGCGCTGGCCTATGTTGCCGGTGCACTCTCGGTCGGTATCGGTTTCGGTTTGCAAAACGTGGTGTCGAACTTCGTCTCCGGCATCATCCTGTTGATCGAACGTCCGATCTCCGAAGGGGATTGGATCGAGGTGGGTGGCCAGATGGGCTATGTGCGCGACATCTCGGTGCGCTCCACAAGGATCGAGACCTTCGACCGCACCGATGTCATCGTGCCCAACGCCGATCTGATCAGCGGCACAGTCACCAACTACACCCGCGGCAATACCGTGGGCCGCCTTATCGTACCCGTGGGCGTGGCTTACGGCACCGACACCAAACGGATCGAAGGCATCCTGCAAGAGATTGCCGAGGCGCAGCCCATCGTGCTGACCAACCCGCCGCCCGCGGTCCTGTTCTTGAACTTCGGGGCCGATGCGCTGGAGTTCGAGGTGCGCTGCTACCTGCGGGACGTGAATTGGATGATGAAGGTCAAGAACGACATCAACCACGCCATCGCCGCGCGTTTCAAAGAGGAAGGGATCGAAATTCCCTTTGCCCAACGCGACCTATGGCTGCGCAACCCTGAGACTCTGAAGGCCGAAGCACCGAAAATAGAAGATGACGCAAAGCCGGAGCCGCAGGCATGACGGGCGAGCTGTACCGGACCGAGACCTACCTGCGCGACGCCCCGGCCCGCGTGGCCGCCCATACGCCCGAAGGTGGGGTGATCTTGGACAATTCCCTTTTCTACCCCACGGGCGGCGGCCAGCCGGGCGACAGCGGGTGGCTGACCTGGGACAAGCAAGAGCTTACCATCGCGACCACGGTGCGTGACCGCGACAGCGGCGGCATCGCGCTGGTCCCAGCAGAGCCGCGTCCCTTGCCGCCGGTGGGCGCATTCGTGAAACAGGAACTCGATTGGGACCGCCGACACAAGCACATGCGCGTTCATACGGCGCTGCACCTTCTGTCGGTCGTGATCCCCCATCCGGTCACGGGGGGACAAATTTCGGCCACCCACGGGCGCCTTGATTTCAACATGCCCGATGCGCCGCAGGATCGCGAGGAACTGGAGGAGGCGCTGAACCACTTCGTCTCCCTCGATGCGCGGGTGAGCGAGGACTGGATCACCGAGGCCGAATTGGACGCCGCGCCTGAACTCATCAAGACCATGTCCGTCGCCCCGCCGCGCGGACGGGGAGACATTCGGCTGATCCGCATCGGAGAGGCGCAGGACCCCATCGACCTGCAGCCCTGCGGCGGCACCCATGTCGCCCGAACCGGCGAGATCGGCGCGCTTCGCCTTGGAAAGATTGAAAAAAAGGGCCGTTTGAACCGCAGGGTCTATGTTCATCTGGGCGGTTAGATAAATTTATCCTCTCTGGGGGGAATTCGCTCTTGCAACTCACTGCCCCCCCAAGCTAAACCCCGCCTCAACGGAGCGGTGGCCGAGTGGTCGAAGGCGCACGCCTGGAAAGTGTGTAGGCGGGAGACCGTCTCCAGGGTTCGAATCCCTGTCGCTCCGCCATTTTGCCTTTTTGCAAAGAGAAGCTCTTGCCCCGTCGGGCCATGCGGCTTCACATGTAGAAAAGCCCGGCACCTTTCGGGCCGGGCTCTCTTAGGTCTATCTATGACAGTTTAGCGGGAGTCGTTGCCCGCGCCGTAACCACCATAGGCGAAACCTTCGCCCAAGCTGCTCACGGGGCCGCTGGTCGAGAAGGTGGCGACCGGCGCACTTTCGTCCGAGAATGTTTCCAACCGCAGGTCAGCGGCGCGCTCATTAGGGCGGGTTTCACCGGCATCCGCGGCATGGACGACATCAGCCGTTAGGGACGTGTCCAAGCGCAGGTCTTCGTAGCGTGTCGACTGGCCTGCGAAGCTCGCGGTGGCGATCAGAGTGGCGGCGGCGGTTGCGATAAAGAGTTTCATTGTTCTGGTCCTTTCAGGTTTGGGAAAGGGCGTCGGCTTTCTCGCTCTGGGGAGAGGCGGGGAGGTCGGGAGGCCCGTTCGATACAATGATATTAAGGCGCGGCGAGGGGCGGTTACAAAGCAACTCGGATCACGGCCCAGTGTTAGAGCGAGACCCGGCGCGATCAGATCGTAACAAATTGCCATAGCCGCATAAGATACTGTTTTTAATAAGTTCTCACCACGCCGCAGAACGGGACTTATGACATTGGCAGGCCCCGCGAAGAGCGTTCAAGACCTGTTACACAGACGTCGCAGAAACGTGTGTGCCGCCACCGCACCCAAACCTCTTTGGCCCGTGTGAAATGTTTCAATCCTACTGGTCGAGCGAGAGGCACAAAAAAACCCGAAGCGGATATTCTCCGCTCCGGGCTGCTTGATTTGGCCGAAAAAAACTCAGCCGATGGGTTCGTAAAGCACCACGCGGGTGTTCATCGGCACGCGGTTATAGAGCTCGGCCATCTGATCGTTCACCAGACGGGCACAGCCGTTCGAGACGCGTTTGCCCAATGTGCTGGGGTCATTGGTGCCATGGATGCGCAAGAAGGTATCGCCGCGCTCTTCTGTGAAGAGATAGAGCGCACGCGACCCCAGCGGATTGTCCAATCCGCCTTCCATACCATCGGCGTATTTCTTGTATTTCTCCGGCTCGCGGTCAATCATACCCGGGGTCGGGGTCCAGCTCGGCCATTCCTTCTTGGCACCAACGTAGAACTCACCGGATTCATAAAGACCGGGGCGGCCCACGCCCACGGTATAGCGCCACGCCATATTGTCGGGCAGTGTCCAGTAGAGCGCGAAATTGTCGGGATCGACGTGGATTTCATAGGGCGGCGCGCCCGCCGCGATCGGCACTTTGCGCGGCATCATCTCTGGCGGCACATCATAGCTCGGCATTTCCTTGGGCGGATGCGCCAATGCAGGCGTGGCAAGGCCACCGCCGAAGGCGGCACCGCTGGCGGCTACACCGGTGATGAAATGTCGTCTCTTCATTGCGTCGTTCCCCTATTCTTCAATCTCGTGTTGAAAGGGAAACCGTTTCAGCGCCTTGCCGTTCCATCGCGCGGGCCGGATCACAAACTGTTGTAACCAAGCGGCAGCGTGTCAAACCGACAGCCTGTCGATCACGCCCTGCGCCCAACGGTCGGCGGATTGGCCAAAGCAATCGTGCAGGGAATCCACCGCCGTCACACTGCCGAGCGCGAGCCGCCCCAGCAGGCAAAGGCCCGGCACGGGGCGTCCGTCACGCCCGCGCAGCGTGCCGTCAGGCGCGGTCGCTGCGGCCAGATCGGATGACAGCGGGGAGAGCAAACCTTGGGAGATGAGATCGGGCAGGGGCGGTGCTGCGATGCTCGAGAGGTTCGGCGCAGGCAGCACCGCATCGACGATGACCGACACCTCCGCCGCGTGTCTCTCCGCCTGCAATGTCCAGCCTTGCGCGCTATTCGTGATCTCTGGATTGGTGGCGAAGGACAGATCGACTAGCCCCGCGTCGATCAGGGCCAAAAGCTCTCGTGCGGAGGCGAGGGGCGGGCCGTAGGAATATCGTTTCAACCCCTCATCGAAGTCTATCAGCCGCTTGGCCGTCTGGGGCGAGGCCTTGCCCGGGTTAAAGGCCGCACGCCATGTGTCTTGCCATTTGCGCCAAATCTGCCCGAGCGTGTAGCCAATGCTCGGCGCGACCTCACCGGCGGCCAGGTCTATCCCGTGGCGCAGCGCCTCCATTGGAGGCAGCTGGTCCTGCGCGCCGGGGTCTGACCATTCCGTCTCCAACCAGTTCGCGATTTCCGCCGCCCGCACATTCTGAGGCGCGAGGATGCGCGCGACCACGGGCAGGAGGGCGTCAGAGATCAACGAAGGCGTCGCCTCGGGTCCCGCATAGACCGCAGCGATGGCGGCTTTTGAGAAGCCCGTAGTCTCTTCCGATGTGGGATCGAACAGCGCGTCGAAAGCGGCATCCTGTGGCTTGGGGAAGGGGGGGTGCCCGTTGAGCGAGAAGGGCAGAATGCGGCAGGGCTCCCGGCCCAAGGCATGATAACCCGCCGCATCGAAGCGCCCGCCCTGTGCCATGGTCAGACCACGCAACACATCATAGGTCGACAGCCCCAAGCCCCGGATCGCGACGTGCTTGCCCTGCCATGCCGCCGCTCGCGCGCGCAGATCCGCCGCTGGATAGGCCTGCGCGACTTCTGCCTCGCGCCGCGCCGCGTGCTCTTGCCAATCGGCCCATTGCGCGTCCGGTTCCACAGGGGGCTGCCCGAGGGTGAGGAGCACTTCGTCATATGGCGCCTCCGACCCGCTTTCCGATTGCACACGCCAGCCTGCCCCCTCGGGCAAGATGCGGGCCACAGCGGCGGGGATCACCCTGCAAGTCACGCCAGTTTTCGTAAAACCCCGTGCAAAAAGATCATCCCGCCGCGCCATGAGGTAGCGGCCCATCTCGGCGCGTGAGGGGAAACTGTCGGGATGGACTGGGCGGTCTTGCCACTCCGCGAAATGTCCGACCCGCGACCCCTTTGGCGGGCGGATCGCGATGTCGCGGTTAGGGATGTTAAGCAGACAATAGGCGGGCTCCGAGGGGGCGAAGTTCGGACCCGCGCCGGGATGGGGGCCGGGTTCATAAATGTCGATCTCTATCCGCCTTTCGGTCCCCGTAAGCCGTTGCGACAGAGCCTCCAACGCGCCAAGGCCGCGCGGCCCGAAACCGATCACTGCAATGCGCGCCGCCTTTATCTGCATCTCTCTCCCCGGCATGTGTTTGGCGCGACCGTAGAGCCGTACCACGGCCAGCGAAAGCCCACCGGCGACAAAATCGGGCAACAAAAAAGGCACCCGAAGGCGCCCTTAACAATTCACTCGTCTTACCGGAGTAGCTGCGATCAGCCGCCCCAGCTGCGCACTGTGCCGCAGTCCATATGGGTGAAGTTCGAGCCGGAGTAGCGCCCGACGCCGCCACCGCGGCAAGCCATCGCCGCGCGGGCCACCTGATGCACCGAGCGCGAGGCGAGGCGCAGGTCAGCGGCCTGACCTTTGAGGTGCAGCGAATTCTTGGCCACACCGCTGGAACGGGAGCGCAGCATCGCGTTGGTTTTCGGGCTGCGGTAGCCGGAGAGGAGCATATAGGGCTCGTTCACATCCAGCAGATTGTGCGACGCGGCCATGATATCGATGGTGCGCAGGTCCATGTTGATGACATCGTCGGTCCGCCAGTCGCGCATGAAATGATTGATTTCGGCAAAGGCGTCTTTGATATAGTGGCCTTCGATCCAATAGATCATGTCCAACCGCTCACCGGTGCGGCCCGAATACATGCGGATGCGGCGAATGTCGCCTGCGCCCCGCAGAAAGCCTGCCGCGTTCGAGAAGGTGGGAGCTGCTGCAACGGTGGTTGCTGCGAATGCGCCGAGAATGGCGCGCCGGGTCATCCCCGAGGAGCTTTTGCCTGTCATGTGTCTCTGTCCCGTCGTCTGCCTAAGTTACCCAAGATGTTACATGGGCCATTCATCTCATCCCCAGATGCAACATTGTTATTGCATAGCGGGAAAACCTGACCAAGGGCTGAATCGGAATGGTTCCCGAGTGGTTCAAATTTAGGCAAGTTTTTGCGCAATGCGGTTAAAAAACCCAATGTTTGCAAAGGCAACCGATGCGCAATCCGCACAGGCCATCACGCGTTTTTCCTGCGAACGGAAATTTGAATGGACTTGCGCGTAGTATTATTGGCAAACCGGGCAGGCAATAGGGTCGCGCGGCGGCAATGGTATATTCACGGGGTACGAAATGGGTTTCAGCGCGACTTTTTCACGGCAACTGTCCAAATTTATCGCAGGGTTTGCCCTATTGTTTTCCGCCCTGGTCCTTGCCGCGCCTGCCACGGCGCAGGTCACCGCCTTCAAACAAGCCGTCGCCGAAGCTGCCGCCCAAGACGATGACATCGCCGCCTTCTACCGTGAGAACGATTATACCGCCATCTGGACAGGGGCCGCCGAAGAACACCGCGCGCGCCGGTCGGAACTGATGCGGGCGATCACCACGGCAGATGATCATGGCCTGCCGGTCACGCGCTATAACCCCGACGCGGTGTTGGAGATGCTGCGCACGGCCAAGACCCCGCGCGATCGCGGATTCGCCGAGGTGGAGTTGAGCCGCGTGTTCCTGCGCTATGCCCGCGACGTGCAGACCGGCGTACTGATCCCCAAACGGATCATCAGCCAGATCGTGCGCGAAATCCCATACCGGGACCGCAAGACCTATCTGCAAGACCTGCCCAAATCCACGCCCGCCGCTTATTTCCGCGCCCTGCCGCCGCGCAGCCTTGAGTATAACGCGCTGCTGAAAGAGAAGATCGCGATGGAAAAGCTGCTCTCGCAGGGCGGCTGGGGCCCCTCGGTGCCTGCGGGCAAGCTTGAGCCGGGTGATACCGGAAATGACGTGATTGCCCTGCGCAACCGCCTAATCGCCATGGGCTTTCTGGAGCGGTCCAATGCCGTGGGCTATGACGCCAGCCTGACCGAAGCCGTGCGCCAGTTCCAAGAGGCCCACGGGCTGAACACCGATGGCGTTGCCGGTCCGGCCACGATGAAACAGATCAACATCGGCGTCGAGCAGCGGCTGCAATCGGTCATGGTCGCACTTGAGCGTGAGCGCTGGTTCAACACCGACCGCGGCAAACGCCATATCCTCGTGAACATCCCCGATTTCTCGGCCAAGATCATCGACGATGGCAAGATCACCTTCCAGACCCGCTCGGTCGTGGGGGCCGCGCGCGAGGACCGTCCGACGCCCGAATTCTCGGACGTGATGGAGCATATGGTGGTCAATCCCAGCTGGTATGTGCCGCGGTCGATCGTCACTGGGGAATACCTGCCGCAGCTCAAACGCAACCCCTATGCCGTGGGCCATATCGAGATTACCGACAGCCGGGGCCGCAAGGTGAACCGCGGCGCGGTGAACTTTAACCGCTATACCGCGCGGACCTTCCCCTTCGCCATGCGCCAACCGCCCAGCAAGACCAATGCCTTGGGTCTGGTGAAGTTCATGTTCCCCAACAAATACAACATCTACCTGCATGACACCCCGGCCAAGAGCCTGTTTGCCCGCGACGTGCGTGCCTTCAGCCATGGCTGCGTGCGTCTGGCCGAGCCATTTGAATTCGCCTATGCGCTGCTGGACCTGCAATCGGCAGACCCGGAAGGCGAGTTTCAGGCCATTCTGCGCAGCGGACGCGAGACGCGCGTCGTTCTCGAAGAGCAGGTGCCGGTGCATCTGATCTACCGCACCGCCGTGACCAACGCCCGCGGCCATACCGAATACCGCGATGACGTCTATGGCCGGGATGCGCTGATCTGGAACGCGCTCTCCAAGGCGGGGGTGGCCTTGCGCGGCGTTCAGGGGTAACTCTCGGGCGCGCAACAAGTAAGGGCCGCCCGAAATGACCTATAGTGTTCAGCAAATCGCCAATGCCGTCGGCGCCAGCGCCGAGGGTGACATCGAACTCAAGGTAAGTGGCGTCGCGGAACCTGCCAGCGCCAAATCGGGCGAAATGGCACTGGCGATGGACCCGCGCTATGCCAGCAGCCTTTCCGATGGCGCCGCCGAGGTGGCGATGCTTTGGGAAGGGGCCGATTGGCGCGCTCTGGGCCTCAAGGCCGCGATCTTGCCCAACCGCCCGCGCTACGCGCTTTCTGGCGTGACCCGGATGCTCGACAAGGGGCAGGGGTTCAAGCCGGGCATTCACCCCACTGCCGTGATAGACCCCGAGGCCGTGCTGGGCGAAGGCGTCTCGGTCGGCCCCTTGGCGGTGATCTCTGCCGGGGCGCGGATCGGCGCGGGCAGCGTCATCGGGCCACTGTGTTTTGTCGGTGTGGATGCGACGTTGGGTGACGGCTGTTTTCTGCGCGAACATGTCAGCATCGGCGCGCGGGTCACCATCGGATCGGGTTTCATCGCGCAATCGGGCGTGCGCTTGGGCGGCGACGGTTTCTCTTTTGTCACGGCTGAGCTATCCACCGTGGAAAGCGCGCGGCAAACGCTCGGCGATCAGGGCGATGCCGCCCCGCAGCCTTGGACCCGTATCCATTCGCTCGGCGCCGTGACCATCGGCGCGGATGTCGAAATGGGCATGGGCTCCACCATCGACAACGGCACCATTCGCGACACGCAGGTCGGCGACGGCACGAAAATCGACAACCTCGTGCATATCGGCCACAATGCGGTGATCGGCAAAAACTGCCTGCTTTGCGGGCAGGCGGGCGTTGGCGGCTCGACCCGCGTGGGCGACAATGTGGTGCTCGGCGGGCAGGTCGGTCTGGCCGACAATATCACCATCGGCGACCGGGTGATCGCGGGCGGGGGGACCATTGTGCTCTCCAACGTGCCCGAGGGGCGCACCATGTTAGGCTACCCCGCCACCCAAATGAGCAAGCAAACCGAAATCTACAAAGCGCTGCGCCGTTTGCCCAAGCTGCTGCGTGATGTCGCGGCCCTGCAAAAGGTGGTTTCCAAAGCCGACAAGGCTGACTAAACCTGCCGCGGACATATGTTGGGGGACGCCGCATGAGCACTCAGGTTCAGGTCATTACCATCCTCGCCGAACAGGCCATGATAGAGCCGGAGGATGTCACGCTCGACAGCACGCTCGAAGACCTCGGGATTGACAGCATGGGGGTTGTGGAATGCATCTTTGCGATTGAAGAGACATTCGACATCAACGTGCCTTTCAACGCCAACAGCCCCAGCGAAAGCGATTTCGACATCTCGACCGTGCGCAGCATCGTCGCCGGGGTGGAACGGCTGCAAGCCGAACAGAGCTGAGCGATGCGGCGCGTTGTCATCACCGGCGCGGGCACGATCAACGCTCTGGGCCTGTCGGTGCCCGAGACGCTGGCGGCCATGCGCGAGGGCAAATGCGGCATCGGCCCGCTAGAGTTCCGGGATGTGGAGCGGCTGGCCATCCGCATCGGCGGTCAGGTGCGCGGGTTCGAGGCCGAGGGCCGCTACAACCGCCAGCAAATCGCGCTTTATGATCGGTTCACGCAATTCACCCTCACCGCCGCGCGCGAGGCGATCAAGCAATCGGGCCTGACCTTCACCGATGACTTGGCCGCCCGCGCCGGGGTGGTGCTGGGCACCGCGGGGGGCGGTGTTTCGACATGGGACGACAATTACCGCGCGGTTTACGAAGAGGGCAAAAATCGGGTGCACCCCTTCGTGGTGCCCAAGCTGATGAACAACGCCGCCGCCAGCCATGTCAGCATGGAATGGAACCTGCGCGGGCCGTCTTTCACCGTCTCCACCGCCTGCGCTTCGTCGAACCACGCCATGGCGCAGGCCTTCGCCATGGTCCGCTCCGGCATGAGCCCGGTGATGGTGACGGGCGGATCGGAATCCATGCTCTGCTTCGGCGGGGTGAAGGCTTGGGAAGGGCTGCGCGTGATGAGCCGCGATGCCTGCCGCCCATTCTCTGCCAACCGCAATGGGATGGTGCAGGGCGAGGGGGCGGGGGTCTTTGTCTTTGAGGACTATGAACATGCCCGGGCACGGGGGGCCGAGATCCTTTGCGAAGTGGCCGGTTTCGCCATGACCTCGGATGCCAGCGACATCGTGATGCCCTCCAAGGCGGGAGCCGCGCGGGCGATGCAGGGGGCGCTGGCCGATGCGGGGATCAACCGCGAAGAGGTCGGCTATATCAACGCCCATGGCACCGGGACCGCGGCGAATGACAAGACCGAATGTGCGGCGGTGGCGGATGTGTTTGGCACCCATGCGGACAGGTTGATGATCTCTTCCACCAAGTCGATGCATGGCCATATCATCGGTGGCACCGGCGCGGTTGAGCTTCTGGCCTGTATCATGGCGCTGCGCGACGGGGTGATCGCGCCGACCATTGGCTATGAGGAGCCCGACCCGGAATGCGCGCTCGACGTCGTGCCCAATGAGGCACGCGAGGCGCAGGTCGATGTGGCGCTCAGCAATGCTTTCGCCTTTGGCGGGATGAACGCCGTGCTGGCACTGCGCCGCGCCTAAGCGACGCGCGGCCATAAAAAATGCCGCCCCCGAGGTCGGGCGCGGCATTCAAATCGGTAAAATCCAGTCTTACTGTTCGATGACCGAGACTTCGTCGTAGCTGGCGGTGAAGCCGTCGAGCGAAAGTGTCAGTTTCACTTCCTGATCAGGGGCCAGCGCGGGCACGATGGTCAGCACCGCTTCCTTGCCGCGTTTGAAGGCACCGATATCGGCGTCGGTCAGGCCCATGCGCACATAGCAGCCCACGGGGTTGCAGAAGGCATAGGGATAGCGGCGGGCCTTGCCACCGTCGACCGACAGGGTCAGCTGCGCGGGCAGGGCGGTCTCAAGCGGGACGACAACCGTGGCACCGGCCTTGGCCTGACCACCGTCGGGCAGACGGAAGAGCGAGACTTCGGCAACCGGCGCGCCTTCGCCATCGGCGAGGAGTTGATACATCTGGCAGGGGTCGACCTCTTCCTCGGTCTTGATGCAGCGCATCTCCCAAGCACCAATCTCTTTCTTGGTGTAGGGCTTGCCCAGATCGGGGTCTTTGTCCGCATCTTCACCAAGGCTCAGCTGCTCTTCGATCTGCGAAGCATTGCCGCTGGTGCCGGGCTGGGGCTGCTGCTCTTCGGTCTGAGCGGTGTCTTCTTCCGTAGCGGTCTGGGCGAAAGCCGTCATTGGGGCCGTCAGTGCAAGCGCTGCACAAAGCGGCAGGGCGGTCATAAACTTGCTCATGTCATATCCACATTTGTTGCGTTACCGCCCCTTACCACGCCGCCTGAGGATTGTCAGCGGCTTGGGCCGCATTTCAATCAAGGTTCGGGCAAATTCATGCCGACCCCCACGAGGATGGTTTCCTCACGATGTCAGAGGCTTAAGCGCCAGAAATGCAAAAGGGGACGCAGCGCGCCCCCTTTCCGTGTACTTTCTCCCCGTCGGACTGGGCCGACTTATTAATGCCACGTTAGGCAAGCGCGTGATGCCGGTCAACAGGAAAAATGCGACAATCTGTCAGGGTTTTAGCACGGCCCCGGTCAGAAAAAGGGCCGCACCCGAAGGCGCGGCCAAGTCTTACAGGGAGGAAGTACACCCGCCCGATAAAAGGACATGCGAGCGGGATGCCTTCACTATGGCGCGCAAAGGTTAAGTTTGTATGCTCTAGTGGAACGGACGAATGGCTAAAATTGACAGAAAGGCCCCAGCGTGAGCAGTGACATCTTTATCGGCGGCGGCGGTCCCGACCATGCGACAAAGCAATTCCTCGATCTTGGCTATGCCAACCGCCACGGGCTGATCGCGGGGGCGACGGGCACGGGCAAAACAGTGACGCTGCAAATCCTTGCCGAGGGCTTTGCCAATGCCGGGGTGCCGGTGTTCCTGTCGGATGTGAAGGGCGATCTGTCCGGCCTTGCCGTCGCGGGGAGCGAGGCCGCCAAACTGCACGGTGCTTTCACCGAACGCGCGGCCAAGATCGGCTTTGACGACTATAGCTATCAATCCTTCCCGGTCACCTTTTGGGATCTCTTTGGTGAGCAGGGCCACCCCGTCCGCACCACGGTTTCCGAAATGGGGCCGCTGCTCATCGCGCAGTTGCTCAGCCTGTCCGAGGCGCAGGAGGGCATCCTGAACATCGCCTTCCGCGTGGCCGATGAGGAAGGGATGCCGCTTTTGGACCTGAAAGACCTGCAATCCCTACTGGTCTGGGTCGGCGAGAATGCGAAGGACTTGGCGCTGCGCTATGGCAATGTCTCGACCGCCTCCGTCGGCACCATTCAACGGCGGCTGCTGGTGCTGGAGAACCAAGGCGGCGCGCAGTTGTTCGGCGAACCGGCGCTGGCACTCTCGGACCTTATGCGCTGCGATGCCGAAGGGCGCGGGCGGATCAACATCCTCGCCGCTGACAAGCTCATGGCCTCGCCCAAACTCTATGCGACTTTCCTGCTGTGGCTCATGTCCGAACTGTTTGAGGAACTGCCCGAGGTCGGCGACCCCGATAAACCCAAGCTCGTGTTCTTCTTTGACGAGGCGCATCTGCTGTTCGACGATGCGCCCAAGGCGCTGGTCGATAAGGTGGAACAGGTGGCGCGGCTCATCCGCTCCAAAGGCGTCGGGGTTTATTTCGTGACCCAGAACCCCGCCGATGTGCCCGACGATATCCTTGGCCAGCTTGGCAACCGTATCCAACACGCGCTACGCGCCTTTACCGCGCGTGACCGTAAGGAACTGCGCCAAGCCGCCGAGACCTACCGCGAGAACCCGCGCTTCGACACCGAAGAGGCGATCCGCGAGGTCGGCGTGGGCGAGGCCGTGACCTCCATGCTGCAACGCAAGGGCGTGCCGGGCGTGGTGGAGCGTACCTTGATCCGCCCCCCGTCTTCGCGGCTCGGTCCGATTACCGTGGCGGAGCGCGCGGCGGTGCTGGCGGACTCCGATCTGGCGGGGAAATACGAGACCGTGCAGGACCGCGAGTCGGCCTATGAAATGCTGAAGGCCCGCGCGGAGGCGGCGGCCAAAGAGGCGGAAAAGATCGAAGCCGCGGCAGAGGCCGAGGACGCAGCCGCGCGTGAGTTCCAGAAGGCCCGCCGCTATGGCGGGGCACGCAGCGGCGGCAGCCGGTCAAGCCGCAAGGCGACGGATGGTTTCGGCGATGCCATCGCGAGCGCGGTGATCAAAGAGCTGAAAGGCACCACCGGGCGCCGGATCGTGCGCGGCATCTTGGGCGGATTGTTCAAGGGGCGTTGAAGCGGCCTGCGAGATGAAAAAGGGGCGCGGTTTTGCGACCTCGCCCCTTTTTAGATCGTGAAGCTCAGCCGGATTTACCGCTCGGGGATCAACCCGCGCGGGCTGAAGCGCAGGACCAGAAGCAGCACGATGCCCATGGTCAAAAGCCGCATATGCGCCGCGCTCTCGATCAGATGGGCCTTCAGGGCCGATCCTTCGGACATGCCCGCGGTGATCAGGTTCATCAGCCACAGGCCCATCGGCTCGACCTGCACCCAGAGGAACCAGATCAGGAAGCCACCGAGGATCGCGCCGAAGTTGTTGCCCGAGCCGCCGACGATCACCATCACCCAAATGAGGAAGGTAAAGCGCAGCGGCTGGTAGGTGCCGGGCGTCAACTGGCTGTCCATCGTCGTCATCATCGCCCCCGCGATGCCGCAGATCGCGGAGCCAAGGATGAAGACCTGCAAATGCCGCGCGGTCACGTCCTTGCCCATGGCCTCTGCCGCGACTTCGTTGTCACGGATCGCACGCAGCATCCGGCCCCAAGGGGAGTGCAGCGCACGCTGGCTCATCCACAACAGGACGATCAGCACCGCCGCGAAGAGCGCGATATAGAGCAGTTTGACCCAAAGCGTCGAGGCGTCTACCGGATCGAAGCCAAGGCCCGCCGCACGTTCCACGAAAGCAGGGTTGTTTTGCAGGTCGATCTCGTAAGGCACGGGGCGGGGCAGGCCGATCACGTTCTTCACGCCGCGGCTCATCCAGTCTTCGTTCTTCAGGACCGCGATGATGATCTCGGCAATCCCAAGCGTCGCAATCGCCAGATAGTCCGACCGCAGGCCAAGGGCCGTCTTGCCGATCAGCCACGCCGCGCCAGCGGCAAAGAGGCCGCCCACGGGCCAAGAGATCAGCACCGGCAGGCCAAGACCCCCGAGATAGCCGGTCTGGGCCGGGTTGATCGCCTCGACCGCCTGAACGGCGGGGTCGAGCAGGGCGCGGAAGATGAAGAAACCGATGACCAAGACCGCGATCACCGAAAGCGTGCGCAGCGTGCCCGGGGCCATCCGTTTCATCAGCATGACCGCCGCCACCACGGTAGCCGCCCCAAGCGCCAGCGCCCCCAGAATGGCGAAACCACCGGTGGACCAAGCGCCCTCGGTCGGGGGCATGGAAACCAGCACAGCCGCCAAACCGCCAAGCGCCACAAACCCCATGACGCCCACGTTGAACAGCCCCGCAAAGCCCCATTGCAAGTTCACCCCAAGCGCCATGATCGAAGAGATCAGACCCATGGCGATGATCAGCAGAGCCGAGTTCCAACTTTGCGCAAAGCCGGTGTAGATGATCATCAGGGCGATGATCGCGAAAAGGATCGTGTTTTTCACAGTCTGAGTCATACCGATTTCCCCTTGAACAGGCCGGTGGGCTTGATCAGCAGAACGATCAGAAGAATGACGAAGCTGACCGCAAATTTGTAATCCGTGCTCATAAGCTGCACCAAGCCGTCCGGCTGCAACCCTTCGGGCATCACATAGCCCAGCACCTTTTTCCACGCGTAGGTGATCGTGACCTCGCTAAACGCGATCACGAAACCGCCCGCGATGGCCCCCACCGGAGAGCCGAGCCCGCCGACGATGGCCGCCGCAAAGATCGGCAGCAGAAGCTGGAAATAGGTGAAGGGTTTGAACGACTTATCAAGGCCGTAGAGCGTGCCTGCGATGGTCGCCAAGGCGGCCACGATCATCCATGTGATCATCACCACACGCTCGGGGTTGATGCCCGACAAGAGCGCCAGATCCTCGTTATCGGAATAGGCGCGCATGGATTTGCCCGCCCGCGTCTTGTTGAGGAACCAAAACAGCAGCGCCACGACGATGATCGCGGTGACGATGGTAATGCCTTGGGTGGTCTTAAAGGCCAGACCTTCGCGCAGGCCGGTCATCTCTTTGAAATCCCGCGCCGACATGATGAAACGCTGCCCGTCGAGGAAGTTCTGGTCATCCGCGCCGATGATGAAGCGGGTGATGCCGTTGTAGATGAAAGTCACGCCGAGCGAGACGATCACGAGGATCACCGGCTTGGCCTTTTGTTCACGGTAGAACTTGTAGACCACCTTGTCGGTGCCGAGCACCAGCAGCATGGTAAAGGCGATGCCGAAGGGCAGGGCGAGAAGCGCCGTCGGCAGCACGCCGAGGCTCAGACCCATGGACTGGAACAGCCATGTCATCAGGATCGTCGCCATGGTCCCCATGGCCATCGTGTCGCCATGGGCGAAGTTGGAAAACCGGAGGATGCCGTAGACCAGCGTCACGCCAAGCGCGCCGAGCGCCAGCTGCGAGCCATAGGCGATGCCCGGAATGAGCACATAGTTCGAAAGTGCAATGAAAGCGTTGAGCAGATCCATGTTCAGCCCCCCAGAAACGATTTGCGGACTTCAGGATCGGCCAAAAGCTCTTTGCCGGTGCCGGTAAAGGCATTCGCCCCCTGCACAAGCACATAGCCTTTGTCCGCGATTTCAAGCGCTTGACGGGCGTTCTGTTCGACCATCAGGATCGGGATGCCGGTGCGGGCGACCTCGATGATCCGGTCGAAAAGCTCGTCCATGACGATGGGGGAGACACCCGCCGTCGGCTCATCCAGCATTAGCACCTTGGGCTGGGTCATCAGCGCGCGACCCACGGCGACCTGCTGGCGTTGCCCGCCCGAAAGCTCGCCCGCCGCCTGATGGCGCTTTTCCTTGAGGATCGGGAAAAGGTCATAGACCTGCGCCATCGTATCGCGAAAATCATCGCGGCGGATGAAGGCGCCCATCTCAAGGTTCTCTTCGACCGACATGGAGGTGAAGATGTTCGAGGTCTGAGGCACGAAGCCCATGCCCTTGGCCACACGGTCCTGCGGGCTGAGTTCGGTGATGTCTTCACCATCCAGCCGCACATGGCCCTTGCGCATATCGAGCATGCCAAAGACCGCCTTCATGCCGGTCGACTTGCCCGCCCCGTTGGGGCCGACGATCACCGCGATCTCGCCGCGGTCCACGGCGATGGTGCAGTCATGCAGGATGTCGGGGCCGTTGCCGTAGCCCGCCGTCATGCCGTCACCAATCAGGAAAGGGCCGCCGGGGGCGGGGTGGGTTTTGCCGCTGGCCTTGGGCATGATGCTGCCTTGGCCCTTCGCGTTGCCGACCGACCAATCTTTGTTGCCGCGGTCGCCGTAGGGATCATTGCTCATGCGCCTACCTTGTCCTTGTTCTTCAGCCCGGTGCCGAGATAGGCCTCGATCACCTGTTCGTTCGCCTTGATCTCATCCAGCGTGCCTTCGGCCAGCACGTGGCCCTCGGCCATGCAGATCACCGGGTCGCAAAGGCGGCCGATGAAATCCATGTCATGCTCGATCACAACGAAGGTGTAATTGCGCTCTTGGTTAAGGCGGATGATGGCATCGCCGATGGTGTTCAGCAGCGTCCGGTTCACGCCCGCGCCGACCTCGTCGAGGAAGACGATTTTCGCGTCGACCATCATGGTGCGGCCAAGCTCCAACAGCTTTTTCTGCCCGCCCGAGATCTGGCCCGCTTTCTGTTCGGCCAGATGTTCGATGGTCAAAAACTCCAGCACCTCATCGGCCTTGGCCTTGAGCGCGCGTTCTTCATTGGCGATGCGTTTGGTGCCGAACCATGTGTTCCACAGCGTCTCGCCCGACTGGTTGCCCGGCACCATCATCAGGTTCTCGCGGCAGGACATCGAAGAAAACTCATGCGCGATCTGGAAAGTGCGCAGAAGCCCCTTGTGGAAAAGCTCATGCGGGGGCAGGCCGGTGATGTCCTCCCCATCCATGGTGACGCGGCCCGAAGTGGGCTGAAGCACGCCAGCAATTACGTTGAACAGCGTGGTTTTCCCCGCGCCATTTGGGCCGATCAAACCGGTGATCGATCCTTTCTCGATCGACAGGCTTGCCCCGTCGACGGCGTGAAACCCGCCGAAGTGTTTGTGTACGTCGTCTACGACGATCATATGTCCATCCCCGTGTCCGCCACCTTGTGGCTGGTTTTTATTGGTCGTCATATGGGCCGCGCAGGCAGATGCGCGCCGCCATACCTGTTTACAATGTGCTGAGATTCTTGGAAGGGACCGCTGCGGTCCTGATCTGAAGAAAGCCCTGCGCTGCCTTGTCAGAGGCAGATTGCGCCGCATTGCCGAAATCACGTTCAGCAAAATACATGCCCAAAGCCCTGACCGAGACGGCCATACGTTGCTTTTTCATCCTGTCCTCCCAGACGGGACGTGTTTTCCACGTCCTCAATAGGGGATTTGTACTGGCTGCATCCCCGGAAGAAAAGCGGATTTCCTAAGCAAAAGGCCCGATCGCACTGCGACCGGGCCTCTCTTAGCGGTTAGATGGTGGCGTGGATCAGCGGTAGCCGACTGTGACCATCTTGCCGTCTTTCATCTCGATCTCGCGGTAGTTGCCCGCGCTCTCGCCCGGTCCGATCAGCTCGACCGCCGAGGCGCCGACATAGTCCACGTCGCCGCCGTCTTTGATGATCTGAAGCGCCTTGCCCAGTTCACCCGGCAGGATTTTCTCACCCGGTGCGTTGGCGACTTCCATCACCTTTTCCTTGTACTCCGCCGGATCGTTGGAGCCTGCGGCCTGCATCGCCAGCAGCATCAGCGCCGCCGCGTCATAGGATTCAGGCGAGAAGGCGTTGGTCGGCTCGAAACCGGCTTCCTTGCCCATCTTCTTGTAGTTGTCCGGGCCTTCGCCAGCAGCACTCGGGTTCTGACCAAAGGAGCCATCCGCGATCTCGGCGAATTTCTCTTCCAACGTGTCAGAGACCATACCGTCGGGGAACATGAAGACGTCGAATGCACCGGCGTCCAGCGCACCGTTCACGATGCCCGCGCCACCTTGGTCGACATAGCCTGCCACGACCAGAACCTCACCACCGGCAGAGGCCAGCGCGCCGACTTCGGCGGAGTAGTCCGCTTTGCCGTCTTCATGCGAGGTGTTGATGGTCACGGTGCCGCCGGATTCCTTATAGGCGGTCTCAAAGCTGTCGGCCAAACCTTTACCATAGTCGTTGTTGGTATAGGTGACGGCGACTTCCTTGATGCCACGGTCGTTCAGGATGTCGGCCATGACCTGACCCTGACGTGCGTCCGACGGCGAGGTGCGGAAGAACAGGCCGTTGTCTTCGACGGTCGACAGGGCCGGGGATGTCGCGGAGGGCGAGATCATCACGATGCCGTTCGGAATGGCGACGTTTTGCAGCGAGGCGGTGGTTTCACCCGAGCACATGCCGCCCACGATGCCGCTCACGCGGTCGGAGGTGATCAGACGCTCAGCCGATGCCACAGCAAGGCCCGCGTCGATACAGCCGGTGTCGCCACGCTCGGACGAAACGGTGGCCCCGTCGAGGAACATGCCGCTCTCGTTAACCTCGGAAATCGCCAGTTCGGCACCGGCGGCCATGTCATTGGCCAGCGATTCCAGCGGGCCGGTGAAACCCAGCAGAATGCCGATTTTAGTGTCTTCCGCATGCGCGCCCGTGGCGAGCAGAGCAACGGCCGTTGTGGCCATCAGAATTTTTTTCATTTGGTACTCTCCCTTAGTTGAACTCTCGTTCTGATCGAACGTTAGGTCGTGGTTTCGAAAAAGAAAAGGCGATTTATAAAGTGTTTTTCGCGGGCAGGTTTTCGCGTGGACCGGGAACGATGGTGGAAATGGGCGGTGCGCTGGCTATGTCTTGATCCAAGCCCCCATGCCCAAAGGAGCCTGCCCATGACCCGCGCAAAACACCTCGCCACCGCCGCCTTCATCAGCCTTGGCAGCTTCTGCGCTGCGGGTGCCGCCACAGCGCAGAGCGGTCTCACGATCACCCCGATGGCCGAGGATCTCGAAGCCCCATGGGGCGTTGCCCCCTTGCCCGGTGGCGGTCTGTTGGTGACCGAGAAGGCCGGGCGGTTGCTCTACCAAAAGGACGACACGCGGCACGAAGTCTCGGGCCTGCCGGAGGTGGCCGTAGTCGGGCAGGGCGGTCTGTTGGACATCACCTTGGCCGGGGATTTCGAACAAAGCCGCCTGCTGTTCCTGACCTATGCCAAACCCCAAGAGGGCGGCGGCGCGGGGACCGCTCTGGCCAGCGCGCGTCTGTCAGAGGATAGCCGCAGTCTGGAAAACCTGACCGAGCTTTTCGCCATGAAGCCGGGCAGCAGCGGCGGCCAGCACTTCGGCTCGCGCGTGGTCGAGGCGCCGGATGGCACGCTGCTGGTGACAATCGGCGAACGCGGCGATCGTCCGGCGGCGCAGGACCGCAGCACCCATAACGGCAGCATCATCCGTGTGAACCGCGACGGCTCTGTCCCCGATGACAATCCCTTTGTCGACGCGCCCGACGTGCTGCCCGAAATCTGGTCCTACGGCCATCGCAACCCGCAAGGGGCGGGGCTGGATCTGGATGGGCGGCTTTGGGTGTCGGAACACGGGGCCAAGGGCGGGGATGAGGTCAACCGCATCACCAAGGGCACGAATTACGGCTGGCCGGTGATTTCCTACGGTGAGCACTATTCGGGCGCGAAGATCGGCGAGGGGAAGGCGAAAGAGGGGATGGCGCAGCCCGAATTCTACTGGGACCCTTCCATCGCGCCTGCGGGGCTGATGGTCTACTCCGGCGCGTTTTTCCCTGAATGGGAAGGTGACATCTTTGTCGGTTCGCTCAAGTTCGACTATATCGCCCGGCTAAGCGGCACGCCGCTGGAAGAGGTGGCGCAGATCAAAACTGCCGAGACCGCCCGCGTGCGGGATGTCGTCGAAGGGCCCGAGGGTGGGATCTGGTTCATCTCCGAGGTCAACGGCACCGTCTACCGGATCACGCCCTGACCCTCAGGCGGGCTGCCGGGTGGATTGGCTTCCGCGTTCGCGGTAGGGCGTGGTCTGGTAATGCGCCCGGTAGCATTTCGAGAAATGCGAGGGCGAGGCAAAGCCGCAGACCAGCGCCACGTTGATCACGCTCATATCCGTCTGCATCAACAGATTGCGCGCCTTTTGCAGCCGCAATTCCATATAATACCGTTTGGGGCTGCGGTTGAGGTAGCGGCGAAACAAACGCTCCAACTGCCGGGTCGACATGCCCACGTCACGGGCGAGGATGGAGGGGCTGATCGGCTCTTCGATATTGCGCTCCATCTGCTGAATCACTTGGGAAAGCTTGGGATGGCGCACGCCGATTCGCGTGGGCACCGACAGGCGCTGCGTGTCTTGGTCGGTGCGGATCGAGGAATAAATGAGCTGATCCGCCACGGCATTGGCCGTCTCCTCTCCATGATCATCGGCGATAAGTTTCAGCATCATGTCCAAAGAAGACGTGCCGCCCGCCGTGGTCAGCCGGTTGCCGTCCACCACGAAGACCGATTTCGTCAGGATCACCTCTTCGAATTCCTCGCCGAAACTGTCCTGATTCTCCCAATGGATCGTGGCGCGTTTGCCGTCGAGCAGCCCCGCTTTGGCCAGCGTATGCGCCGCGGTACAAAGCCCGCCAACAACCAGCCCCTTGCGCGCCTCGCGGCGCAGCCATGCCAGCAGCTTCTTGGTGGTCGCGGCCTGCACGCCGATGCCGCCGCAGATTATGATGGTATCGTCGCGGCCCAACTCCTCAAGCCCACCGTCCAGTGCGAACACCGCGCCGGATGAGCTTGCACAGGTCTCACCACTTTCGCCCACGACCTGCCATTCATAGACCTCGCGTTCGAGCATGCGGTTGGTGATCCGCAGGCATTCCACCGCCGAGGCAAAGCTCAGCAGGGTGAAATTCTCCAACAACACAAAGACGAAGCGCCGCGGCTTGTCGGTCTGGGGGGGCATGCGGGTGGCCGGGCGCGGTTGGGACATCACGGCGTCTTTCTATTCAGGTCGTCTCTGTCGACATGTGCCATGGCCGCCAGAACTTGCCGGAAACATTGCCCACGGGCCTCACGCCACGTCAATAGGGCGCATTTCGGTTCTGGTCACTTTCCCCGCGCCTTTGTATAGAGAAAGATCACGAAGCGCCGACACTCGGCGCTGTGGAGCGGAGTAGAAAGATGACAGACTGGAGCACCTCGAGCTGGCGCAGCAAACCGCGCGTCCAGATGCCCGATTACCCTGACCAAGCCGCATTGGAAGCGGTTGAGGCACAGCTGGCACGCTATCCGGTCCTCGTTTTTGCGGGCGAAGCACGCCGGTTGAAGAAACATCTGGCCGCCGCGGGCCGTGGCGAAGCCTTCCTTTTGCAGGGCGGCGACTGTGCGGAGAGCTTTGAGCAATTCAGTTCGGACGCCATTCGCGACACCTTCAAGGTGATGTTGCAGATGGCCATCGTGCTGACCCATGGGGCCAAGGTGCCGGTGATCAAACTGGGCCGCATGGCCGGTCAATTCGCCAAGCCGCGCTCGGCCCCGACCGAAGTGGTGGATGGCGTGGAACTGCCCAGCTACCGCGGCGATATCATCAACGATCTGGCCTTCAACGAAGCGGCGCGTATCCCCGACCCGCAGAAGATGCTGCGCGCCTATACGCAGGCCGCCGCCACGCTGAACCTGCTGCGCGCCTTCTCGACCGGGGGCTATGCCGATGTGCATCAGGTCCACGGCTGGACGCTGGGATTCACCGATGACGAAAAGGCCGAGAAATACCGTGAGATCGCCAACCGCATCTCTGACACGCTTGATTTCATGGCCGCCGCAGGGGTGACCGCCGAAACCGCGCATACGCTGCAATCGGTGGAATTCTACACCAGCCACGAGGCGCTGCTGCTGGAGTATGAAGAGGCGCTTTGCCGCCGTGACAGCCAAACCGGCAAATGGCTCGCGGGCTCCGGTCACATGATCTGGATCGGTGACCGCACGCGACAGCCCGACGGGGCGCATGTGGAGTTTGCCAGCGGCGTGCAAAACCCGATTGGCCTGAAGTGTGGTCCCTCGATGACCAGCGATGACCTCAAGCAGTTGATGGCCAAGCTGAACCCCGAGAATGAAGAGGGCCGTCTCACCCTGATCTCGCGCTTTGGTGCGGGGCAGGTGGGCGATCACCTGCCGCGTCTGATCAAGACCGTTCAGGAAGAGGGCGCCAACGTCGTCTGGACCTGTGACGCGATGCACGGCAACACGATCAAATCCTCGACCGGCTACAAGACCCGACCCTTCGATTCCGTGCTGCGCGAAGTGCATGAGTTCTTTGCCGTGCATAACGCCGAAGGTTCCGTCCCCGGCGGTGTGCATTTCGAGATGACCGGCCAAGACGTGACCGAATGCACCGGCGGTGTGCGGGCGGTCAGCGACGAAGACCTGTCCGATCGCTACCACACGGCCTGCGACCCGCGGCTCAACGCCAGCCAATCGCTGGAACTGGCCTTCCTCGTGGCCGAGGAACTGTCGAACCGCCGCGTGGCACAGACGGCGCGGGCGGCGGGGTAACAGCCTCGGCCTGCACTTGATTGTGACGAAAGAGACGCCGTCCCGCTAGTTGCGGGGCGGCGTTTTCACGTTCCGAGGGCGGCGGGCGGGCTATTCCTGCTCTGACTTCACCAGACGCAGATAGGGCGGGATGTCACCCGCCGGGGCGGCGGTGAAGCTTGCCTTCGGCTCTGCGAATCCGGTTTCGCGTGGCAAAAGCGGCTGCTGCAAGGGATCGGCATGGCACACAGGTTTGGCCACACCGCCAAAGGCGCTCTGCCGCGTGGCCTGCGCCAGATCGAAGCGCCGCGGGGTTTGGCCGATCTCCCCCAGCACGACGAGACAGCCCAGCACCCGACTGACATCGCCCAAATCGCTTTTCAGCGGCAAGAGCAGCATCCGCCCCGTCAAGGCAGGCCGCCCATAGCTCGCCGCCGCGCCCAAGTGCAGTGTGATCTGGCCGGGCATCTGAAACACTTCTTCCAGCGCTTCGCTGACGCGGGGGCGCGACTGCGTGCCGAAAAAGGCGGTGATCGGCATGCCGCGCACCTCCATCCCCATGAGATCGCGCAGATGGCCGCCCGCAATCCGCAACCGTCCGACACCCACGGCGACACGTTCGAGGATAAAGGCATATTCCAATGCCTGCTCGATCCCGCGCGGGTCGATATCCGACCGCCGCGGCATCAACCTGTTGCCGCGCAGGGCCTCCCAATAGGCTTCGACCTGCGCGAGCGGGCCATAGCCAACATGCGTCCGATGATCTGACATGGCGACAACATTCTGCGCGGTGTGGCCTGTATTGCCCATTGAAACTCACCCATAAGGACTTGGCCAATACAGCAGCCGTTTTGAAACGACAGCGGCACAATGCGGCCGAAATGATTACCAAATCATTAATACCGCAGACGGTTAAGGAATTCGTCATGCTTTCGCTGAAATGGTTAACGCGTGAGCCAAGGGATCCGCCGGGCCGAGGGGGCGGGGGCTTGCCCCTCGCGGGGGTTTCGCCGTAAGGCAGGACATGACCGCCCTTGCAAGGAACGCGCCGATGATCAGGTCCATGACAGGTTTCGCCTCTGCCTCCGGCGCTTTGGAGGATTGGAGCTGGTCTTGGGAGCTGCGCGCGGTCAATGGCAAAGGGCTCGACCTGCGGCTGCGCGTGCCCGATTGGGTCGAGGGGCTTGAGGCCGCCCTGCGCAAGCAAATTTCGGCGGAGGTGGCGCGGGGCAATCTCACCTGCAACCTGCGCATCTCCTCGGCTGAGAGTGACGGCAGCTTGCAGATCAACGAGGCGCATGTCGACACGCTGCTGACCGTTCTGCATGAGATCGAGGCCCGTGCGATGGATGCCGGCGTATCGCTGGCGCCCTCGCGGGCGAGCGACATTCTTTCCATGCGCGGTGTGTTGGAACAGGCCGATCAGGCACAGGACATCGACGCACTGCGCGCCGCTCTGCTGGCGGAAGTGCCGACCCTGCTGCGCGATTTCAACGAGATGCGCGCGCAGGAAGGCGCGGCGCTGGCCAGTGTAATGCAAGAGCAGTTGACCGAGGTCGAAAACCTCGCTGCCGAAGCCGCCGCATTGGCCGAGGCCCGTAAGGAAGAAACCGCTGCCCAGTTGCGCCGCAACCTTGCCCGCGTGCTCGACAACAGTGAGGGCGCGGATGCAGACCGGATGGCGCAGGAACTGGCCTTGATCGCGGTCAAAGCCGATGTCACCGAAGAGATCGACCGCCTCGCCGCCCATGTCGCCGCCGCGCGTGCGCTGATCGGGCAGGGCGGGCCGGTGGGGCGCAAGCTGGATTTCCTGATGCAGGAATTCAACCGCGAAGCCAACACGCTCTGCTCCAAGGCGCAGAGCACCGAATTGACGACTGTCGGTCTGGCCCTGAAGGCGGTGATCGACCAAATGCGCGAACAAGTGCAAAATGTGGAGTAAGACGTGACAAACCCAAGCCGACGCGGCCTTCTGATCATCCTCAGTTCCCCCTCCGGGGCGGGCAAATCGACCATGGCCCGCGCCCTGCGCGCATGGGATCCGACGATCAACTTCTCGGTCTCCGCCACCACCCGCGCCCCCCGCCCGGGCGAAGAGGACGGCAAGGATTACCGTTTTGTCGGCGAAGAGGAATTCCGTCAGGCCGTGGCCGAGGGCGAAATGCTGGAACACGCCCATGTTTTCGGCAACTTCTACGGCTCCCCCAAAGCCCCCGTGCAGGCGGCGATTGATGAGGGGCAGGACATCCTTTTCGACATCGACTGGCAGGGCGCACAGCAGATCCGCAACTCCGACCTGAACACCCACACGCTGTCGATCTTCCTGCTGCCGCCCTCGATCACCGAGTTGAAGCGCCGTTTGGAAAGCCGGGGCCAAGACGATGCCGAAACCATCGCCAAGCGCATGGGCAAAAGCTGGGATGAGATCAGCCATTGGGACGGCTATGACTTCGTGCTGGTGAACGACGATCTCGACCAGACCGAGGCGCGGCTGAAGTCCATCATCACCGCCGCCCGTCTGCGGCTGAGCCAACAGCCCGCCATCAAGGACCACGTTCGCCGTCTGCAATCCGAATTCGAGGAATTGAAATGACCCTCTACGCCCTCGCCGATGCCCGCCCCGAAGTCTCCCCCGATGCATGGGTCGCCCCTGACGCCAATGTCATCGGCAAGGTGACGCTCGGCCCCGAAGCCTCAGTTTGGTTTGGCAGCACCCTGCGCGGCGACAATGAGATGATCACCGTGGGCCGCGGCAGCAATGTGCAAGAGAATTGCGTCTTTCACACTGATATGGGCTATCCGCTGTCCGTGGGCGAAGATTGCACCATCGGCCATAAGGTCATGCTGCACGGCTGCACCATCGGCGACAACTCTCTGATCGGCATGGGGGCCACGGTGCTGAATGGTGCCAAGATCGGCAAAAACTGCTTGATCGGGGCAGGGGCGCTGATCACCGAAAACAAGGTGATCCCCGATGGGTCGCTCGTCATGGGCGTACCGGGGAAAGTGGTGCGTGAGCTTGATGCGCAGGCGATCCAACAGTTGACCGCGAGCGCCAAACACTATGCCGAGAACGCCGCGCGCTTCCGCCGCGATCTCGAACCGCTCTGACATGGGCAGCACCGCCGTAACCCTTTCCGATGTGGTGGCGGCGCTGCCGCTGCCAAGCGTGGCCATCAATGCCGAAGAGCGGATCACCGTTCTGAACGCGCCTGCCGAGGATTTGCTGGGCAAGGGGCTGCTGGGCCGCCATTTCGTCACCGCGCTGCGCCAGCCGGGGCTGGTCGAAGCGGTCGAGCGCTGTCTCGCGGGTGCGGGGGCCTGCCAAGCGCGCTTTACCAGCACCGGCGGCGAACATGGCACCACCTATGACGTCAGCCTGCGCCCGGTGGGGGACCACGGGATTGTCCTGCTCAGTTTCAACGATGTGACGGAGATGGCGCAGGCAGGCCAGATGCGCCGCGATTTCGTGGCCAATGTGAGCCATGAGTTGCGCACCCCGCTCACCGCGCTCATCGGCTTCATTGATACGCTGCAAGGCCCGGCACGCGACGACACGGCGGCGCGCGAGCGGTTTCTGGGGATCATGGCGCAAGAAGCCGAACGAATGAACCGGCTGGTGGGGGAGCTTTTGTCGCTCAGCCGGGTCGAGGCCGAAGAGCGCGTGCGCCCCGAGGCCCCGGTTGATCTGCGTGATGTGCTGCGCGGCACCCTGCGCAACCTCGCGCCGCTGGCGGTCGATAGCAATGTGACACTGGCGCCCAAACTGGGCGATGCGCCGGCCCTTGTGCTAGGTGATGCGGATCAATTGGTGCAGGTCTGTACCAATCTCATCGAGAACGCGATTAAATATGGCGGGCGCGACAACCGGGTCGAGATTTCGGTCGCACACACGGCCCATGATCCGGCGATGCGCGGCCCTGCGGTCTATGTCAATGTGCGCGACCACGGTCCCGGGATCGACGCGATTCACCTGCCGCGGCTGACCGAACGGTTCTACCGGGTCGACAGCCACCGCAGCCGTGCGCTTGGCGGAACGGGGCTGGGTCTGGCCATCGTCAAACACATCATGAATCGCCACCGCGGGCGGCTCAAGATCACCAGCACCCCCGGCGAAGGGGCCGAATTCCGCGTGATTCTGCCAATGAAACCGGGTTCTGACTGATCTTCGCAGAAATTTGGTGATTCAGGCCGACTGTCATGAAACTGTAACGTTGCTGTCACAAAAGCACAGCACCGCCTTCATAGACGGGGCGCAGATCACCATGGGGTGGTCACCAATTCGCATCTGACAGGAGATATCATGTCACTCGCAAAACTCACCACTTCCGCCCTGGCGATTGCCGCCGTATCCGCAACCGCTGCTGCCGCGCGTGACCAAGTACAGGTTGCCGGTTCCTCGACCGTGCTGCCCTATGCCTCCATCGTCGCCGAAGCCTTTGGCGAGAACTTCGACTTCCCGACACCGGTCGTGGAATCGGGCGGCTCCTCGGCTGGCCTCAAGCGCTTCTGCGAAGGCGTGGGCGAGAACACCATCGACGTGGCCAATGCCTCGCGCCAGATCAAGGACGCCGAAGTGGCGGCCTGTGCCGAGAACGGCGTGACCGACATTATCGAAGTGCGCATCGGCTATGACGGCATCGTCTTTGCCTCCGACATCAATGGCGAGACCTTCGAGTTCACGCCGGTCGATTGGTACAAAGCCCTCTCCGCCAAAGTTGTCGTCGACGGCGAAGTGACAGAAAACCCCTATACCACATGGGATCAGGTCAACCCCGACTTCCCCGCCCAGCCGATCCAAGCCTTCATCCCCGGCACCAAACACGGCACGCGCGAAGTGTTTGAAGACAAGGTGATCCTCGCGGGCTGCGAAGAAACCGGTGATTTCGAAGCCTTCCTCGAAGCCGCAGATGGCGACAAGAAAGCCGCCGAGAAAGAGTGCATCAGCCTGCGCACCGACGGCAAGTCCGTGGACATCGACGGCGACTACACCGAGACTCTGGCGCGCATCGAAAGCAACCAAGACGGCATCGGCGTCTTCGGTCTGGCCTTCTACGAGAACAACACCGACAAGCTGCAAGTTGCCACCATGGGCGGCGTCGAGCCAACCACCGAGAGCATCGCCTCGGGCGACTACCCCGTGTCGCGCCCGCTGTTCTTCTACGTCAAGAAAGCCCACCTCGGCGTGATCCCCGGCCTGAAGGAATACGCTGAGTTCTTCGTCGCCGACGAAGTTGCCGGCCCCGACGGCCCGCTGGCCGAATACGGTCTGGTCTCCGACCCTGAACTGGCCGACACCCAGTCCGTGGTTGCCGATGAGACCGTGATGGGCAGCGGCTCCTAAGCCTTTACCCTTATCGCCGGGGGCGGGTGACTGCCCCCGGTTTTTCGCTTTTTGATCCACCGGGGGACATGTGGGACAAATACTGACAACAGGCGCGGTGCTGCCGCTGGTCATCCTGATCGCGGCACTGGCACTGGGCGGGTATTTCCTTGCGCGGCGTCGGGCTTTGGCCTCTGCCCAAGGCGACAGCCGCAAGCTGCATTCGCTGCCAAGCTACTACGGCTATAATGCGGTGATGAGCGTGGCGGTGCCCGCGCTTTTGGTTTTGGGCATCTGGCTGCTGGTTCAGCCGATGCTGGTGCAATCTTCGGTGGTTGATATGATCCCCGCCGAGGCTGTGCCCGAAGGCTCCTCCGTCAATCTGATCATGAGCGATGTGCGCCGTCTGGCCGATGGGCTGGACGCGGCCGTCTCCTCCGGCGCGCTTAGCGCCGCCGATGCGACCGATCTTTCCGCCGTCGATGACCTGCGCGCATGGCTGGGCGAACAGGGCGTTGCCTTGGGCGCCGAGATTAGCCCCGAGGTGCTGCAAGCTGCGCAGGCTTACCGCGAGATGACGGCGACGGGCAATTTCTGGCGCAACATCATCGTGGCGCTGATCGCCTTGGCCGGGCTGGCCATGGTCTACCGCGAAACCGATGCCACCTTCCGCGCCCGCAACCGGGTCGAAGGGGGCGTGAAGGCGCTGCTGATCCTCGCTGCGTCGCTCGCGATCCTGACCACCGTGGGCATCGTGCTGTCGATGCTGTTCGAGACGATCAATTTCTTCAACCTGCATCCATGGACCGACTTCTTCTTCGGCTCCTCTTGGGCACCGAACTTCCGCGGCGACAGTGACCTCTCGATCCTGCCGCTGCTTTGGGGGACGCTATATATCTCGCTCATCGCGCTGCTGGTGGCCGTGCCCATCGGGCTTTTCGCCGCGATCTATCTCAGCGAATACGCAGGCCGCAAGGTGCGCGCCACGGCCAAGCCGCTGCTCGAAATCCTCGCAGGCATCCCGACAATCGTTTACGGCCTTTTCGCGCTGCTGACGGTTGGGCCGTTCCTCGTCCAAGTCTTCGGGCGCGGGGAAGAAGGGCTTTTGGGCGTCGATTGGATGTCGGGGGCGACCTCGGTCCTGACCGCCGGGCTGGTCATGGGCATCATGTTGATCCCCTTCGTCTCTTCCCTGTCGGACGACATCATCAACGCGGTGCCGCAATCGCTGCGCGACGGCTCCTTCGGGCTGGGCGCGACCCAATCCGAAACGATCCGCCAAGTGGTGCTGCCTGCCGCGTTGCCGGGCATCGTGGGCGCCGTGCTGCTGGCCGCGAGCCGCGCCATCGGTGAGACCATGATCGTGGTGCTGGGGGCAGGGGCCATCGCCCGCATCTCGGCCAATCCACTGGAGGCCATGACCACCATCACCACCCGCATCGTCAGCCAGTTGACCGGGGACAGCGATTTCGCCAGCCCCGAGACGCTGGTAGCCTTCGCCCTTGGCCTGACCCTTTTCGTCCTGACCTTGGGCCTGAACGTGTTGGCCCTCTACATCGTGCGCAAATACCGGGAGCAGTACGAATGAGCGATATCCCCAACCCCGCAGCCCCCATCGCAGACCCGCGCGGAGCCTCACTGCTGGTCCAAGACGGGCGCACCAAACGCCGCAACGCTGCCGAGGGCCGTTTCAAGCTCTATGGCATCATCGCCATCGTCATTGGCCTGCTGATGCTGCTGACGCTGCTCTTCACCATCATCTCGCGCGGGACCGGCGCGTTTCAGCAGACCTATGTGACGCTTTCCGTGCCGCTTTTGGAAGACAAGCTCGACAAGAATGGCAACCGCGATTTGGAAGACATCAAGAAGGTCTCGACCTTCGGATATTCACCGCTGCTGAAAGCTGCCTTTGAAAACAAGGTCGAAGCGGGTGAGGTCGAGACCGATCTTAAGCCCAAGGCGATGGCAGATATCCTGTCGAAAGACGCCGCCGCCCAGTTGCGCAACTACGTCTTGGCCAACCCCGATCTGATCGGCACGAATGCCGAGTTCGAGTTCCTGACCAACAGCCGTGTCGATGGCTACCTCAAGGGCCGCGTGACCCGCGAAAGCATCGCCAATGATAAGAACATCAGTGCCGAGCAGCTTGATCTGGTTGACGCGTTTATCGCCGACGGCAGCATCGAAAAGCGGTTCAACCTCGACTTCATCACAGGCGCCGACGCCTCTGACGCGCGGCCCGAAGCGGCGGGCATGGGCGTGTCGATGATCGGCTCTTTCGCGATGATGCTGGTGGTGCTGGTGCTGGCGCTGCCCGTCGGGGTCGCCGCCTCGATCTACCTCGAAGAATTCGCGCCTAAGAACTGGATCACCGACATCATCGAAGTGAACATCTCGAACCTCGCCGCAGTGCCCTCGATCGTCTTTGGTATCCTTGGCCTTGCGGTGTTCATCAACTACATGCACCTGCCGAACTCGGCCCCGCTGGTGGGCGGTCTGGTGCTGACGCTGATGACCCTGCCGACGATCATCATCTCGACCCGCGCCTCGCTGAAATCGGTGCCGCCCTCGATCCGCGACGCGGCGCTTGGGGTAGGGGCCTCGAAAATGCAATCGGTGTTCCACCATGTGCTGCCCCTCGCCGCGCCGGGCATCCTGACAGGGACGATCATCGGGCTTGCCCAAGCCCTTGGCGAAACGGCACCTTTGCTGCTGATCGGCATGGTTGGCTTCATCGCTTCCAACCCGCCCGACAGCATCGCCGAAGGGCTGATGGCCCCGAACTCCGCCATGCCGGCCCAGATCTACGAATGGGCCAAACGCGCCGACCCGGCCTTCTACGAACGCGCTTGGGGCGGTATCATCATCTTGCTGGTGTTCCTGATCACGATGAATGCCATCGCCGTGCTGCTGCGCCGCCGCTTTGAGCGTCGCTGGTAAACCAAGGACGGGACCATGAAAGACAACAGATATTCGGAGAGTGACGTGACAACCCAACCCGTCAAGATCGCGGCCCGCAACGTGCAGGTCTACTACGGTGACAGCCACGCCATTCGCGACGTGGACATCGACATCAACGACAAGACCGTGACCGCCTTTATCGGCCCTTCGGGCTGCGGCAAATCGACTTTTCTGCGTTGTATCAACAGGATGAACGACACAATTGATGTGGCCCGCGTGACCGGCGACATCCGCATCGATGGCGAAGACATCTATGACAAACGGGTCGACCCGGTGCAGCTGCGCGCCAAAGTGGGCATGGTCTTTCAAAAGCCAAACCCCTTCCCAAAGTCGATCTACGACAACGTGGCCTACGGCCCGCGCATCCACGGGCTGGCCCGCAATAAGGCCGACCTCGACGATATCGTCGAACAGGCCCTGCGCCGGGGCGCGATCTGGAACGAGGTGAAGGACCGTCTGCACGCACCGGGCACCGGCCTGTCGGGCGGCCAACAGCAGCGTCTGTGCATCGCCCGCGCCGTGGCAACCGAACCCGAAGTGCTTTTGATGGACGAACCATGCTCGGCTCTCGACCCCATCGCCACCGCGCAAGTCGAGGAATTGATTGACGAATTGCGGCAGAACTACTCCGTCGTGATCGTCACGCACTCCATGCAACAGGCCGCGCGGGTGAGCCAGAAAACCGCCTTTTTCCACCTCGGCAACCTCGTGGAATTTGGCGACACCGACGACATCTTCACGCGGCCCCAAGACCCGCGCACCGAAAGCTACATCACCGGCCGTATTGGATAATATCATGTCAGATCAACACATTGCATCAGCATTCGACCGCGATCTGGAAGCCGTTCAGGCGCAGATCCTCAAAATGGGCGGGCTGGTCGAAGACGCCATTCGCCGCGGCGCGCAATCGCTGGAAACCCGCGACCAAGAGCTCGCCAATGAGGTGCGGGCAGGGGACAAGGCCATCGACGGGCTGGAAGAGCAGATCAACGAAAGCGCCGCCCGTGTCATCGCGCTGCGCGCGCCCACGGCGATCGACCTGCGTCTGACACTGAGCGTCATCAAGATTAGCGCCAACCTCGAACGTATTGGCGACTATGCAAAAAACATGGCCAAGCGCACCAGCGTCTTGAACCAGATGGAGCCGGTGAGCGACAGCACCGGCGCGATCCGCCGCATGGCTGGTGCGGTCGAGGCAATGCTGAAAGATGCGCTCGACGCCTATATTCAGCGCGACGCAGACCTCGCGCGGGATGTGATCACCCGCGACGAAGATGTTGACCAGATGTATAACGCGCTCTTCCGCGAATTCCTGACCTTTATGATGGAAGACCCGCGCAGCATCACCGCCTGTATGCATCTGCATTTCATCGCCAAAAACGTCGAACGTATGGGTGACCATGTGACCGCCATCGCCGAGCAGGTTGTCTATCTGGTGACCGGTGAGACCCCCGAGGACGACCGGCCCAAGGCCGACCGCACTTCGATCACCGCGAAGGACTGAGACGATGGACGTCACACGACCGCAAGTTCTGCTGGTAGAAGATGAACCCGCGCAACGTGAGGTACTGGCCTATAACCTCGAAGCCGAAGGCTTTGAGGTGCGCCGGGCCGAAGACGGCGAAGAAGCCATGCTTCTGGTCTCAGAGGCTGCGCCGGATTTGGTGATCCTCGATTGGATGATGCCCTTGATGAGCGGCATCGAAGTTTGCCGCCAGCTCAAATCGCGCGAGGCGACGCGGCACATTCCGGTCATCATGCTCTCAGCGCGCTCTGAGGAAGTGGATACTGTGCGGGGGCTCGAAACCGGCGCGGATGACTATGTGATCAAGCCGTACAACCTGCGCGAACTCATGGCCCGTGTGCGCACGCAGTTGCGCCGCACACGTCCCGCAGCCGCAGGCGCGCTGCTGAGCTTTGACGACATCCAGCTCGACCCGGAGCGTCACCGCGTGAGCCGCGCGGGTAACGAGCTGAAACTGGGGCCGACGGAGTATCGGCTTCTGACGACGCTGCTGGAAAAACCCGGGCGCGTGTTCAGCCGCGATCAACTGCTCGACCACGTTTGGGGCCGCGACATCTATGTCGACACGCGCACGGTGGACGTTCATATCGCGCGTTTGCGCAAAGCATTGACGCGCGAAGGTGGTGGAGACCCGATCCGAACCGTGCGCGGTGCGGGTTACGCCTTGGGTTAAACTGTCTCATCTCCTCTCAGGACGTCTCTTATTTACATAATTATGATTATAAGTTTTACATATGTAGCCGCGGCACATTCTAAACTGGGTTGCGACACTTCCGGTATCTTGCTGAAAAAGCAAGGAGAACAGACATGGCACATACAGA
>NZ_JBIFFU010000063.1:0-2261 GCF_043557315.1 Sulfitobacter sp. 1A12779
CTGTGGAGTTCTACGGCTTGGTATGAGTTCCGTCCCAAACACTTGCATTTAGCGGATATTCCGAATGAACTGGCTTACAAGGGCGAAGCTTGGAAAGGCTGTAGCCTCAGAGCGCACAGCGAGAGTTTTTGCAATCCGCTGCATTAATAAATCTCAGAAAAACACAAGCATGTCTGATTGGCACACGATCTCGCTTTCTGACGCTGCACGCAGGTTATTTCAGGGATGTATTGCTGCAGCGAGTAAAGTCCTCCGAACCAGGTCCGCGATAGCCTCTATCAACGTCTGATCGCTATCTCCAGATGAGTTGTTGATCAATTCTTGGATGAGCCTGTCTTTCGCCGATCATCTCTGGAAACCGGGCATAGCAAGCGAAAGATGATCTACATCAAGCGCGTTCGCGAACCTTCGGGCAACTGCGTAGGCGCCCCTTCGCCCTTCCCGAACCAAAGCAAATCACATCAGCAACCACCCACCCTACCGACGGTCAGCACACCCTAACCCCATATGTAACCATATGTATTCTTGATCCTTTGCAGGCGTTCCGGCGATAAAACCTCCAGTTCCACGGAGGGCACGTGAATCATGGATCCGACAAATTCAGAACTCGAAACAGGCCCCGCGCTGACCCTCGCAAGTTGCAAGGCAGAACCGCGCGTAAACGCCCCCCGGCACGTGCCGTGTTCGAAGCGAACTGTGCCGAGCCGGGTGCGACTGACCTCCAAAACGCCGTCGAACCCTTGAGCACGCGCGCTGCGGCACCTTTCAGACAGACTAATACAAGGAAAACGAATGCAATTCTTCAATAGAAAGCAGCTGGCCCTCTGGGATACGGCGCTCAGTACCTCTGAAGAGCTGGCGAAGGGGTTGTCGCGGCGTCAGTTCGGCTTGGCTGCGGCTGCGGCTTTTGCGATGCCCAAAGCGTTGAGCGCGCATGGCTCCACGCAGGTGACCTCTCAGGGAACCTACAATATCACAGTCGACCCGGTGCGCATCAACACGGGCGATTTTCAGAAGATGGGCGTGGGCTACAACCGCAGCCAGATTCCGACGATCCTGCGCTTCAAGGAAGGTGAGGAGGTTACGATAAACGTGACCAACAACCTCAGCGAAAGCACCTCGATCCACTGGCATGGACTTATCGTGCCCTTCCGTCAGGACGGCGTTCCGGGGATCAGCTTCAACGGCATCGCCCCCGGTCAGACCTTTACCTATCGCTTCCCGATCCAGCAGGCCGGGACCTATTGGTTCCACAGCCATTCAGGCCTTCAGGAGCCGGATGGCGCCTACGGTGCGATCGTGATCGAGCCGCGCGGCAGGGAACGCATACCAGCGCACCGCGACTATGTCGTTCAGCTGGCCGACAAACATCCCCATCCGGGCAACCGCATCTTGCGGAACCTCAAGATGCAGTCCGACTACTACAACCGTTCGCAGCGCACTTTTCAGGACCTGATCCGGGACGCCCGCATGGACGGTCTCAAGGCGACGCTGAAAGAGCGCCGCATGTGGGGGCGCATGCGCATGCTGCCGAGCGACGTCGAAGACGTGCAGGGATTTACCTCGCTGATCAACGGTCGCAGCACGTCGCAAAACTGGACCGGTTTGTTCCGGCCCGGTGAGAAGGTCCGCCTTCGGATCATCAACTCCTCCGCGATGACCTACTTCGACATGCGGATACCGGGACTGAAAATGGTCGTCGTGCAGGCTGACGGCAACGATGTGGAGCCTGTCGCCGTGGATGAACTGCGGGTCGCGGTTGCCGAGACCTATGATGTCATCGTCCAGCCTACGCAGAACAAGGTCTATAGCATTATTGCGGAATCCATGGGCCGCAACGGGCTTGTTCGGGGCACCCTGTCACCCAGAGAGGGCTATGCCGGTGCCGTGCCCCGTCTCAGACCCAAGCCCTTGCTCACCATGGCCGACATGAGCGGCATGATGGGCGGTATGGGTATGGATATGGGCATGGGTATGGGCGACCACGTCATGCAGAACATGACCGGAATGAACCACACCGACATGACAGGCATGGACCATTCAAACATGCAATCCAGCCAGCAGCCCCCGATGCCTGCGATGACCCCGTCAGAGGAAAAGCCGAAGAAAAAGACTTCGATGGCTGGGATGGACCATACGCAGATGCAAAAGCCTGCGATGGACGGCATGGACCACACGCAGATGCAGCAGAAGAAAAAGGCACCGATGTCAGGCATGAACCATGCCCAGATGCAGAAGCCCGCAATGGACGGTATGAGCGG
>NZ_JBIFFU010000009.1:0-182729 GCF_043557315.1 Sulfitobacter sp. 1A12779
TCCTCCCAAACAGGATGAATCACAGATCAGCCCTCAAGGGAATCTATTCCGATTCAGGTTTTGCGTCGGACGCTTTAGGATGGCCGAAGGAAAGGGCAAGACCGCGAAACTCTACCGGATGGTGATGGAGCAACACCTCTGTCCCTTCGGGCTGAAATCGAAAGACCTGCTGGAGCGGCAGGGCTACCACGTCGAAGATCACCACCTCACGACCCGCGAAGAGACCGATGCCTTCATGGCGAAAGAGGGTGTGGAGACCACGCCGCAGACTTTCATCGAGGGGGAGCGGATCGGTGGCTACGACGATCTGCGCGTGCATTTCGGTTTGGACAAGCCCAAGGAAGAGCAATCGGACACCAGCTATCAGCCCGTCATTGCCATTTTCGGTGTGGCCTTCCTGATGGCACTGGGGCTCTCTTGGTATGCATTCGGCAACATCTTCACACTTCGGGCCTTCGAGTGGTTCATCTCGATCTCCATGTGTTTCCTCGCCGTTCAGAAGTTGCAGGATATTGAGAGCTTTTCTACGATGTTTCTGAACTACGACCTGCTGGCGCAGCGGTGGGTGCCCTATGGCAAGGTCTATCCGTTCGGGGAGGCGTTGGCGGGTATTTTGATGACCGCCGGGGCGCTGACCTGGCTCTCGGCCCCCGTGGCGATCGTGATCGGCGCAATTGGCGCGGTTTCGGTCATCAAGGCGGTCTATGTCGATAAACGCGAGCTGAAATGCGCTTGCGTCGGCGGGTCGAGCAATGTGCCGCTTGGGTTCGTCTCGCTTACCGAGAACGTCATGATGCTGGGCATGGGGGTTTGGATGCTGCTCAAGGTCTACGGCTGAGCGGAGTGATCCGAGTTCTTGGGCCTAGGGAGCTGTGGGGGTATCTGGTCGGGCTGAGAGGATTCGAACCTCCGACCCCCTGCTCCCGAAGCAGGTGCGCTACCAGGCTGCGCTACAGCCCGACCGATGTGCAGCGCAATAGCGCAGCTTGGCGGCTTTGGCAATTGGTCAGTTGCAGGGATTTTGCGTGGCGTTTGCGGAAAGCGGGGGTAATTGGGGGCGCTGCCCCCGCAGCCTGCGGCTGCTCCCCCGAGGGTATTTGAGAAAGGATGAAGGGGAGGGGGCGGGGCGTGAAACCCCGCCTTGGTTTCTTAGAGGCTGGCGTCGAGGGCTTTGAGGATCGCGTCGCCCATCTCCTCGGTCGTGATGGGGGTGCCGCCTTCGGGGCCCATCAGGTCGGGGGTGCGGGCGCCATCGGCCAGCGCGCGTTCGACGGCTTTTTCCAGACGTGCGGCTTCTTCGCCTTGGTCGAAGGAGTAGCGCAGCGCCATGGCGAAGCTGAGGATACAGGCGATCGGGTTGGCCTTGCCTTGGCCTGCGATGTCGGGGGCGGAGCCGTGGACGGGCTCGTAGAGGGCCTTGGGGCGGCCATCGGCGTTGGGTGCGCCGAGGCTGGCGGAGGGCAGCATGCCCAGGCTGCCGGTCAGCATGGCGGCGCAGTCACTGAGGATGTCGCCAAAGAGGTTGTCGGTGACGATCACGTCGAACTGCTTGGGTGCGCGCACGAGCTGCATGGCGCCATTGTCGGCATACATGTGGCTGAGTTCGACATCCGGGTATTCGGCGTCGCGCACCCGTTGGGTGACTTCGCGCCACAGGATGCCGCTTTCCATGACGTTGGCTTTCTCCATGGAGCAGACTTTGTTGCCGCGGCGGCGGGCGAGTTCGAATGCCGAACGGGCGACGCGCTCGATCTCGCTTTCGGTGTAGCGCTGCGTGTTGATGCCGACGCGTTCGTTGCCTTCCTCGAAGATGCCGCGCGGTTCGCCGAAATAGACGCCGGAGGTGAGTTCGCGCACGATCATGATGTCGAGCCCCGCGACCACGTCTTTTTTCAGCGAGGAGAAATCGGCCAGCGCGTCAAAGCATTGTGCCGGGCGCAGGTTGGAGAAGAGGTCCATTTCCTTGCGCAGGCGCAAAAGGCCACGCTCGGGTTTCACGGCGAAGTCGAGGTCGTCGTATTTCGGGCCGCCCACGGCGCCCAGCAGCACGGCGTCGACTTCGAGGGCGCGGGCCATCGTGTCATCATGTAGCGGGGTGCCGTGTTTGTCATAGGCTGCACCGCCGACCAGATCATGCTCTACGTCGAAGGCCAGATCGCGCTTTTCGCCGAACCAGTCGATGATGCGCGTGACCTGCGCCATGACCTCGGGGCCGATGCCGTCGCCGGGGAGGATGAGCAAGGATGGGTTGGCCATGGGAAACTCCTGAAAATACGGTTGGAGATTGGGTAGCCTGCGGGTTCCGGAGGGTCAAGATAGGGGGCGTCAGCGGGTGAGGTCGACCCAGAGGAGGGCATGGCGGCTGGCGCTTTCGCCCTTGGGCCAGATGAGGCCAGCGTCGAGCACCTGCCAGTCGCGGGAGGGCAGGATGTAGTCCACGCGCATTGGGCCGGTTTGCGACCAGTCGACGGTGGGCTGGTCGGGCAGCGGGTCTTGCAAGGTAGGGTGAACGAGCAGCATGGCGATGGCGTCACCGCGTCCTTCTCCGCGCGTAGGATCAAGGTTGGCATCACCGAGGAGGATGAAAGCATCTTGGGGCGGGGTGCCGATGGCTCCGGCAAGGTGGTGAGACCAGAAGGCTGTTTCATCATGGTTGCGGCGGCCATTGCGGTCTTCGGGGCCGTCGAAGACCGGCGGGGTGGCGTGGTATGTCAGCAGCGTCACGGGGCCCTCCGGGGTTTGGATCGGCAGGGACCAGTGGCCGTTGGAAGAGAGGCGCTGCGTGGCATGGGCTTCGGCCCCCGCGAAGGGGGTGCCGTCGATCATCGGGTAGAGTGTATCGGGGAGGTCGCGCCAGAGGAGGGTGCTGAAGTCTTGAAACTCGGTCTCTTGGATCGGGTGGCGTGAGAGGATCGCCATGGCGCCTTGGCCGAAGAAACGGCCATAGCCTTGGGCGTCGCGGGGGGTGCCGAGCCTGCCGTCAGCGTCGAGGTCGACCCCGCTTTGGCGGCCTGCATTGGGCGTCGCGGCGAAGCGGTGGGGATAGGGCGCGCCCGCGGCGGAGAGGGCATCAGCGAGGGCGTTGAGGGCGGCCTGTTCGAGATCGTAGTCCATGCCTTGTAGCGCGATGATATCGGGATCGGCGCTGGTGATGGTTTCGATCACGGAGGCGACGGCGGGATCGTCCCCGCGTAGGATATCGCGCAGGAGCAGGCCCGGCCCTTTGCGCGACAATTCGGTGTTGAAGGTGGCGATGCGCAGCGGTTCGGCCTGCGCGGTGCCGGTCAGCAGGAGCAGCGCCAGCAGGAGGCGGATCAGGCGGCCTGCATATGCGCTTCGGCGTAGGCGCGGCGGCGTTTGTCGTGAATCATCTCGGCCACCCGCCCCATGGCGATGCCGCGCATGATCATACTGGCCGGAAGGAATGCCCATGCGCTTATTGTCCAGATCATGGTTTGATGATTGCTCAGTGAGATCGGATCTAGCAGATCGGCGGTGGCCTTGACCACTGCGGGGATGAAGAAGGGCAGAAGGAAGCCAAGCGCGATGTTGATCCGCGCGTCCCGTTGCAGCCGGTAGAGCACATCGCCCCCAGCGGTTGGATCGAAAAGTGGCAGGTTCACCCAGACGTTGAAGGCGCCTTGGCGCGCGGGCCAGCCCATGACACGCACCAGCACCACGAAGGTCGCCAATGCGATGAGCGAGACCAGATAGGCCAGTCCCGCCGCCGTGCGGATCAGGTTGACCGCCGCGAGAGGGGCGTCGGCGGGCATCATCAGAACCACGAGGCGCACCGGGGAATAGGGGAAATCAAGCGCATTGCCCAGTATCGTGCCAAGCGCGGTGAGCGCGTCGGTCAGCAGGGTGGGTGCCGTTTGACCCCGCGCGATAAGCGACAACACGAGGATCGTGAAGAGCAGGCTGATGAAGCGCAGCCGATTGAAAGGCGGCGCGTCGCGGAATTCGACGATGCCGGGCTGGCGGGCGTTGTATTCCATGAAGGTCAGGATCGCCGCGATACAGGCGAGCAGCACGGTGATTTGGCTGGATTCCGCATCGGCCCCCGGCAAGAGAAGCGCCGGGATGGCAATCAATAGCGCCACCAATAGGCCACGCGTCGCCGCGCCTGTCATTCGTCCGATCACTGCTCTGCCCTTTCAAACTGGCCAGCCGCGATACGATGCCGCGTGCTTGTTCCAACTTGATGCCCCCGGTTGATGGGGTGTGCCTCATTCTGGTCCAATTTTTGCCTTCTTTCCGCACATGCCTCAAGGCTCCGCGGAGAGAAGAGCAGGATACTGGGGTATTTTGAGGGAGGGGGTGGTGCCTTCTTGCATCAATTCCGTGGCGGTTTGATGGCAGGCGGCAACATCTTGTGGGCGCGCGGTTTGCGCCCACAAGGTTGATCATGCAGGCCGGGCGTTAGACCCAAGGGCGGCTTTGGCCCAGCGAATCCTCATAGCTGTCGATGGCGGCACCTTTTTCGAGCGTGAGGCCAATGTCGTCCAGCCCGTTGAGAAGGCAGTGCTTTTTGAAGGCGTCCACTTCGAAGGGGAATGTCTCACCATCTGAGGTGGTCACGGTCTGGCCTTCCAGATCGATGGTCATCCGCGCGTTCGATCCTTTTTCGGCGTCTTTCATCAGCACGTCGACCTGCTCTTGCGGCAGGGCGATCGGCAGGATGCCGTTCTTGAAGCAGTTGTTGTAAAAGATGTCGGCAAAGCTGGGTGCGATAACGCAGCGGATGCCGAAATCAAGGATCGCCCAAGGCGCGTGTTCGCGCGAGGAGCCACAGCCGAAGTTGTCGCCCGCCACGAGGATCTGCGCGTCGCGATATTGCGGTTGGTTCAGCACGAAATCGGGGATTTCGTTGCCTTCGCGGTCATAGCGCATTTCGTCGAACAGGTTCACGCCAAGGCCGGAGCGTTTGATCGTCTTGAGAAAGACCTTGGGGATGATCATGTCGGTGTCGATGTTCACCAGCGGCATGGGAGCCGCGGTGCCGGTGATTTCTGTAAACTTTTCCATCGGGGTATCCTTCGGAGAGTGCGGGAACCGCGCCGCCTGACGGCGCGTTCTAGGCAAATGGTATATCAGGAGGGCATGGCATGTCGTACCAAACCGGCACGAAGGTGGAATGGGACTGGGGCAATGGCACCGGGACCGGCAAGATCGTCAAGAAATACACGCAGAAGATCACGCTGAAGCTGCAGGGCAGCGAGGTGACCCGCAAGGCGAGCGATGACGAACCGGCCTATAAGATCGAACAGGACGACGGCAGCGAAGTGCTGAAGTCCGGCAGCGAGTTGCGCAAGGCCGACTGAGCCCTGCGCAACGCGCCCGGTATCCATGCCCCGGTCGCTCACGCCAGTTCGCGCAGGTCGGTCAGGTGACCGGTGAGTGCGGCGGCGGCGGCCATGCCGGGGGACACGAGATGCGTGCGGCCCTTATAGCCCTGACGCCCCTCGAAGTTGCGGTTCGACGTCGCCGCGCAGCGTTCGCCGGGAGCAAGCTGGTCGGGGTTCATTGCCAGACACATGGAGCAGCCTGCCAAACGCCATTCGAAACCGGCCTCGCGGAAGATATCCGCCAGCCCTTCTTCCTCGGCCTGCGCCCGGACGAGGCCGGAGCCGGGCACGACCATGGCACGCAGACCGTCCTTGATCTTCTTGCCCTTCAGCACTTCGGCAGCGGCGCGCAGGTCTTCGATGCGGCCGTTGGTACAGGAGCCGATGAAGACAGTGTCGATCTCGATATCGGTGAGCTTTTGGCCCGGTTTCAGGTCCATATATTCCAGCGCACGTTTCACCGCGTCGACCTTGCCGCCCTTGAAGTCATCGGGCGAGGGGACCGTCGCGTCGATCGGCAGCACGTCTTCGGGCGAGGTGCCCCATGTGACGACCGGTGCGATGTCTTCGCCCTTGAGCGTGACGACCTTGTCCCAATGGGCGTCCTCGTCAGAGAAGAGGGTTTTCCACCAGTCCATCGCCGCTTCCCACTGTGCGCCTTTCGGAGCGTGGGGGCGGCCCTTGCAGTATTCGAAGGTCTTCTCATCCGGCGCGATGAGGCCCGCGCGGGCGCCGCCTTCGATTGCCATGTTGCAGACGGTCATGCGGCCTTCCATCGACAGGTCGCGGATCGCCTCGCCGCAGTATTCGATGACATAGCCGGTGCCGCCCGCGGTGCCGGTGGCGCCGATGACGGAAAGGGTGATGTCCTTGGCCGTGACGCCGGGGCGCAGCTTGCCGGTGATCTCGACCTTCATGTTCTTGCCCTTGCGCTGGATCAGCGTCTGGGTGGCAAGGACGTGTTCGACCTCAGACGTGCCGATGCCGTGGGCCAGCGCGCCGAAAGCGCCGTGGGTCGCGGTGTGGCTGTCGCCGCAGACCACGGTCATGCCGGGCAGGGTCCAGCCCTGCTCGGGGCCGACGATATGCACGATGCCTTGGCGCACGTCCGAGACGGGGTAGTAATGCACGCCGAACTCACGCGCGTTCTTGTCGAGGGCGGAGACCTGAATGCGGCTGTCCTCGGTCATCGCTTCGGGGTCTTCGCGGCCCTCGGTGGTCGGCACGTTGTGATCCGGCACGGCGATGGTCTTGTCCGGGGCGCGCACCGTGCGGCCCGACATGCGCAGCCCTTCAAAGGCCTGCGGGCTGGTCACTTCGTGGACGAGGTGACGGTCGATATAAAGCAAGCAGGTGCCGTCATCGGCTTCGTGGACGACATGGGCGTCCCAGATTTTATCGTAAAGCGTCTTGGGGGACATGATGGTCCTCTCCCGTGGTTTGGAATGGCTATGGGTGTGGCTGAGAGGGGTGGCTTATAGTCGCGCCAGAACGCTATGCGTCGCGCCGAAAAAGCGTTCGCGCAGACGCGCACGGTCGCAAAGATCAAACACCAGTATCATGGGGCAAGGGATATAGAGCCTGAGCGAGTCTCGCAAGGTGTCGTGATCGTCTTGGAGGCAGGGGGTGGGCTGCGGGTCATCTTGCCCCGACGCAAAGCCTGTGCGACCGTGATCCTCCCTAGCTGCAAAGGCCGACCATGATCCCTGAAAGCCACCCGTTTACGAACTTCCTGCTGTCGCTTCAGGCTCTGTTCGACGGGGTGCTCGGCTTTGGGGAAAGCATTCTAAACCCCGGCTGGCGGCAAAACCAAATCCTGATCCTGCTGGCCTTGGTGGCGTTGGCGTGGGTGTTGCACCGGGTCACCGGCGTGATGTTGCAAAACTGGGTCCGCTCGCGCGAAGGCTGGTCCAAGTGGCAGTTGCGTGTGGTGGTGCAGGTCAAACGGCGCTTGGGGCTGATCTGGTTCGCTTTGCTGGCGGGGCTGCTTTATCAGGTGATGCAAAACGTGACTTGGCCGTCACGGTCCTATCTCATCGGTTTGGCGGCGACGTTGGCGGCGATCTATGTGGGCATCGCTTTCGCCGCGCGTCTGGTGCGCAACCGTCCCTTGCGCCGCATGGTGACATGGGGGCTGTGGATTTATGCCACGCTCTACATGCTGAACGTCGCCGATGATGTGGCCTTGTTTCTGGACGGCGTCGCGCTGACGGTGGGCGAATTCCGCCTCTCGGTGCTGACCATTCTGACCGCGCTGGTGGTTGTCGGCGCGCTTTTGACCATGGCGCGGCTGGTCAGCACGACCACCGCCGCGACGATCCGCAAGAACGAAGACATCAGCCCCTCCATGCAGGTGCTGGCCGTGAAGGGGGTGCAAATCCTGCTCTACGGCCTTGCCTTCTTCATCGGGGTGCGGGCGGTGGGGATCGACCTGACCGGTCTCGCCGTGCTCTCAGGTGCGATCGGTGTGGGCCTTGGTTTCGGACTGCAAAAGGTGGTGTCGAACCTCGTCTCTGGCGTGATCATCCTGCTCGACAAGTCGATCAAGCCCGGCGATGTGATCAGTCTGGGCGAGACCTTTGGCTGGATCCAAACGCTCGGCGCGCGCTATGCGTCTGTGGTGACGCGGGATGGCAAGGAATACCTGATCCCGAACGAAGATCTGATCACCGGGCAGGTGGTGAACTGGTCCCACTCCAATGACTTTGTGCGGCTCGATATCTATTTCGGCACGGCCTATTCCGACGATCCGCATCTGGTGCGCAAACTGGCGGTGGAGGCGGCCAAGGGGGTCGACCGGGTGCTGAGCTACAAGGCCCCGGTTTGCCATATCGTCGGCTTTGGCGATTCGTCGGTGGATTACATCCTGCGCTTCTGGATCAAGGACCCAACCGGCGGGCTGACCAACATTCGCGGCAATGTCTATCTGGCGCTTTGGGATGCTTTCAAGGAACACGGCATCTCCATCCCCTTCCCGCAGCGCGAGGTAAAAGTCATCGAAGACAGTCAACTGGCCCTGTCGCGTGCCGCGGCATCTCGGGATATGCCTGAGTGAGCGGGGATTTGCGCCGTGGTTAACGCTATGGCTACGCGATCCATTGAAAAATGAACCCCGGGTCGCTAAATTGGGGCTGCTCGGCACCGGGGCAAGCGTTCAGCATTGATGGTGCTATTTACGAAGGAGGACAATGTCCTGTCTCTTAACGTTGACGCAGCGCAGGCTGCTGACCATGGGGCTGCAATGACTGCCGCCTCGCAAATCGCAACCAGCGACGACCTGCTGGCGCTTATCCTTTCCTCGCTGAATGACGACAAGGCCGAAGATATCGTGCAGATCGATCTGCGCGGCAAGACCGCCATCGGCGACTATATGGTGATCTGCTCGGGCCGCTCCACGCGGCAGGTTTCGGCGATCTCGGAAAAGCTGGCGCAGGCCGTCAAAGACGCCACCGGACGCACGTCCAAGATGGAAGGCCGCGAAACCGGCGACTGGGTCTTGATCGACACAGGCGACGTTGTCGTGCATGTCTTCCGGCCCGAAGTGCGTGAATTCTACCAGCTTGAAAAGATGTGGCTGGGCGGCGACGACGCGGCCACAGCGGCACCGCACTGATCCCGCTTTGCGGGCCTAGGTCATGCGGGTTCACATCTGTGCCATGGGCCGGCTTCGCGCCGGTCCGGAAAAATCCCTTGTCGATGATTATTTGACCCGGTTCGACCGGACCGGGCGCGGTCTGGGCCTTGGCCCCGCGCGCGTGGTCGAGATGGAAGACAAGAAGAACGGCGGCATGGCCGCCGAAGCCGTGCTGCTACGGCGCGCGATCCCCCAAGGGGCGGTGATCTGCGTGCTGGATGAACGTGGCAAGGTCGAAACCTCCCCCGCATTCGCCGAACGGCTTGGCAATTGGCGGGACGCCGGGCGGGGGGATTTGGCCTTTGTCATCGGCGGGGCCGATGGCATCGACCCCAGCCTGCGGGCTGAGGCGGATCATGCCCTCTCTTTTGGCAAGATGGTCTGGCCGCATATGCTGGTGCGGGTCATGCTGGCCGAACAGCTTTACCGCGCCGCCGCGATCCTTTCGGGCGGGCCTTATCACCGGGTCTGAAAGGGCGCAGGTCAGGGCAGCGGGATCGTCACCAATTCCGAAGACCAGCCACTGACGCTGTCGCGCGCCTGAATGCTGACCTCTGTCATCCCCTCGGGGATGCGCACGCCCGAAAGCGAGCGGGTGAAGGGCTGCTCTTTCACATGCGGATGCGCCAGATTGCGGGTGCCCAAGGGTTTCCCATCGGGGTCCAGAATGCGCCAAGCGTCGGCATAGTGGTCCCAGCCACTGTCGTTGTGCCGGATGGTGACGTCAAACTTCCACAAATCGCCCTGTCGATCGACCGTGACATTCAAAATGGCGGGCGGATCGGCGAAACCCGGCGCGGCAAAGGCCAAAAAGGCGAGAATGAGGCTACGTTTGAACATGGGACACCAATAAAACAACGAACTGAATATAGCGCATTTCGGAAAGGTTCCAAGGTAGGCGGAAGTTGGGCCCGGTGCAATTCACCTTGAAGCCGCAATTTAGTGGTGCAATTGCACCAGGCGCGCGGCAAACTGGCCAAACCCGCGCCATAGGCTCTATGCTGCGGGCCAGAGGAGGGACCGCAATGCAGATGCCAACACCCGATGCCGGGATCATTGCGCGCAAGGCGCGGGTCGTGGCGCGGCTGCGTGCGGCTCTGCCCCGCGATGCCGTGATCGACGATGCGCATGAGACCCGCGCCTATGAATGTGACGCGCTGACGGCCTATAAATGCCCCCCTCTGGCCGTAACCCTGCCTGCCAGCACCGAAGAAGTCTCGTCCATTCTGGCAATCTGCCATGAGGAGGGCGTGCCGGTGGTGCCGCGCGGCTCGGGCACCTCGCTTGCCGGAGGGGCCTTGCCCACCGCCGATAGCGTGGTGCTGGGGGTGGCGCGCATGGCCGAGGTGCTTGAGGTCGATTACGACAACCGTCTGATGCGCGTGCAGACCGGGCGCACCAACCTCAGCGTCACCGGCGCGGTGGAGGAAGACGGCTTTTTCTACGCGCCCGACCCTTCCAGCCAGTTGGCCTGTGCCATCGCGGGCAATATCGCGATGAACTCGGGCGGGGCGCATTGTCTGAAATACGGGGTCACCACCAACAACCTCTTGGGCGTCACCATGGTCATGATGGACGGCGAAGTGGTCGAGATCGGCGGCGGTTATATGGACGCGGGCGGGCTGGACCTTTTGGGCGTGATCTGCGGCTCCGAGGGGCAGTTGGGCGTGGTGACCGAAGCCACCCTGCGCATCCTGCCCAAACCCGAAGGCGCGCGGCCCGTGCTGATGGGGTTCGACGACAACGCCGTCGCCGGGGCCTGTGTCAGCGACATCATCAAGGCCGGTGTCCTGCCCGTGGCGATCGAATTCATGGACCGCCCCTGCATCGAGGCGACGGAGGCTTTCGCCCATGCGGGTTATCCGATGTGCGAGGCGCTGCTGATTATTGAGGTCGAAGGCTCGGATGCCGAGATCGACCACCAGCTTGCCCTGATCACCGAGATTGCCCGCCGTCACAACCCGGTGGAACTGCGCGAAAGCACCAGCGCCGAGGAAAGCGCCGCGATCTGGCTGGGGCGCAAGTCCGCCTTTGGCGCGATGGGGCAGATCAACGACTACATGTGCCTTGATGGCACCATCCCGGTGAACGAATTGCCCATGGTGCTGCGCCGCATCGGTGAGATGTCCGTTGAATATGGCCTTAAGGTCGGCAATGTCTTTCACGCGGGCGACGGCAATATGCACCCGCTGATCCTGTTTGACGCCAACAAACCCGGCGATTTGGAGAAATGCGAGGCCTTTGGCGCCGACATCCTGCGGCTCTGCGTCGAAGCGGGCGGTTGCCTGACCGGGGAGCATGGGGTTGGGATCGAGAAGCGCGATCTGATGCATGAGCAATACGGCCCCGCGGATCTTGAGGCGCAATTGATGGTGAAGGATGTCTTCGACCCGGCATGGCTGTTGAACCCGGCCAAGGTCTTCCCCCTCGACGTGACGGAAGGGCGGCGCGGCAGCGGCGTGTCGGTGGCGGCGTGACGGTTACTTCCGAAGCGGAACTGGCCGAGGCGATCCGTGCCGCAGAGGCGCCCCTCTCCCTGCGGGGTGGCGATACACGTGGCATGGCAGGGCCGGGCGCGGCGCTGTCGCTTGCCGGTCTGCGGGGGGTCACCCTTTACGAGCCGGGCGCGCTGACGCTGGTCGCGCAGGCGGGCACGCCGGTCTCCGAGATCGAGGCCGCTTTGGCCGCAGAGGGGCAGCGGCTTGCCTTTGAGCCGATGGACCACCGCGCGCTCATGGGCCGCAGCGGCACGCCGACCATCGGCGGGGTCTTTGCCGCCAATGTCAGTGGCCCGCGGCGGCTTGCTGTTGGGGCGGCGCGGGATTTCCTCTTGGGGGTTCGGTTCGTCGATGGGCAGGGGGCCATCATCAAGAACGGGGGCCGGGTGATGAAGAACGTCACCGGCTATGATCTGGTCAAGCTCATGGCCGGGTCGCAGGGCACCTTGGGCGCGTTGACCGAAGTCTCGCTGAAGGTACTCCCGAAACCCGAAACCAGCGCGACGCTCGTGCTGTCCGGGCTGGACGAGGCCGCCGCCATCGCCGCGATGGCGCTGGCCATGCGCAGCCCCTTCGAGGTAACTGGCGCGGCCCATGACCCGGCGCAGGGGCGAACGGTTCTGCGGTTAGAGGGGTTCGAGACCTCAGTCACCTACCGGATCGGGCGGTTGAAGGATTTGCTCGCCGCCACGGGGGGCGAGATCGAGGTGCTTGCAGAAGGTAGCTCAGAGACCCTCTGGCGTGATCTGCGAGATGTGGCACCTTTCCATGGGGCGGCGGGCGATGTCTGGCGCCTGCATTGCCGCCCGACCGAGGCCTCGGCGCTTGCGGCAAAGTCCGGGGCGGAGGCGCGGCTCTATGATTGGGCCGGGGGGCTGCTATGGCTGCGCATGGCCCCCGGCACGGACCTGCGCGCGCGTTTGGGGCGGTATGACGGCCACGCGACCTTGTTGCGGGCCGAGGCGGCGGGGGCTCTGCCCCGGCAGGAGCCCGAAGCGCCGGGGGTGGCGCGGTTGACGGCGGGGCTCAGGGCCAAGTTCGACCCCCGTGGCCTGTTTAACGCCGAAGCCTTGGCCCGCAGCACATGACTTTGGTGCTGGTCTTCCTCATCGTCTTTCTGATCGGCCCCTTTCTGTTCAAGGCGCTGATCGCCGTGCCGCCTTCGCTTAGGGCCATCCGCGCCTTGGCGGCTATGGTGCTGGTGACCTTTCTCATCGCGCTTGCCCTGCGCTATGGTCTGCTGCGCTATTGGGGTGACAGCGCTTGGCTGTTGGGGGTCATCGCCTTGGCGCTCTGGGCCGCTTGGATCGGGGTGATCGCGCTGGTGGTCCAATCCCTGCGCCGGGCCGATCCGCGCCCGGCGATGCGCCGGTGGAGCGGGGTTTTGGGGGCCGTGGGCACGACGGTGCCGTGGTTCGGCCTCGTCCTCGCCAATCTGATGCGCAGCACATAGGAACGGAGCCGCCATGCAAACCACCTTCACCCCCGCGCAATTGCAGGACCCCGACACGCAGCGCAGCAATGAGATTCTGCGCGCCTGTGTGCACTGCGGCTTCTGCACGGCGACCTGCCCGACCTATCAGGTCTTGGGCGATGAGTTGGACAGCCCGCGCGGTCGCATCTACCTGATCAAGGACATGCTGGAGAACGACCGCGACCCGGATCCAAAGACGGTTCAGCATATCGACCGCTGCCTGTCTTGCCTCGCCTGTATGACGACCTGCCCCTCGGGCGTGCATTACATGCATCTGGTCGATCACGCCCGCGCTTATATCGAAGAACGCTACAAGCGCCCCATGGGCGAACGCGCCCTGCGCTGGATGCTGGCGCGGATTCTGCCCTATCCCACACGCTTTCGGCTGGCGCTGCTCGGGGCCAAGATCGGGCGGCCTTTTGCCCGGCTGATGCCCGACGCGCGGCTGCGCGCCATGCTGGAGATGGCGCCCAAGACGGTCCCCCCGGTCAGCCGCAACGACGACCCGCAGAGCTTTCCCGCCCATGGCAAGCCGCTGCGCCGGGTGGCCCTGATGACCGGCTGCGCCCAAAAGGCGCTGAACACCGATATCAACGACGCCACGATCCGGCTGCTAACCCGCGCGGGCTGCGAGGTGGTGGTGGCCCAAGGGGCGGGCTGTTGCGGCGCGCTGACCCATCACATGGGCAAGACCGATGAGAGCCACGCCCACGCCGCCCGCAACATCCGCGCATGGCGGGCCGAGATGGACGGCGAGGGGCTGGATGCCATTGTGATCAACACCTCGGGCTGCGGTACCACGGTCAAGGACTACGGCCATATGTTCCGTAATGACCCGTTGGCAGAGGATGCGGCACGGGTTTCGGCCCTTGCAAAGGATGTGACGGAACTGCTGGCAGAGCTCGACTTGCCCTTTGCCGAACCGGCAGAGCCGGGCATTGTCGTCGCCTATCACGCGGCCTGCTCGCTGCAGCATGGGCAACAGATCAAGGCCACGCCGAAGACTCTGCTGAAACAGGCGGGATACACGGTGGTGGAACCGGCGGACAGTCACCTCTGCTGCGGCTCGGCAGGTACCTATAACCTGATGCAGCCCGAGATTTCGGCCAAGCTGAAAGAGCGCAAGATCAAGACCTTGGAGGCCAAATCGCCGGACGTAATCGCGGCGGGCAATATCGGCTGCATGATGCAGATCGGATCGGGCAGCGGGGTGCCGGTGGTGCATAGCGTCGAACTGCTCGATTGGGCCTGTGGCGGGCCGAAACCGCCCGCGCTCAGCCGTGATCCTGACGCGCCTGCACAGGTGCCGCGTTTACGTTAAGCCTGCGCCGTATTTTCGCCGCAACTCCCCTATATCCGCCAAGTAAACATGGTTTTGAGGTGCATTTTGCGACAATTGTTGGCGGCTATCTTCGGCGTCTTTACCCTTGCCACGGCGGCGCTGGCCCAAGACAGCGCGCTCAAAGCGCTCGACAACGGTGTGGATGCCGCCGCTTGGGAGGCGGTGGGCCGTCTCGACATCGGTGGGACCGGCTTTTGCACCGGCACGCTGATCGCCCCGCGTCTGGTTCTGACCGCGGCGCATTGCCTGTTTGACCGCGAAACCAAGGCCCGGATCGACCATGGTGAGGTGCAGTTCCTCGCCGGTTGGCGCAATGGCCGCGCCGGGGCCTACCGCGACATTCGCCGCGCTGTGGTGCATCCCGATTACGTCTACGACGGTGAGGTCTCTTCGGGCCGGGTGCGCAATGATCTGGCGCTTCTGGAACTCTCCCGCCCGATCCGCAACACCACCATCCGCCCCTTCGGCACCGCCGCGCGTCCGCGCCCCGGCGACCGTGTGGGCGTGGTCAGCTATGCCCGCGATCGGGCCGAGGCACCGTCTTTGCAAGAAGTCTGCAAGGTGCTGGCCCAGCAAGAGGGGGTTCTGGTGACCTCCTGCGCGGTCGATTTCGGCTCTAGCGGCGCGCCGATCTTTAGCTTCGTCGCAGGCGAGGCGCATATCGTCTCCGTCGTTTCGGCCAAGGCCGAGGTTGAGGGCGCGCAGGTCTCGCTTGGCACGGCGCTTGGCGCGCCTTTGGCGCTGCTGCAAGCGGAGCTGGTGGCGGGCAAGGGCGTCTTCCTCGATTCCAACCCCGCAGGCAAGCGCATCCGCGTCGGCGAAGAGCGCGGCACCGGGGCGAAATTCATCCGCCCGTAATTCTGCGCGGCAGGACTTGAAAGCGCGCAAACCCTTTCCCACATGAGCTTTGCCGAGGTGCCTCAATAGGGCTTCGGCGCTTGAAAAACCGGGTCTGTCCAATGGTGGAAGGCCCGATATGTCAATCGCTCACTGATGAGGATGAACACATGCGTAGCTTTGATTTCGCACCCCTTTACCGCTCCAGCGTTGGTTTCGACCAGATCGCCAACATGATGGACCGGGTTCTGACAAATGATGGGGCCACCCCCAGCTATCCCCCCTACAACATCGAAAAGCTCGACAACGATGCCTATCGCATCTCGATCGCCGTCGCCGGTTTCTCGGATAGCGATCTGAGCGTCGAAGTGCGTGAGAAGGCGCTGATCGTTTCGGCCCGCAAGGCGGATGAGGATGAGGCCAAGACCTATCTGCACCGTGGCATCGCCACCCGCGCCTTTGAGCGTCGCTTCCATCTGGCGGACCACGTTCAGGTCATCGGCGCGGCCCATGCCAATGGCATGCTGCATATCGAGCTTGAGCGTCAGGTGCCCGAGGCCCTGAAACCGCGCCAGATCACCATCTCTTCCGAGGTGAAGGCGATCGACAAGGACGTGGTTGACGCCAAATCCGTGAACTAAGCGCGACCGTTCCAGCGCTTTGCGAAGGCCCGCTTTTGGCGGGCCTTTTTTGTGGGCGGTCGCCTCCCAAGCTCAATCCTTTCGTGGGTGAATATCTGCCGAAGGCTAGGGGCGAAAGCGGCGGCTTTCTGCTGCGCGGGGGGCGGGGTGAAACCAAGTAAAAGCTGTCGGGTTGAGTGGGGGACCGGGCAGGCGTGCCCGGACAACAGCGTGCAGAGTACCGCACGCGCAATGAAAGGAAGAACCATGACGACCTATGCAAATTCCCTACGCAAGCTTTCCCTGACCACGGCTGTCGCCGCTCTTATGGCGGCCCCAGTCGCCGCACAGACGCTGGACGCGGGTGTCGGCACCGATGCGACCGCCGATCTGGCGGGCACGGAACTGGACACCACAGCCGGGGCCGAGGCGAATGGCACCCTGACCACCGAACAGGCCATCGACCAAACCGTGACCTCGGACATTGATACGGATTCCGATATCGCGCTGGATGGCAGCACCGTGGCCGTCGCCTCAGATGATACGGTCATCGGCACCATCTCGAACGCAGAGCCGCAAGCGGACGGTTCCATGCGCTATTCCATCGATCTGGCCGAGGCATTCGCCGCCGATAGCGACCGTGCGGTCGTACAGATCGACCAAGATGTCGACGCCGATGGCCAGCTGCTCATCGGCATGACAGGCGAAGAATTCGCCGCGGCCCTGTCCCAGCAAGTGAATGCGGACGGCGCGGCGCAGACCCGGACGAACTAAGACGGGTCACCCCAGGGCGTATCTCTCCCCCGCCCGAAGGCCGGCAGCATGAAAGTGCTGTCGGCTTTTTCATGTTCGGGCTGGCGGACATCGGGTTGCAAACTCTCCGGGACAGGGCTACTCCGCGCTAGTTATGATATAACATATCGAATCATGACGCAGGCCAAACCACGGAGAACGACATGCCCCAAACATCCGCATCCCCGCTATTCTTCCTGACGCTCAGCGCGGGCCTTGCCCTTTCGGCCCCGGTCGTGGCTGAAACGAAAGAGGTATCGCATGACCACGATCATTCCCATGCGCATGACCACGCCCACGACCAGAACGACATCTACAAAGGCTACTTTGACGACGCGCAGATCAAGGATCGGCCCTTGTCGGATTGGGAGGGTGATTGGCAATCGGTCTACCCGCTTTTGCAGCAGGGCGCGCTGGACGCGGTGATGCAGCACAAGGCCGAGCACGGCGACAAGACGGCGGCGGAGTACAAGGCCTATTACGAGGTTGGCTATGCCACCGATGTGGACCGCATCACCATCGACGGTAATGCCGTGACCTTCTTCCGAGACGGTGATCCGGTGCAGGGGCGCTATGCCAGCGATGGTTATGAAGTGCTGACCTACAAGAAGGGCAACCGCGGCGTGCGCTATGTCTTTGCCAAAGAGGGCGGCGATGCCGAAGCGCCGGAATATATCCAATTCAGCGACCATATCATCGCGCCGCAAAAGGCCGATCACTATCACCTCTACTGGGGCGACGACCGCGCCGAGGTTTTGGAAGAGTTGACCAATTGGCCGACCTATTTCCCCGCCGAGCTGAGCGCGTCTGAGATCGCGGCGGATATGCAGGCGCATTAAGGGCGGCCCGCGGCATGACTGGCAAAAAGCGAAACCTGCGCAGCGGGCTGAAACAGCGGCGCCGTCAGGGGAACCCGATGGCGGCCTTTGACCAACTGCCGCCGCCCCTGCGGGCATGGCTGGCGCAGGCGGCGCTGCCGTGGTCGCCCCGTTCGGCGCATCGGCTGTGGTGTCGGGCGTTGCGGCGTTGCGAAGGTGATGTCGCGCAAGCGATCTCGCATCTTTCGCAGGCGGAGCGCCGGATGCTGGCACAGGACCGGCTGACGCAATAGCCCGATGCAAAACGGGGCGCGCCATGGCACGCCCCGTTTCTTTAACTTCCGCCGGTGCTTAGACCGACAGGCAGACGTATTTCATCTCAAGATAGTCTTCGATCCCGTGGTGCGATCCTTCGCGCCCGAGGCCGGATTGCTTGACCCCGCCAAAGGGCGCAAGCTCGGTCGAGATGATGCCGGTGTTGACGCCGACGATGCCATATTCCAGCGCCTCGGCCACCTTGTAGACGCGGCTGAGGTCCTTGGCATAGAAATAGGAGGCAAGGCCAAAGATCGTGTCGTTGGCCATGGCGATCACGTCATCCACATCCTCGAACTTGAAGAGCGGCGCGAGGGGGCCGAAGGTCTCTTCCTTGGCGACCTTCATGTCCTGCGTCACGCCGGTCACGATGGTGGGCCCGAAGAAGTTGCCGCCCATGTCGTCCTTGGCGTTGCCCAGAATGATTTCCGCGCCGTTGTCGACTGCATCCTTGATATGCTCTTGCACCTTGTCCGAAGCTTCGGGGTTGATGAGCGGGCCAAGATCGGTGCCTTCTTCCAGCCCGTCGCCCACCTTCATCTTGCTCACGCGGTCCTTCAGTTTGGCCGCGAAGGCGTCATAGACGCCCGCCTGCACATAGAGCCGGTTCGCGCAGACGCAGGTCTGGCCGTTGTTGCGGAACTTGCACATGATCGCGCCCTCGACGGCCGCGTCGAGATCGGCGTCGTCGAAGACGATGAAGGGCGCGTTGCCGCCCAGTTCCATCGAACATTTCATCACCTGATCGGCGGCCTGTTTCAGCAGGATGCGCCCGACTTCCGTGGAGCCGGTGAACGTCAGCTTGCGCACGGCGGGGTTCTCGCAGAACTCCTTGCCCACGGCCGAGGAGGAGGAGGATGGCACCACGTTGAACACGCCCGCCGGGATCCCTGCGCGTTCCGCGAGCACGCCCATGACGATGGCCGAGAGCGGCGTCTCCGCCGCCGGACGCGCCACAAAGGAACAGCCCGCCGCCAGCGCCGGGGCCGCCTTGCGGGTGATCATCGCGTTGGGGAAGTTCCACGGGGTGATCGAGGCCGCGACGCCAATGGGCTGCTTCATCACCATGATGCGTTTGTCACGCTGGTGGCCGGGGATCATCTCACCGTAGACGCGCTTGGCCTCTTCGCCAAAGAATTCGATGAAGGACGCGCCATAGGCGATCTCGCCCTTGGCTTCGGCCAGCGGCTTGCCCTGTTCGGCGGTGAGGATGGTGCCCAAATCGTCTTGGTTCTCCATCATCAGGTCGAACCATTTGCGCAGCACGGCGGCGCGTTCCTTGCCGGTCCAAGCGGCCCAGTCTTTCTGCGCCTTCTCGGCTTGGGCAATCGCGCCCGCGACCTGCGCGCGGCTGAGGTCGGCGACCTGTGCGATGACATCGCCCCGCGCGGGATTGGTCACGTCAAATGTACCGTCGTCGCCTTCGACCCATTGGCCGCCGATATAGGCGCGGGTTTCAAGCAGGCTGGGGTCTTTCAGCAGTGATTTCAGATCCGTCTTAGCATCAGTCATGTCATCTCTCCGCTATTCTCTATAGCCTCCAAAGCAACAACGAGTATGATTGTCCAGTTAAGTTTGATCAAATCCGGGGTGGGAGACCCAAATGATGCTAGATGACGCCTATGCAAACGCTGCCTATATCGACGGGGCCGACGGCTTTCCGCCCCGCTGGGAAAAGGAGGCAGAAGCATTCCGCGCGTCATTGGGGGCGCGGGCGCAGCTTAACGTGCGCTATGGCCCTTCGGACCGTCAAAAGTTCGACTTCTTCCAGCCCGAGGGCGTGTCGCGCGGCACGGCGGTCTTCGTGCATGGCGGCTATTGGAAGGCTTTCGACAAAAGCTATTGGTCGCATCTGGCCGCCGGTCCTTTGGCGCGGGGCTATGCCGTGGCGGTGCCGTCCTATGACCTCTGCCCCGCTGTGCGCATTTCCGAGATTTCCACCCAGATCGCCGCGGCGCTGACCGAAGTGTCGAACCGCACGCAGGGCACCATCGTGCTGTCGGGCCATTCGGCGGGCGGGCATTTGGTGGCCCGCATGACCGACCCGCTGCTGTTGGGGGCCGAGGTGCGCGACCGGATCACGCGGATCGTGCCGATCTCCCCCGTGGCTGATCTGGCGCCCTTGCTGCAAACCGAGATGAACGACACCCTGCGGCTGGATGAGGCCGAAGCCGCCGCGGAAAGCCCGATCAAGATGACCCCGCCCCACGGCGTGGATGTGACCGTTTGGGTCGGCGCGGCGGAGCGGCCCGTCTTCCTCGAGCAGGCCGAGAATTTCGCCCGCAGTTGGGGCGCGAAACATGTGGTGGCCGAGGGCAAACACCATTTCGACGTGATCGATCCGCTGTCAGAGCCGGACAGCGACCTGACCAAAGCGCTGCTGGGCAGCTAAGGTCCGCATTCTGCGGCAAATGTCCCGCCTTATTGCGCGTAAGGCATTTGCCGCAGTGCCGCGGAAACACTATGTCAGAAGGGCAAAGGCCCTGTCCGGCCGCGCGACCTAATGGAAAGGGCCGAAGATGAGAATCGTTAAATGGGTGTTCTGGGTGACCGTCTGGGTGCTGGTGGGGGCGTTCTTCCACTATACCCTGCCGCAGACCGATATCGTCCGCGTTACGGACACCTATGAAAAGCGGATCGACTTCGGCAACAACTCGATCTTCTGGTCCGGCTCATCGACTGATAGCGCGGGGCAGGCGGTCAACCGCGATGTCTTTTTCATCCAGACCCGGCGCGCCAAGGGCGATGTCATGGTCTACCGCAACGAAGACACCGGCTGGGGCTGGCCGCCCTATTTCAAGTTCGACACCGCCAACCTTCAGGCCGAGGCGGCGGATGCCCGCAGCACCACCGGCGCGCCACAGTATTATGCGCTGAAACACTATGGCTGGCGCAGTGAGCTGTTGTCGATCTACCCCAATGCCATCTCGCTCCGCCCGGTCGAGGGGCCGGAGGCGGGCAAGGGCATCCCTTTCGTGACCATCATCGTGCTGACCCTCGCCGCGGCACTCTTCTATGCGATCTGGGTGCGCTGGCGGCGGTTCCGCCGGGCGCGGCTGGACCCCAAGATCGAGGCGATCGAGGATGACATCGCCGCGCGGCGGGGCCGTTTTGCCCGCTGGCGCGCCGAACGTCGCGCGCGCAAGTAACCTCACCACGAACTGCAGGCGCTGACCGGGGCAAGAAGCGCCCCGCATTCAGCTAAATTCTGGTATTCCATCCTATATGGACATCATCCTCGTCACCACGGTCATTGCGTCGCTCTTTGTCGTTATCGGCTTGGCCGAACCTTTGGCGGCGCGGTTGCAATTGCCCTATAGCGTGATCCTTGCGGTGCTGGGCATCCTGATCGGGGTCTCGGCGACCTTTTTCTTGCGGACCGATCTGACGGATGCGCTGAACCCGGTGGCGGCGGCCATTCTGGGGCTGCCGATCCGGTCGAACGTCTTTCTATACGTCTTCCTGCCGACGCTGTTGTTTCAGGCGACATTGGGGATGAACCTGCGCCGCATGGTCGACGACTGGGTGCCCATTCTGGTGCTGGCGGTCGTGGCCGTGGTGGTGGCGACGGTCAGCATCGGCTACGCACTGTTCTGGGTCAGTGCGATCCCGCTGGCGGCCTGTCTGCTGATCGGGGCCATCGTCTCGACCACGGACCCATCGGCGGTGGTCTCGATCTTTCGGTCGATCTCGGCCCCGCGGCGGCTGGCGCGGATCATTGAGGGCGAAAGCCTGCTGAACGATGCCGCGGCCATCGCGCTTTTCGGTCTGTTCATGGGCTATGTCATGCTAGGCATTCCCGACCCGGAACTGGGCAGTGCGCTTGCGCAATTCCCGATGCTGATCGCAGGCGGGGCGCTGGTGGGCTGGCTGGGCGCGCGGATCGCGGTTTGGGTCATGGCGCTGTTTGCGCGGCATGAATTGGCGCAGCAGTCGATCTCGGTCGCGTTGCCCTATCTGGCCTATATCGTGGCCGAGCAAAGCGTCGGCGCTTCGGGGGTGATCGCCGTGGTGGCGGCGGGGTTGACGCTGAACCTCACCGCGCCGGGGCGGCTGCCGCCACAGGCGCTGACCAACCTGCGCGAGCTTTGGGACGTGTTGGCCCATTGGGCCGGGGCGCTGATCTTTATCCTCGCTGCTCTGCTGATCCCGCGGCTGCTTGAGGAAGTCCGGCTGGAGGATTTCTTTCTCATCGCCGTGGTCGTGGTGGCTGCCATTTTCGCCCGCGCGGTGATCCTTTTCGGCCTGCTGCCCCTGTTGACGGCGGCGAAGCTTTCGCCTGCGGTCGAGCGGCCCTATCGGGTGGCGATCCTCTGGGGCGGCTTGCGCGGAGCGGTCACATTGGCGCTGGCGCTGGCGGTGACGGAAAGCGTGCGCGTGCCGGACGACATTCAGCGGATCGTGGGTATCTTGGCCACCGGCTTCACGCTCTTCACCCTGCTGGCCCAGGGTACGACGCTGCGTTGGATCATCGGGCGGTTGGGGCTCGATCAACTCTCGCCCATCGATCACGCGCTGTCGCGGCAGGTCATCGCCGTGGCCTTGCAGACCGTGCGCGAGGACGTGGCCCAAACGACAGAGAATTACGATCTGAACCGCGACATCGTGCGCTCCGAGGCGAAACGGTTTGGCGAACGGCTTGAAACAGCGGTCAAGACCGCGGAGGAGGCGACCGATATCCTCGACCGCGACCGCATCGCGCTTGGGCTGATCGCGCTGGCGGGGCATGAGCGTGACACGATCCTTGCACGGGTGCGGGAGCGGACGATCTCGGCCCGGATGGCCGATCTGGTGCTCTCGGATGCGGACCGGCTGATCGAAGGGGCGCGAACCCAAGGGCGCAGCGGCTATCAACGCGCGGCCCGGCGCAGCGTGGCCTATGGGCGCACTTTTCGCGCGGCGGCAGTGCTGCATGGGCGCTACGGCGTGTCGGGGCCGCTGGCGCGGATGACGGCGGACCGCTTTGAAATGCTGCTGTCGCAACGGCTGATCCTGCGGGATCTGGGCACTTTTATCGATGGCCGCATTCGCCGGATCCACGGGCGGCGGGTGGCGGAATTGCTGCACGACCTTCTGGCGCGCCGCATCGAAGGGATTGAAACCGCGCTGGAGGGGCTGCGCTTGCAGTATCCCGGCTACGCCGAGGAGTTGGAACGGCGTTTCATCCGCCGCACGGCGCTGCGTTTGGAAGAGCGCGAATATACATTGATGCGCGAAGACGGTCTTTTTGGGGCCGAGGTCTATACCGCCTTGATGCAGGAACTGGCGACCCGGCGTACCGCGGCAGAGGGGCGTCCGGGCCTTGACCTTGCCGTGCGGCGGGGCGCTTTCATCGAGCAGTTTCCGCTGTTTGCGGATCTGGAGGAGGGCGCGCTCAAGCGGCTGAGCCGGGCGCTCAAGACACGCTATGTCGATATCGGCGACGTGGTTTTGCGCAAGGAAAGCCCCGCGCGCAGCGTGTTTTTCATCGCCTCAGGTGCTGTCGAATTGGAAAGCGCGGGTCAGACTTGGCGTTTGGGGCGGGGGGAGATGTTCGGCCAGATGGCCATCCTGACGAACCGCGTCCGCCGGGTGGATGTGCGCGCCATCGCGCCGACCACGCTTTTGGTTCTGGACGAGGACCGGTTCCGCCGCCTGCTGGAACGGAGCGCGGCCCTGCGCGAGGCGGTGCGTGCCAGTGCGGAGAAGCGCGGGATCGATCCGGTGGATCTGATCTCGGGCGGGCGGGGTTAGGTCGGGGCGTCAAACGTTGGGGGGCGTTTGGGGGCGGTGTTGTGCAGGGTATTTGAGAAAGGATGAAGATAGGGGGGTGCGGCCGGTAGAGGCGGCCGCACCTTTGGCTGGGGTTAGCCGTCGGGAGTGATTTCGCCGGTGGTGGCGTCGATCAGCAGTTCGCGTTCGCCGGTGGCGTCGGTCAGTTCGACTTCATAGACCATGCGGTCATCTTCATCGTCGAGCGAGACTTCCTCGATCCGTGTGCCGTCTTGGCTTTCCAGCTCGGTCAGCGCGGTCATCAGCACATCGCGGGCCGTGCCAGCGGCGCGCAATTCGTCCTCTTGGAAGAGGCCGCTGAGGAAGCTGGTGAGTTGCTCTTCGGATTGCTTCATCACATCGCCGGTGGCGGCATTGACGGTGACTTCGTACACAGATTCGCCGCGGACGAGGTCGATCTCATAGACCAGCGCGTCGCCTTCGGTTTCGATCTCGGCTTCCAGAACGCCGCCATCGATGCTGCTTTGCGCGGATTTGATGGCTTGGGACATGCTGATGCGCTCAGCCTCGGGGGCGGTCTCTTGCGCGAAGAGGGCTGCGGGGGCGAGCAGGAGCGATGTGGCGAGGGCGGTGAACTTATGTGTCATGGAAAACCTCTTGCGTTGTGGTGCGTCGGGCCGCGAAACGGCGGTCTTGGTTCAACGCTTGGGACGGGGGGCTGTTCCGAACGGTAGGGGCGGGCGGCGCTAATCTGCGAAGAGGCCTGCGGGCTGGACGATCGCGCGGGCCTCGTCTTGGGTCACCTTAAGGAAATGGGCGAGGGCCGCGGCGTTGGTTTCGGGGTCGGCGTATTCGGAGAGGCGGCTGTAGTTTGCGAATTGGGCGTCGCGGATTTGGTCGACCTCATGCAGCATGTTCCCGCGGATCGTGGGGAGCAGGCGGGACAGGTTTTCTTGCGATGTTTGCGCGCCGCTCAGGCCGATGCGCCGGGCGTGGCCGCTGAGATAGGCGTCGGTCAGTTTGCATTCGACTTCGAGCATGCGCACCTGCGCGCGGTCCGAGGCAAAATCGCGGAGCAGGTCGAGGTTCGACGTGTCGATGCAGACGATCAGCCGCGTGCTGTCGTAGTAGTCGTAGAGCATCCGCATCAGGGCGCGGCGGTGGCGGGTGCGTTTTTCCAGCGTGTTTTGAATGCCGCCGAGATCGGGCAGGGGGGTGTCTTCTTCGTTGAAGAGGAAATCCACCGCTGGGAGGCCGGTTTGCTGGCGTATCCGTCCGACGAGCCGTTTTGCCACATGCCATTTCTTGGCGATGATGATCAGCAGTTCACGTTCGCGGCCAAGGCTGGATTCCCTCTCCCAAAAGCGGGGGGCGAAGCGGCGGCCAATGCGGCCCCGCGCGGTGAGGAATTCGAACAGGTTGCGGCCTTCGTCGCTGCTCTGGAAAGGCACCCCTTGGGCGGCATAGAGCAGGCCGAGGCGGCGTTTGAGGTCCAGTGCCTCGGGGCTGATTTTGCGGGCGAAGAGGTGGTTCTGGCCGAGCAGCAGGTCATAGTGGTCATTGTAGAAGGTGACCGGCATGCCGTAGTCGGAAAACAGCAGAAAGGTCAGGCTGCGGTTGGCGATTTCACCTTCGGGGACGAGGTGGCGCACGAGGGTTTGAAAAAAGGTCTCATCTGGGATCCAAGTGCTGCGAAAAAAGCGGATGACATCGGGGCGCTCGTGGCTGAATGCCATAAGTGCCTCCACGGTGCGGCGGCGCAGGCACCACCACTGGCTGCCGATTTGCACCTGAAGGTCGGCAGGGATCTTGCGGGTCAGGCCGAGACGCTTTTGCGCCTCGAACATTGCATAGAAGCGTTTGCGCTGCGTGCGTTCGTTGAACCAATGGCGATAGATCAGCCGCTCTTCTTTCCAGCCGGTCTTGATCCAATCGCTTTCGAAGTAATCCACGCTTTCGATGAAATCTGCGTCAGTCTCATCAAGGAACCGATGCGCGTATTCGGCGGATTTGATCGCCATGCAATCGCCCGACAGCAGGTAGAAATGCGTGGCGCGCGGGAAGGCTTCTATCGCGGCGGTGAGCGTGTCGAGCGTGGCTTGCACCAGTGACCATTCGCCCCAGCCGCAGCGGATGCGTTTGCGCGGGAAGGTGACATTGGGGTTGTCGCGCAGGGCCGCGGTGATCTGGGCGTAGTCTTCGGCGCTTGCGGAGGCGTCGAAATGGATCGCCATGTAATCGCCCACCGCGGTCAGCCGCTCGGCTTGCCGGATAATGGCCTCCGGATCCTTGTGGCACAGCAGGATATAGGCAATTTTCGCCATGCAGGATACCGAATGTCCTTGTCGCGGCCCGCTTGCATCGGCCTTTTGTCGTGGATCACCTTCCTAGTTAATCCTGAAGACCGATTGAATAAACAGCATTTCTTTGCTTTTTTGCACCGAGGTCTGACTGTTGCTTAAAACAGCCAGCGCCAGCAGGAGGCAGGACGCGCATGGGTTTTCCCGGAACATGGATGACGGAAAGTGAGAGCATGGTGTACCGCGTGGTGCCGAAATGCGCCTGTTCGACCATCGGCCAGATCATGTATTATTCCGATCAGGGCGAATTCTTTGACGGCGACATCCATGATGCCAAGTCGGGGATTCATAAATGGGCTTTGGATGGGTCGCAGGGGCCGATCACCGAGAACGTGACGGCGCGCAAGTCCTATGCCTTTACCTGTGTGCGCAACCCTTACACGCGGATTCTGTCGTCTTTCTTTGACAAGATTTGCGGCATTCAGCGCAACGGGCGGCGCTATCGCGGCAATCTGGTGCCGCTGCTGGTGCAGAAATATGGGATCGACGTGGGCGGTGAGGACGGCAAGCAGGAGTTCGACCAGATCGCGAGCTTCCGGCGGTTCCTGCTGTTCGCCCGCGATACCATTCGTTGGCGGCGGCCAATGGACCCGGACATTCACTGGTCGGCGGTCTCGGGCCATGTCAGCACCTTTATCGTCAACGGCGGCACCTACGACCAGATCTTCTGGACCGAGCGGTTCAACGATGGGATGCAACAGGTGCTCGATGCCGTGGACACGCCGCACCCCGTCGATCTGGCGGCGATCCCGCGCTTTAATGAGAGCGAGGGCCATGGGCCCAAGCGGGCGCATCCGGTCGAGGATTACTTTGACGATCTGTCGATGCATCTGATGCGCGAGATCTACAAACGCGACTTCGATCTGTTCAAATATGACTTCGACAACCCCGGCAATAAGCAACCCCTGGGGGAGATCGATCTGGATGAGGTGCACGCCAAACTCGGTGACTGAGCGGCAGCATCTTGCACCGGGGCGGGGGGCGCTCTACATGCTTTGGCATGTCACAGGTCAAATCCAGTTCCAAATCCGATCCGAATTACAAGGTGATCGCCGAAAACCGCCGCGCGCGGTTTGATTACGCGATCGAAGAAGATATCGAATGCGGCATCATCCTTGAAGGCTCCGAGGTGAAATCCCTGCGCGAAGGCGGGGCGAATATCGCCGAGAGCTACGCCGCCGTGGAGGATGGCGAACTGTGGTTGGTGAACTCCTATGTGGCGCCCTACAAGCAGGCCAAGACCTTTCAGCATGAAGAACGGCGCCGGCGCAAACTGCTGGTCAGCCGCAAGCAATTGGCCGATCTGTGGAACGCGACGCAGCGCAAGGGCATGACGCTGGTGCCCTTGGTGATGTATTTCAACCATCGCGGCATGGCGAAGATCAAGATCGGTGTGGCTAAGGGTAAGAAGCTGCACGACAAGCGCGAGACGGCGGCGAAACGTGATTGGTCGCGGCAGAAGCAGCGGTTGTTGAAGGATCACGGGTAAGGCTGCCACGTAGGCCCGGGACAAGCCGCAGGCGCCGGGCCATCGCCTGCCCCACCCCGGGGTAGGCGATTTGGTGAGGCTGGGTGCTCCTTCGCGAGCACACATCAAACCTGAACTATAAAGTGGCATGAATACCCCATAGCATCGCCAACCCAGGGGCAGGCAACGCCCCTCACCGCCCCCTTCCACTTGCCAGCATCCCCTGCCGGTTATAGGCATGGGCAACGCCCGCGACGAAGGAGGCTCCCATGGCCGACGATCCCAAGACATTGGTTTCAACCGATTGGTTGGCTCAGCATCTGAAAGACCCGGACCTGCGCATCCTTGATGCCTCGTGGTATCTGCCCGACGCCGGGCGTGATCCGAAGGCGGAGTATGACGCCGCGCACATCCCCGGCGCGCGCTTTTTCGACATCGACGATATCTCGGACGCGCGCTCGGACCTGCCGCATATGGCCCCACCGATCGAGAAATTCATGTCGCGGCTGCGCGCCATGGGTGTGGGTGACGGGCATCAGGTGGTGGTCTATGACGGCGCGGGGCTGATGTCGGCGGCCCGGGTCTGGTGGCTGTTCCGCCTGATGGGGCAAGAGAATGTCGCCGTGCTGGATGGCGGGTTGCCGAAATGGCAGGCCGAGGGGCGCGAGACCGAAGACATGCCCCCCGTGCCGCGCGACCGCCATATGACCGTGCGTTTCCAGAACCAATTGGTGCGCGATGTGACACAGGTGGCCCATGCCTCCAAACTCGGCGATCCGCAGATCGTGGACGCCCGCGCCGCAGCACGTTTCCGCGGCGATGCGCCTGAACCGCGCGAGGGGCTGCGCGCAGGCCATATTCCCGGCGCGCGTAACGTGCCCTTCACCGAATTGCTCAACGACGACAAAACGATGAAGACCCCCGAAGAGACCCGCGCCATTTTCGAGGCGGCGGGCGTGGACCTGTCGAAACCTGTCATCACCTCCTGCGGGTCGGGCATCACCGCCGCCGTGCTGGCGCTGGCGCTGGAGCGGCTGGGCCACCGCAAATGGTCGCTCTACGATGGCTCTTGGGCGGAATGGGGCATGTTCCCCACCGTGCCCGTGGCCACCGGCGCGGCTTAATCCTTTACCGTTACCTTCCAACCGGAGAACCCCATGTTCGAGACGCTCAAGGCGCAACCCGCCGATAAGATCCTCGCCCTTGTACAGGCCTACCGCGAAGACCCGCGCGACACGAAGATCGACCTCGGCGTCGGTGTCTACAAAGACGCCAGCGGCAACACCCCGGTGATGCGCGCCGTCAAAGCCGCCGAGCAGCGCATCTGGGAAAACCAAGACACCAAGGTCTACACCGGTCTTGCAGGTGATCCGACCTATACCAATGCGATGGCCGCGCTGGTTCTGGGCGATGCCGTGCCGCGCGGCGCGATTGCCGCCGCCGCCACCCCCGGTGGCACCGGTGCCGTGCGTCAGGCCTTTGAACTGGTGCGTATGGCCAACCCCGAAGCGCGCGTTTTCGTTTCTGACCCGACATGGCCGAACCACCTGTCGATCCTGTCCTATCTGGGCATGGAAGTGGTTAACTACCGCTATTTCGACAGCGCGACCGGCGGCGTGAACTTCGATGGCATGATCGAAGACCTCAAGACCGCCAAGAAAGGCGATGTGGTCCTGCTGCACGGCTGCTGCCATAACCCCACGGGCGCGAACCTCAACAGCGCGGAGTGGGACGCGGTGATCGAAGTGCTGCAAAGCACCGGTGCCGTGCCGATGATCGACATCGCCTATCAGGGCTTCGGCGACGGGTTGGAAGCGGACGCCGCTGCGACGCGCAAAGTGGCCGCCTCGGTGCCGGAATGCCTGATCGCGGCAAGCTGCTCTAAGAACTTCGGCATCTACCGCGAACGGACCGGCATTCTGATGCTGGTGGCTGCCGAGGCGGCGCAGGGGCTGAACCAAGCCACTTTGGCCTTCCTCAACCGCCAGAACTACAGCTTCCCGCCCGATCACGGCGCGCGGATCGTGTCGACCATCCTGACCGATGACGAGCTCAAGGCCGATTGGATGGCCGAGCTTGAGGATGTCCGCAACGCCATGCTGGGGCTGCGTGAGCAGCTGGCGGGTGAGTTACAGAAACTTTCCGGATCGGACCGCTTTGGCTTCCTCGCCCAGCACCGGGGCATGTTCTCGCGCCTTGGCACCACGCCGGATAAGGTCGACGCGCTGCGTGAGAAACATGGCATCTATATGGTCGGCGACAGCCGTATGAACATTGCCGGGCTGAACCAAAACAGCGTGCCGATCCTCGCCCGTGCGATCATCGACGTCGGTATCTAACTGCGCAGCGGGCCGCGCATGTCGCGGCCCGGTCAGCCTTCGATTCTTGCGGAACAATCGCCCTATGCCTCTATTCTGGCCCGTTTTAATCAAAACTTGGTCGAAATGGCATGTTTGGATAGCTTGAGTGGAAACTCAGGGTCGGGCCAATTTTAGAATCATTATTACAGTGCATCCGCTTGGATGTGAGCTTGCCAGCGGTAGAGCTGGTGATCGTGACAGCCACGCTTGTCACCGTGTTGGGCTATTGGGTGCGCGGGCACAGCAGCCTGCCCGGTAAACATTGGTTTTTGCTGGCCATTCTGGCCATGGATTTCTGGCTTTTGTCGGTCGGGGTCGAACTTTCCGCCCCCTCTGCCGCCTGCGCCTTTGGGGTCAGCCGATGGGCGTGGATCGGCTTTGTGCTGCTGCCGACCTTCTGGGCTTTCTTCCTCTATGAATATGCGCTCGGGGCCAAGGTGCCGCGGTGGCTCGTGCCGCTTTGCGCGGGGCTTGCGCCTGCGCTGATCACCCTCGCCGCGGTGACGAGCGGTTGGCATGAGACATTCTATGGCCCGGACACCAAGTGGTTGCTGCGCGCAGAGGGGGCCTATGTCCAATCCGACCACGGGCCGTTGTTCTTCATCGCGATCACCTATCTTTACATGGTCATCATGGCGGCGGCGGTCGTGGCGGGGCGGGCGGTGCGTTCGGCCAACCCGGCGGTGCGCAGCTTTTTCCTCAAGCTTTTCGCCGCGACGCTGATCCCCATGGTGGCCAATCTGGCCTATATCTTGGGCGGCATCACCCTGTTCAATACCGATCCGGCGCCTTTCTCATTCGCGCTTTCGCTGACGCTGGTGGTCTAGCTGGTGGCCGATAACCGCTGGATCGACGTGAACGCAATCGCGCGAGAGCTGTTGTTCTACAACAGCACCGATCCGGTTTTCGTGGTCGACCCGAGCGGCGCTGCGATCGAGACCAATCCAGCCGCCGCCGACCTCTTGCGTCGGGAGGCCGACCCCGAGGCACCGCTGAGCGCCTTTGGGGAGTTGGGGCCGATCATCCGCTATCTCGCGGCCCATGGCAGCCTGCCCGACGTGACCGATATCCAATTGGGCCACCGCCATTTCGCCGTGCGCGCCCATGCGATTTCCCTGGGGGCGGGGCAGAAACAGGTGGGCTGGGCTGTGGCACTTTTGGATGTGACCGTGCAAAAGATCGCCGCTGAAAAGGCCATCGCCGCCGAGCAGATGCAGGCGCAGTTCCTCGCCACGGTCAGCCATGAACTGCGCACCCCGCTGACGGTCATCAACGGCGCGCTTGGCCTGTTGTTGCAGGGCGGGGCCAAGGTGAGCGATGCCCAAAAGGCGCGTTTGCTTGCAAAGGCCGCAGGTGGCTCCGAGACGCTGACGACCTTGGTCAATGATCTGATCGACACCCAAAGCCTCAGCAGTGCGGAGTTCAGCATCGACCTGCAACCTGCCGCTCTCGCCCCGTTGGTGCAAAAGGCTGTGGCGCGGGCGGAGAGCCTGCAACCGGAGAAGGATATCCGCTTCCGCTGCGAGATGCCCGAGACGGTGCTGACGGTCCAAGCCGATGCAGAGCGGTTGGGGCAGGTCTTTGGAAATGTGCTGTCGAACGCGGTGAAATTCTCTGCCCCGGGCGGGCAGGTGGAGGTCAGCCTTCAGCAGTCCGAAGGCATGGCGCATGTGCAGGTCAGCGACAGTGGCTGTGGCATCCCCCCGGGCGCGGAAGAGCAGGTCTTTGCGCCCTTTTCGCAGGTCGACGGCTCGGACACCAAGGTCGCCTATGGCAGCGGTCTGGGAATGCATATCACCCGGCAGATTCTGGACCGGCACGGCGGCAGCATCCGCTATGTCAGCGCGCCGGGTGTCGGCACGACCTTTACGATTTCTTTACCCCTAGTGGCCTAACGCAAACCGCCCGGCCATTGCTGGCCGGGCGGTCGATTGTTTGGCGATGTCGCCGGGGCTTAGCCCTTGGCGAACTCGGGGTAGGCTTCCATGCCCAGTTCGGACATGTCCAGACCGGTGATCTCGGCCTCTTCGCTGACGCGGATGCCACCGGCGGCTTTCAGGATCAGCCAGACGACGAAGCTGACGATGAAGACAAAGAGGCCAACCGCGGCGAAGCCGATGATCTGTGTGACGAATGATGTGCCTTCGGTATAGACCGGCACGACCAGCGTGCCCCAGAAACCGGCGATCAAGTGAACCGGGATCGCGCCGACCACATCGTCGATCTTGAACTTGTCGAGCATCGGCACGGTCAGCACCACGATGACACCACCCACGGCACCGATCCAAAGCGCCCCAAACAGCGTCGGGTCAAGCGGCCCTGCGGTGATCGAGACGAGACCGGCCAGCGCGCCGTTCAGCACCATGGTCAGGTCGACTTTCTTGTACATCACCTGCGTCAGGATCAGCGCGGCAACGGCACCGGCGGCAGCGGCCATGTTGGTGTTGGCAAAGATCTGCGCCACGGCGTCCACGTCTTCGATGGTGCCCATGGCAAGCTGCGACGCACCGTTAAAGCCGAACCAGCCCATCCACAGGATGAACGTGCCCAAAGTGGCGAGGGCAAGGTTGGAACCCGGCATCGGCACAACGCGGCCATCCTTGCCGTATTTACCCAAACGCGGCCCCAGAACGATGGCCCCGGCGAGGGCGGCGAAACCACCTGCGGCGTGCACGAGGGTCGAGCCGGCGAAGTCGCTGAAGCCCATAGCGGAAAGGAAACCGCCGCCCCACTGCCAGGACGCTTCGATCGGGTAGATGAAGCCGGTCAGCACGACCACGAAGATCAGGAAGGGCCACAGCTTGATCCGCTCGGCCAGCGCACCCGACACGATGGAGGCGGTGGTGGCGCAGAACATCAGCTGAAAGAAGAAGTCGGAGGCGTTGGAGTAGCCGCCCGCGTCGATCTCGGTTTTGATGTCCTTGGTCGCGAAGGTGCCAAAGACGCCTTCCATGATCCAATTGCCGTCACCGGGATACATGATGTTGTAGCCCACCAGCCAATACATGACCGCGGCAAGCGCAAAAAGGCCCATGTTCTTGGTCAGCTGCGTGGTGACGTTCTTGGAACGCACCAGCCCCGCTTCCAACATGGCGAAACCCGCCGCCATCCAGAAGACGAGGAAGCCGCCGATCAGGAAAAGCAGGGTGTTGAAGATGAAGGTCGTATCCGCCAGCGTCGCGTATTCCGCGTCCTGTGCCAGCGCCAGCCCGGGCAGGGCGCTGACCGCCGCTGCGAGGGGAAGTATTAAGATGGGTTTCATATGGTCGTTTCCTGTCTGCGGGTCCGAATGCGTGCTTACCGAAGCGGGCGGCTGCCCGTGCAGCATGAGAAAACCGGATATCGGGCGCTCTTGGACAGGTTTGCCTGCCATATTTGCGCCATTGCGTGGCAGTGCCGCCTAAAAAGCGGGCGCAGGCTGGAATCTGCCTATAAATTAATCAGACATTTGACGCCGATTGGACCTTGCAGCGCTAAACAAACCGCTGCAGTCAGGCTAAAGTGGCGAAAAATAGGGCCGAGCAGGCGATATTATGACCGACAAGAACAAGCGCAAACGCCCTTTGGTGGCCGACAAGCGGTATCCCGGTAAGGCCAAACCCAAGGCCAAGACCGCAGCGCGGGGCAAACCGGCCACGCGCAAGGCCGCGCCCGCCCGCCGCAAAGCCGCCCGTCCCAAACGCCCACGGCGCGGCGGTATCCTCGGCTTTTTCGCGGGGGTGGCCCGTTGGATTTGGCGGCTGATCTGGACCATCACATGGCGGGTGAGCCTTGTGATCTTCCTCGTGCTTGCCTTGGCCGTTGGCTATATCTACACCACGATCCCGCCGCTCGAAACGCTGCTGGATGGCCGCGCGCGCGGGTCTGTCACTATGCTCGACCGAGAGGGAGAGGTCTTTGCTTGGCGCGGCGACCAGTTCGGCGGCGTGGTTTCAGCGGAATCGGTCTCCAGACATCTGAGAAACGCGGTCATCGCCACCGAGGACAAGCGATTCTATCGCCATCTGGGTGTCAGCCCGCGGGGCATCGCCTCGGCCGTGCGCATTAACCTGAGCGAGGGGCGCGGGCCGCTTTCCGGCCACGGCGGCTCGACCATCACCCAGCAGACAGCCAAACTGCTCTGTCTGGGCGAGCCCTATGACCCCAGCAGCGGCATGACGGAAAAGGAATATGAGGCGGAATGCCGTCGTTCGTCCTTGGGTCGCAAGGCCAAGGAAGCGCTCTTTGCCATCGCGATGGAGTTGAAATACACCAAGAACGACATCCTCTCGATCTACCTTAACCGCGCCTATATGGGCGGCGGTGCCTTTGGGGCAGAGGCCGCGGCGCAGCGGTTCTTTGGCAAGCCCGCAGCGGCCCTCTCGCCCGCCGAAGGCGCGATGCTGGCCGGTCTTTTGACCGCGCCCACGACGCTCTCGCCCACCAACAATCTGGACCGGTCGCAAAGCCGCGCCGCCACGGTGATCCGCCTGATGGAAGAGCAGGGCTATCTCTCTGCCGCCGAGGCTGATGAGGCCATCGCCAACCCCGCGCAACTGTCCGAGGCGGCAGAGGCCGAGGCGGGCGGTTATTTCGCCGATTGGGTCATGTCCTCGGGGCCGGAATTCTTTACCCGCAACACCACCGAAGACGTGATCATCAAGACCACCCTTGATCAGCGCATCCAACGCGCGGCCGAGGAAGGTTTGAAATGGGTGTTTGAGAATAAGGTCCGCGCAGGCTCCAAGGCGCAGGCGGCGATCGTGGTGATGTCCTCCGATGGCGCGGTGCGTGCGCTTGTGGGCGGTCGCAAGACCAAGGTCGCGGGCGCCTTCAATCGCGCCACGCAGGCGATGCGGCAGACCGGCTCGGCCTTCAAACCCTTCATTTATGCCGCGGCGCTCGATCTGGGCTATTCGCCCGATGACATCATCGTGGATGAGCCCTACTGCCTGAACATTCCCGGCTCGGGTCAATGGTGCCCCAAGAACTACACCAAGAGTTTCAAGGGGCCGGTGACCCTGACCGAGGCGCTGAAAAGCTCGCTGAACATTCCGGCGGTGAAAGTCTCGGAAAGCGTGGGCCGCGAAACGGTGAGTTCGGTCGCCACCCAGTTCGGCATCAAAAGCGATCTGGCCGCTGGTCCGGCGCTGGCGCTTGGCGCATCGGAGAGCACCCTGCTTGAAATGACCGGCGCCTATGCCGGTATCCTCAACGGCGGCTCATCGGTGACGCCCTATGGGTTGGTGGACCTGCGCCTTCTGGGCGAGACGGAGCCGCTGATGGGCACCGGCGGCGGCATCAACGAACGTGTGATCCAAGAAGATGCCGCGCGCCAGTTGGTCTATATGATGGAGAAGGTGATCTCCGAAGGGACCGGCCAGCGCGCCAAGTTTGGCGGGCGGCAACTCGCGGGCAAGACCGGCACCACCTCGGCCAATAAGGATGCTTGGTTTGTGGGATTCTCGGCGGATTATGTGGCCGGGGTCTGGATGGGCTATGACGACAACACGCCGCTCACCGGGGTCACGGGCGGTGGCCTGCCCGCAGAGATTTGGCGCGAAACCATGAGCCGCGTGCATGAGGGAATGCCCCTCAAGGAGTTGCCGATGCAGGCGCCCGCCCCGCCCAGCAACCTGAGCGAGGCACAGCCAGAACCGCAGCCACAGCCGCAACCGCAGGGCGGTGGCAACCAAGGCGGCGGCGCGGACAATGTGATCGACCGGGTTCTGCGCGATATCTTTGGCGGCGGCAGCAGCGGCAGCGGGGCCAGCGCGCCCGCGCCGAACTTCCTTGACCGCTGAGGCGGTCGGCGGCGGGCCGAAAAATCAATAGCATTGGGTTGTTAAACTCAGTATCAATTCCCCAAAGGCGGGAAGGTGCTGCGCGCGTGGCGGGCAGCGTTGAAGGGGTTTGATGCAAAGCGATGTGGTGAACAGGGGGCTGTCCGAGCTGCGTCGCGTGCGCAGGCGCAGCCGTGGGCTTTATTGGGCGGTGGCCCTGTTCAGCCTTTTTGCCAATATGCTCATGCTCACCGGCCCGCTCTATATGTTGCAGGTCTATGACCGCGTGCTCGGCTCAGGGTCAGAGGAAACGCTGATCGCCCTCTCGGTTCTCGTCGTCTTTCTCTATGCGGTGATGGGGCTTTTGGACTACACGCGCGGCCGGATCATGGCGCGGGTGGGGGCGCGGTTTCAATCCGATCTCGACCGGCGGGTGTTCGACGCGGTGGTGCGCAAATCCGCCGTGGCGCCGGACGTGAAAACCAACGCGGGCCTTGCCGATCTCGAAGCTGTGCAGCGCCTCATGACCTCCCCGGTGCTGATGGCCGCCTTTGACGCGCCATGGACGCCGATCTTCTTTGCCGCGATCTTTCTGTTCCACCCGATGTTGGGCTGGCTGGCCTTGGGCGGTGCCGCCGTGCTGGTGGCAATCGCGGTGGCCAACCAAATGCTGTCGCGCGAAAGCCAAGCCCGGGCTGGCGTCTCGGGGCAGGCGGCGGATGCCATGTCGGGCCAGATCAGGGTCGAGGCGGAGATGGTGCAGGCCATGGGGATGCGCGATGCCGCCTTTACCCGCTGGCAGCAGGCTCGGGGGCAGGCGCTGGCGCAGCAGGTGAAATCGACCGACGTGGGCGGCACTTTCACCGCGATGACCAAGACGCTGCGGCTGTTTCTGCAATCCGCCATGCTGGGCCTCGGCGCTTGGCTGGTCTTGAAAAACCAGATGACGCCGGGCGCGATGATCGCAGGCTCGATCCTCTTGGGCCGGGCGCTGGCGCCGGTGGAACTGGCGTTGAACCAATGGCCGGTCGTGCAGCGGGGCCGGGCCGGTTGGGCCAATCTGGCGCAGCTTCTGGGTGCGGTGGGGGAGGAGCCCGCGCGCACCGCCCTACCACAGCCAAAGGCAAAGCTCGCCGCAAAGGCGTTGACCGTCGTGGCACCGGGTGAGAAGCAGGCGGCACTCAAGTCGATCAACTTCACCGTGGAGCCGGGGCAGGCGGTTGGCGTGATCGGCCCCTCGGGGGCGGGGAAATCGACCTTGGCCCGTACGCTCACCGGGGTCTGGCCGCCTGCGGGCGGGTCTATCCGCCTCGACGGGGCGGCGCTGGAGCATTACGGGAGCGAGACTTTGGGGCGGCATATCGGATATCTGCCGCAGCGCGTTCAGTTGTTCGACGGTACCATTGCCGAGAATATCGCCCGGCTCTCCCCCGATCCTGACGACGCCAAAGTGGTCAAGGCGGCCAAGATGGCGGCGGCCCATGAGATGATCCTCGAATTCCCGCAAGGCTATGACACGCCCATCCGCGCGGGGCAGGTGCGGCTTTCGGGCGGGCAGATGCAGCGCATCGGGCTCGCGCGGGCGCTTTATGATGACCCGGTGATCGTCGTGCTGGATGAGCCGAACTCGAACCTCGACAATACCGGCTCTCAGGCGCTGAACCACGCGATCCGACAGATGAAGGCCAGCGGGCGGTCCGTGCTGATCATGGCGCATCGCCCGGCGGCCATTCAGGAATGCGACACGCTGCTGGTGCTGGATAACGGCATGCGCAAAGCCTTTGGTCCCAAGGATGAGGTGCTGGCCGGGATGGTGCAAAACCACCGCGAGATCCAGAAAGCGCCCGCGCGCTCGGGGGGCGTGGTATGAACGCCCGTGACGACAAGCGCTGGTCGGCGAAGCGGCCCCTGATCCTTGGGTTCATCGGGCTGCTCCTGCTCTTCGGTGGTTTCGGCACTTGGGCGGTGACCAGCCAAATCGCCGGGGCGGTCGTGGCCTCGGGCCGGATCGAAGTCGACCGCAACCGGCAGATCGTCCAGCATGAGACCGGCGGCGTGGTGGCCGACATCCTCGTGGATGAGGGCGACAGCGTCGCCGCCGGGGATGTGCTGCTGCGGCTGGATGCGGAGCAGTTGACTTCGCAATTGGCCATTGTCGAAGGGCAGCTTTACGAGCTTATGGCCCGCCGGGGACGGCTAGAGGCGCAGCGCGACGAGGTCGAGACGGTCACCTTTGACGAAGAGTTGCTATCAGCCGGGGCGACGAACCCTGACGTGCAGGAATTGGTGGACGGGCAGCGCAACCTCTTTGACGCGCGCCGCGTCAGCGTGGCGCAAGAGCTTGAGCAATTGGGCAAACGCCGGGCGCAGATCAACGCGCAAATCCGCGGGGTCGATGCGCAGGAGGCCGCGCTTTCGCGGCAGTTGGAGCTGATCGAAGAGGAGTTGGCCAACCAACAATCGCTGCTGGACCGGGGCCTGACGCAGGCCTCCGCCGTGCTGACCCTCATGCGCGAACAGGCCCGCCTGCGCGGCCAGATCGGAGAGCTTTCGGCGCAAAAGGCGCAGTCACAAGAGCGGGTGACAGAGATCGACATCGAACGGCTCAAACTGCGCTCCGCCGGGCGGGAAGAGGCGATCACCCAGCTGCGCGATCTGCGCTATCGTGAGTTGGAGATGGCCGAGCAGCGCCGCGCGCTCAGGGCGGAGATTGACCGCCTTGATATCCGCGCGCCGGTGTCGGGGGTGATCTATGGCATGCAGGTGCAAACCCCGCGTTCCGTCGTGCGCGCGGCGGAGCCGCTGATGTATCTCGTTCCGCAGGACCGTCCGCTAATCATCGCCTCGCAGGTGCAGACCATTCACATTGATCAGGTCGCCGTGGGCCAAGAGGTGAACCTGCGTCTTTCGGCACTGAACCAGCGCACCACGCCGGAACTGGTGGGCAAGGTCCTTCAGGTCTCAGCCGATTCCATCGAGGATGACGCCACCGGTCAGAGCTATTACCGGGCCGAGATCGCGCTGAACCCCGGTGAGACGGATAAGCTGGAGGAAGGCACCATCCTCCTCCCCGGCATGCCGGTTGAGGCTTTCATCCGCACCGGGGAGCGCTCTCCCATGGCCTATTTGCTGAAACCGATGGCCGACTATTTCGCCCGCGCCTTCCGCGAAAGCTGAGGCGGGGCAGGTGGCAAAGGGGCTTTCCCTTGGCGCGGCGGGCGGTTAGCGTCCGCCCAGAATTGCAACCAAAGGAAGCCCGTCATGTCCCTGACCGCCCGCCTTGCCGATCTCGGCATCACCCTGCCCGACGCGCCCGCACCCGCTGCGAACTATGTGCCCTTCGTGGTCACCGGCAATACCGTCTATGTCTCAGGCCAGATCTCCAACGGGCCGGATGGGTTGATCACGGGGCGTTTGGGCGCCGATATGGATGTCGACGCCGGTGCCGCCGCTGCGCGCAGCTGTGCGCTGAGCCTTCTGGCGCAGGTCCGCGCCGCCTGTGATGGCAATCTGGATCGGCTCAAGCGTGTGGTGAAACTGACCGGTTTCGTGAACTCCACCGCCGATTTCACCGACCAGCCCAAGGTGATCAACGGCGCCTCCGATTTCATGGTCGAGGCGTTGGGCGATGCGGGCCGTCACGCCCGCTCGGCGGTCTCTGCCGCATCGCTGCCGCTGGGTGTCGCCGTCGAAATCGAAGGCATCTTTGAGATCGAATGACCCTTCCTGCCGCCTTCTTGAACATTCCGCTGGCGCATCGCGCGCTGCATGACCTCGCCGCTGGACGGCCCGAGAACAGCCGCGCCGCCGTGCGCGCGGCTGTCGATGCGGGCCTGGGGATCGAGATCGACCTGCAACTCAGCGCCGATGGCAAGCCGATGGTGTTCCACGATTACGGGTTGGAACGGCTGACGGCAGAGCAGGGCGCGGTTCGGCTGCGCGACGCAAGCGCCCTTGCCGCGATCCCGCTGAAGGGCGGTGATGAGGGGATTCCGACGCTTGAAGAAATCCTCGACCTCGTTGCCGGGCGCGTGCCGCTCTTGGTGGAGTTCAAGGATCAGGACGGTGCCATGGGGCCGGATGTCGGTGCGCTTGAGGCCGCCGCGGCGGAACCGCTTGGCCGCTACCGCGGTGATCTGGCGGTCATGTCCTTCAACCCGCATTCGGTGCGCGCGCTGGCCCGGCTTTTGCCCGAGGTGCCGCGCGGTCTGACCACCAGTGCCTATCGCCCCGATGAATGGCCGCTGCCCGCCGCGACCTGCGACCGGCTGCGCGAGATTCCCGATTACGCCGACAGCGGGTCTTGTTTCATCAGCCATGAGGCCGACGACCTGAACCGCCCGCGTGTGGCGGAACTCAAGGCCGAAGGGGCGGCGGTGCTCTGTTGGACGATCCGCAGCCAAGCGGAGGAAAAGATCGCGCGTAAGGTGGCGCAGAACGTGACCTTTGAGGATTATCTGCCGCGCCCGCGCCCTTGATCTGCGAGGCCGAGGCCACACATAGGACCCAAGGCAGGCAAGGCTCAGATGAACGCGCAGGAAATCGAGATTACCGTGGTGCCGGAATTGGCGCAGATCGGCCAAGAGGATTGGGACGCCTGCGCCTGTCCCGAGGCCGCGGATGGGGGCCGTCCGCGCGACCCTTTCACCACCTATCGCTTCCTTTCGGCGCTTGAGCGCAGCGGCTCGGTTGGCCCCGGCACCGGCTGGCAGCCGCAGTATCTGGTGGCGCGGATCGCGGGCCAAGTGATTGCCGTCGCGCCGATGTATGCCAAATCGCACAGCCAAGGCGAATATATCTTCGACCACAACTGGGCCCATGCCTATGAGCGCGCGGGTGGGCGCTATTACCCGAAACTCCAGATCGCGGTGCCGCATACCCCCGCCACCGGGCGGCGTTTTCTGCTGCGGCCCGGGTTCGAAGAGGCGGGCACCGCCGCGCTGGTTCAAGGCGCGGTGCAGCTGACCGACAACAACGCGCTGTCGTCGCTGCATGTGACCTTTTGCACCGGGGGCGAAGTCGCGCGTGCCGAAGAGCTTGGCCTGATGAGCCGCAAAAGCCAGCAGTTCCATTGGCACAACCGTGACTATGCGGATTTCGACGGGTTCCTCGCCAGCCTGTCCTCGCGCAAGCGCAAGAACATTCGCAAGGAACGCGCGCAGGCGCAGGATTTCGGCGGCACGATCCATACCTTCACCGGCGACCAGATCGAGCCGGAACATTGGGACGCCTTTTGGCAGTTCTACCAAGACACCGGCGCGCGGAAATGGGGCTCACCCTATCTCACGCGGGACTTCTTTGACCATGCGCAGGAAAATCTGCGCGAAGATATCGCATTGGTGCTGGCCGAACGTGATGGGCACTGGGTGGCCGGGGCGCTCAACTTCATCGGGCGCGAGACGCTCTTTGGCCGCTACTGGGGCTGTACCGAACACCACCCCTTTTTGCATTTCGAACTGTGCTATTATCGCGCCATGGATTTCGCCATCGCCCATGGGCTTGCCCGCGTTGAGGCGGGCGCGCAGGGCGAACACAAGCTCGCGCGGGGCTATTTGCCTTCGCCCACATGGTCGCTGCATTGGATGCGCGATCCGGGCTTTGCCGCCGCCGTGGGGGAGTATCTGCAGGCCGAACGCGACGCCGTGGACGAAGAGATCAGCGTGCTGACCGACTACGGACCTTTCAAAAAGACGACGATCGAGGAACAAGAATGACCGAGAGATTGAGCATCGAAACCCGCAAGACCCTGCTTCAGCCGCTGTTCAACACGGGCTGGGAGATGGTGGAAGGCCGGGATGCGATCCACAAGACCTTCAAGTTCAGTGATTTCGTGGATGCCATTGGCTGGATGACAAGGGTAGCAATCTGGGCGGAAAAATGGAATCACCATCCGGAATGGAGCAACGTTTACAACCGGGTGGAGGTAACGTTGATCACCCATGACGTGGATGGGCTCAGCTCGCTCGATGCGAAGCTGGCGCGTAAGATGGATGGTCTCTTTGGGGCCGGCAAAGACTGACGGAGAGACCGGATGCAAGATTTGTTTGAAACCGAGTTGTGGCAGGGCAAGACAGTTGCCGATCTGCTGACGCTGGAGTTCTTGGCCAGCGCGGCGGGATCGGTGATCGCCGCGATTGCCATTTTGCTGCTGGGGTGGATCATCTCCAGTTGGCTGCAACACCGGGTCGAGAATCTGGGCAAGCGGCACAAGCATCTCGATGAGATGCTGTTCGAATTCCTCGCCTCCATCGTGCGCTATGTGGTGCTGGGCTTCACTGTTCTGTTCGTGCTCAACACTTTCGGGGTCAAAACGACCTCGGTCGTGGCAGTCATCGGTGCCGCGGGTCTGGCGATTGGTCTGGCCCTGCAAGGCACCCTGTCGAACGTGGCCGCGGGCGTCATGCTGATCCTGTTCCGCCCGATCAAGATCGGCGATTTCGTTGTGATCGCGGGAGAGATGGGGACGATCAAACAGATCAACCTGAACTACACGGTTCTGGCCGATCTCAGCAACGTGCAGGTCATCGTGCCGAACTCTGAGGTTTGGGGCAATGTGATCACCAACTATTCGGTCAACCCGACGCGCCGGGCGGAGTGGACCTTTGGTGTGGGCTATGGCGCGAACCTCAAGACCGCCGAGGATATCATCCGCAGCACAATCATGTCGGATGAGCGCGCGCATACGGATCCCGAGCCCTTCATTCAGGTGAACAACCTCAACGATAGTTCGGTAGATTTCCTTGTGCGGGTCTGGTGCAGCGCCGATGATTACTTTGCCTTCAAGGCCGATATGACCCGCAAGGTCAAAGAGGCGCTGGATGAGGGCGGGGTGGATATTCCCTTCCCCACGCGTACCATTGTGCAGGCTGCGGAATAGGCTTTCGTGACTGCGGCCCTTCGTGGGGCACCCCTATCAGTAAACGCCCGGCCAATTTGGCCGGGCGTTCGTGTTTTTACATATTGTCCAGCAGCGCTTCGCCGCCGGAAATCTCGCAGGTGCCTGCGCTTTCTTCGGGCTGCCAGAGCGTGACCTTACCGTCCTCGACCAGCATCGCATAGCGTTTGGACCGGCCCACCAGCCCGGCGCCTTCGGCGTCAAACTCCATGCCGATGGCGCGGGTGAACGCGCTGCTCGCGTCGGCGAGCATGGTGATCCCGGCCTCGGTTGCGCCGGTCGCCTCGCCCCAAGCCTTCATCACGAAAGGATCGTTGCAGGAAATGCAGATCACCTCATCCACGCCCTTGGCGTCGAACTGATCCTTGGTGCGCACGAAGCTGGGCACATGGGCAGAGTGGCAAGTCGGCGTGAAGGCGCCTGGCACGGCAAAGATCACCACTTTGCGGCCTTTGACCTTGTCGGCCATCTGCACCGGCTCGGGCCCGTCGGCGCCCATCTGAACCAGTTTCGCGTCCGGCAGTGTCGAACCTTGAGAAATCGTCATGGGATAGCCTCTCCTGTCATTGCGGTTGTCTTGGGGCCAGATATAGGCTTTGACCGCGACTGAGACCAGATCAATCGGGGGATGGCAGATGCAGCATGTGGTGGTGATCGGAGCCGGGCAGGCGGGGGCGTCATGCGTGGCGAAGCTGCGGAGCGACGGGTTCGAGGGGAAAATCACCCTCATCGGCGCCGAGCCATGCCCCCCTTACCAACGCCCGCCCCTGTCCAAAGGCTACCTGCTGGGGGATATGAGCCAAGAGCGTCTCTTGCTCCGGCCCGAGGCATTCTACGCCGATCAGGGGATCACGCTGAAAACCGACTGCCGCGTTACGGCGATTGATCCCGAGGCGCGGGTGCTGAGCACCTCCGACGGCGCTGTCGCCTATGACGAACTGGTGCTGACCACTGGCTCGACCCCGCGCCGCTTGCCCGCCGCGATCGGCGGGGCGTTGGAGGGTGTCTTTACCGTGCGCGATCTGGCGGATGTGGATGCCATGGCCCCGCGTTTCGTCAAAGGCGCGAAGGTGCTGATCGTCGGCGGCGGTTATATCGGGCTGGAGGCGGCGGCGGTCGCGGCCAAGCTGGGGCTTGAGGTCACGCTGGTGGAAATGGCCGACCGCATCCTGCAACGGGTCGCGGCGCCGGAGACCAGCGATTATTTCCGCGCCCTGCACGAAAGCCACGGCGTGCGCCTGCGCGAAGGCGTGGGGCTGGAGCGGCTCTCGGGTGAGGGCCATGTCACCGGCGCACGGCTGAGCGACGGCACAGAGATCGCCGCCGATTTCGTCATCACCGGCGTCGGCATCGAGCCCGACATCGCGCTGGCCGCCAGCGCGGGGGTCGAGATCGACAACGGCATCAAGGTCGACGCGCAGGGCCGCACGAACCTGCCCGGCATCTGGGCGGCGGGGGACTGCACCTCATTCCCCTATCGCGGCGGGCGCATCCGTCTGGAAAGCGTGCCGAACGCCATCGATCAGGCCGAGGTCGTGGCCGAAAACATCCTCGGCGCGGGCAAGGAATACATCGCCAAACCGTGGTTCTGGTCTGACCAATATGACGTGAAACTGCAAATCGCTGGGCTAAACGCAGGCTATGACCGCGTCGTCACCCGCCGGGGCGCGGGCAGTGCGTCCTTCTGGTATTACCGCGGTGAGACTTTGCTGGCGGTCGATGCGGCGAACGATCCACGGGGCTATATGGTCGGCAAACGGTTGATTGAGGCGGGCAAATCGCCCGACCCTGCCTTGGTCGCGGACCCCGAGGCGGACCTCAAGGCGCTGCTGCGGGCATGAGGATCATCGCTGGGAAATACCGGGGCCGCCCGCTGGCGGCACTTGGCAAGGGCGACGCCGGGGCGCATCTACGCCCGACCTCGGACCGGGTGCGCGAAAGCCTTTTTTCGATGCTGACCCATCACGACGTAATCGAAGGCGCGCGGGTGTTGGACCTCTTTGCAGGCACCGGCGCGCTTGGGTTCGAGGCGCTGTCGCGCGGGGCCGCGTCGGTTTGTTTCGTCGAGAATGGCCGCAGCGGGCAGCGGCTGATCGGGGAGAATATCCGCAAGCTGGACACGGTGGCGGACACGCAACTGCTGCGCCATGATGCCACGCGGCTGGGGCCGTGGACGCAGGCGGCTTTTGATCTGGTCTTTCTCGACCCGCCCTATGGCAAGTCCATGGGGCAAAAGGCGCTTGCCGCGGCGGCCGAAGGCGGCTGGCTCACCCCCGGGGCGATGGTCGTTTGGGAGGAAAGCGCCCCCATGCAGGCGCCTGAGGGATTCGCCCGGATCGACACGCGCAAATATGGCGATACCCATGTGACCCTGTTGGAAAGGGCCACCAACTAACGGGGTTCCCCAGGTTCAGCCCGCCTGAGGTTGTACCTTGTATTTTCCGACAAAATAAGTCACCTATTGCCCGAAGGCCCGATACGCCCTGTGTCGGGACCATGGTGATTTTCAAGGAAGGACATCCGATGCGCCTCAAAGCGTCCACGGCCATTGCGCTGATCACATTCGCCGCCGCCCCGGCATTCGCCCAAGGCAAGGCCGAGGTGCTGGACACCTATGCCGACATCGCGCAGGCCGGATACGAAGACAGCCTGACCACCGCGCAGACCTTGCAAGCCGCCGTCGAGACGCTGATCGCCTCCCCCTCTGCCGAGGCGCTTCAGGCCGCGAAAACCGCATGGCTGGCCGCCCGCGTGCCCTACCAGCAGACCGAGGTGTTCCGCTTTGGCAACGCCATCGTCGATGACTGGGAAGGCAAGGTAAACGCATGGCCGCTGGACGAAGGTCTGATCGACTATGTCGACGCCTCCTATGGCGGTGAGACGGATGAGAACCAGCTGGCGGTCCTGAACGTCATCGCCAAACCGACCTTCACGCTCGGCGGGGAAGAGGTGGACGCCACCGAGATCACGCCCGAACTGCTCGAAGGGCAGTTGCATGAGGCGGGCGCGGTTGAGGCCAATGTCGCCACCGGCTACCACGCCATCGAATTCCTGCTCTGGGGCCAAGACCTGAACGGCACCGACCACGGCGCGGGCGACCGTCCTTGGACCGACTACGCAGCGGGTGACGACTGCACCGGCGGCAATTGCGACCGCCGTGGGCAATACCTCAAGGCCGCCACCGATCTTTTGGTCAGCGATCTGGAATGGATGGCCGGGCAATGGGCCGAAGGCGGTGAGGCACGCGCCGCCGTGCTGGCCGACGAAGACGCCGGGATCGACGCGATCCTGACCGGCATGGGCTCGCTCTCCTACGGCGAACAGGCCGGGGAGCGGATGAAGCTGGGCGTCATGTTGAACGACCCCGAGGAAGAGCATGATTGCTTCTCGGACAACACCCACAACAGCCACTACTACGACGGGCTGGGCGTGCGGAATGTCTATCTGGGCGAATACCTGCGCGTCGATGGGCGTGTGGTCTCGGGCGCGTCGCTGTCCGATCTGGTGGCCAGTGCCGATGCCGGCGTCGACGAAGACCTGCGCGCCAAGCTGAACGCCTCCATGGTGGAGCTGGGCCAGATCAAAACCGCCGCCGAAGCGGGCTTCAGCTATGACAAGATGCTTGAGCGCGGCAATGCCGAAGGCGAGGCGCTGATCATGGGCGCGGTCGACGCGCTGGTGAACCAGACCCGCGCCATCGAACGCGCAGTGACGGCTCTGGGCGGTGACGAGATCGCCTTTGAAGGCTCCGACAGCCTCGACGCGCCGGAGGCCGTCTTCCAGTAATCCTAAACTTTCCCCCGGGCCGCGCGTGTCGCGGCCCGGGGCCAGCCAAGGAATACGCAACACCATGATTGTTTGTCACTGTCAGAACATCACCGATCGCGACATCAACAATGCCATCGACTGGATGCGCGCCTCTGACGCACGCACGGTCATCACGGCCGGTAAAGTCTACCGCGCCTTGGGCAAAGCGGCCGATTGTGGGGGCTGCATGCCTCTGTTCTTGTCTACCATGCGCGGAAATGGCAACTTTTCCGTGCCGATGCTGACAACCACTCTACGTCAGGCGAAACCAAACAAGGAGACAGGTTCATGAAGGGCGACGACAAGGTCATCGAATATCTCAACGCGGCATTGCGCAGCGAACTGACGGCGGTCAGCCAGTATTGGCTGCATTACCGCCTGCAAGAAGACTGGGGCTATGGTCGGCTTGCCGATAAATCGCGCGAGGAAAGCATCGAAGAGATGAACCACGCCGACAAGCTGATCGAGCGGATCATCTTCCTCGAAGGGCACCCCAACCTGCAAAAGCTGGACGCGCTGCGCATCGGTGAAACGGTCAAGGAATGTCTGGAGGCCGATCTCGCCGCCGAGCATGAGGCCCGCACCCTCTATATCGAAGCGCGCAATCACTGCGATCAGGTGGGCGATTACGTCTCGAAGAACCTGTTCGAAGAATTGATTGCCGATGAGGAAGGGCATATCGACTTCCTCGAAACCCAACTGGCGCTTCAGGCGGAACTGGGCGAGGCCGTCTATGGTCAGCTTCAGGCCAAACCGACAGACGACAGCAAGTAACCGCGACAGGCAGGCCCGGTTTCGGGCCTGCCGCTTATCCAAGGCATTCCCCATGCGATTCCTCATTCCGATGCTCACGGTGGCCGCCGCGAGCATGGCCGCCGCCGCTCCGCAAGCACTGGAGGAACCGCATCTAAAGGTGATCCCCCGCACCGCGGAAGAGGCCGCCCGGATCGCCAAGGTCACCGCCCCCGCGACCGAATTCGACGAGCCCGAACCCTTTGAGACGAACCCGGCAGGGGCCGCCACGGTCAGCCCGCGCGGCAATGCCGATGCGTTTTCGCTGCCCTCGGGCAATATCCCTTTCGAGCGGGAGTTGGATTTCAAGGTCGGCAACGGGCTGTTCAAGAAACTCTGGGTCTCTTCCCCCTCGTCGACGCTGGCCTCTGACGGGCTGGGGCCGCTCTTCAACGCGCGTTCCTGCCAGCGCTGCCACCTGAAAGACGGGCGCGGCCACCCGCCCGAGGGGCCTCAGGATGACGCGGTGTCGATGTTCCTGCGCATCTCGGTCCCCACGCCCCCCGAAGAGGCGATGAGCGAGATCGAGGCCTTCCTGCTGTCGGTTGGCGACAAGACACCGCGCACGCGGCCCGATCCGGTCTATGGCGGGCAATTGCAGGATTTCGGGGTGGCGGGACATCCGGCGGAGTACCGTCTCGGCGTGCGTTATGAGGAGGTGGAAGTCGCCCTGTCGGAGGGGGAGACCGCCAGCCTGCGCCGCCCGAGCTACAGTGCCAAAGACCTCGGCTATGGCCCCTTGGCCGAGGGCGCGATGCTCAGCCCCCGCGTCGCCCCGCCGATGATCGGCTTGGGCCTGTTGGAGGCGATTCCGGCGGCAGATATCTTGACACTGGCCGACCCGGAGGACGCCGATGGCGATGGCATCTCGGGCCGGGCGCAGATCGTCTGGTCCTTTGAACATGCGCGTCCGATGCTGGGCCGTTTCGGCTGGAAAGCCGGGGCGCCGACGATCCGCGAGCAATCCGCCAGCGCCTTTGCAGGCGACATTGGCATTTCCTCCCCCATTTTCGACGCGGCATGGGGCGATTGCACGGCAGAGCAGACCGCCTGCCGCGCGGCACCCCATGGGGATGGTGACGACCGTGGCACCGAGATCGACGCCGAAGGGCTGGATCTGGTGACCTTCTACAGCCGCAACCTTGCCGTGCCTGCCCGCCGCGATGTCGGCGCGCCTGAGGTGCTGCGCGGCAAGGCGGTGTTCCATGAGGTCGGCTGCACCTCCTGCCACCAGCCGAAATTCGTGACCGAACGGTTGGAGGACCAGCCCGAGCAGAGCTTTCAGCTGATCTGGCCGATGACCGATCTTTTGCTCCATGACATGGGCGAAGGGCTGGCCGACAACCGCCCCGAGGGCCGCGCGAACGGGCGCGAATGGCGCACCGCGCCGCTCTGGGGCATCGGCTTGACCGAGCAGGTCAACGGCCATACCCAATTCCTGCACGATGGGCGCGCGCGGTCGCTGCTCGAAGCGGTACTCTGGCACGGTGGCGAAGCACAGCCCGCCCGCGATGCCGTGGTCGACATGCCCAAAGCCGACCGTGACGCCCTGATCCGCTATCTGGAGAGCCTCTGATGCGCAGCCTGCTGACCGCCACATTCCTTCTGACTGCCGCCCCCGCCCTCGCCGGGGTGGAGGAGGTGATCCAAGATCACGCGCTGCCCGGCACCGCCCGTTTCGCCTCGGCCACGGCGGCGCTTGATACGGCGGCGCAGGCCGATTGCACCGATGCCGCCCTGCGCCCGGCCTATCAAGAGGCCTTCGACGCATGGATGGGCATCGCGCATCTGACCCTTGGACCGCTAGAGGAAGACGGGCGCGGGCTGGCCATCGCCTTCTGGCCCGATACGCGCGGCATGGTGGGGCGCAGCGTGGCGCGGATGGTGGCCGACGAAGACCCGATCGCGACAAGCGGTGATTACGCCGAAGTCTCCATCGCCGCGCGCGGGCTCTTTGCGCTGGAACGGCTGCTTTATGACGAGGATTTCGCGGGCTACGAGGCTGACAGCTATAGCTGCGCACTGGCCCGCGCGATGGCAGCAGATCTGGCGGAACTGGGGCGGGAGGTCGACACCGCATGGCGTGAGGATTTCGGCGCCAGGCTGAGCAGCGCAGGAGAGGCGGGTAATGACCGTTTCCTCAGCCCGCGCGAGGCGTCTCAAGCGCTCTACACCGCCCTCGCCACCGGGTTGGACTTCGTCGCGGACCAACGTCTGGGCCGCCCGATGGGCCGTTTCGACGCCCCCAAACCGCAGGTGGCCGAGGCGCGCCGTTCGGGCCGCAGCCTGCGCAATGTGGTCCTGTCGCTCGAAGCATTGCACGGACTGGCCGACACGCTGTCGGACGCGCCCACCCCCAAGACCGACGCCACATTCGACCGCGCCTTGAGCGCCGCGCGCGCGTTGGAAGACCCCGTTTTTGCCGGGGTGGCCGATCCGATCAGCCGTATCCGGGTCGAGGCGCTGCAAAACGATCTGCGCGCCATTTCCGAGGCGGTGGGGGCAGAGATCGCCCCGGCGCTTGGCGTCTCGGTCGGGTTCAACTCGGCGGATGGGGATTGATGCCCTCGCGCCGCCATTTCATCGCCGGTCTCGCCGCCGCGTCGAGCCTGCCGGCGATGGGTTGGGCCGCCGCCGGAAGCCCCGTCTACCTTGCCGCCGCGCGTGACCCTTCGGGGGCCTATGCGCTTTTTGGGCTGGATGGGACCGGCCACGACATTTTCCGCATTCCGCTGCCCGACCGGGGCCATGCCGCTGCCGCCCATCCCACCGCGTCCGAGGCGGTCGCCTTTGCCCGCCGCCCGGGCCGGTTCGCGCTGGTGATCGACTGCGAAAAGGGCCGTCTGGCCCATCGGCTCGACGCGCTGGAGGGGCGGCATTTCTACGGACATGGGGCGTTTTTGCAGGGCGGGGCCATCCTCGCCACCAGCGAGAATGACATCGGCAGCGGCGAAGGGCGCATCGGCCTGTGGTCCCGCGCCGATGGCTATGCCCGGATCGGAGAGATCGCCTCGGGCGGGGTCGGCCCCCATGAAATCCGCCGCTGGTCTGAGGATGTGCTGGTCGTGGCCAATGGCGGCATCCGCACCCATCCCGACAGCGGGCGGGAGAAGTTGAACATCGACGTCATGCGGCCCAATCTGTCTTATGTCAGCCTCTCGGGTGAGGTGCTTGAGCAGGTTTCGCTGCCTGATGACCTGCATAAGAATTCGATCCGGCATCTGGCCTTGGCGCCGGACGGGCAGGTGGCTTTTGCGATGCAATGGCAGGGGGAGCCGGGCGACGGCGTGCCGCTGCTGGGTCTGCATCGTCGCGGGGAAGACCCGATCTTGGCCGAAGCCGATCTGGCCGAGCAAATCGCGATGCAGGGCTACGCGGGCAGCGTGGCATTTGCTGCCGATGGCGGAGCCGTTGGGATCACCTCACCGCGCGGCGGGCGGCTGCATGTCTTTGACAACAAGGGTGCATTCCTCGCCAGTCATCGCCGCGCCGATGTCTGCGGGCTGGCACCGGGCCGGGGCGGCTTTGTGGCTACGGATGGGCTGGGCGGTATCCTGTCGCTGCAAGAGACCACGCTGTCGCGGCTGACCACGGCCAAACGGGCGTGGGACAATCATTTGGTTGCCATCGACGCATAGGCGGGCGGGGGCCGTGCCCCCGCCGCATTTAGTCGGTCTTGTAGGTCGGGTGGAACAAACCACCGGGCGAGAGGGTGAAGATCTCCACCCCGTCTTCGGTCACGCCGACCGAATGTTCAAACTGTGCCGAAAGGGATTTGTCGCGGGTGACGGCGGTCCAATCGTCGGCGAGGGTCTTAGTCTCGGCCCGGCCAAGGTTCACCATTGGCTCGATGGTAAAGAACATGCCCGGCTCAAGCACCGCACCGGTGCCGGGGCGGCCATAGTGCAGCACGTTAGGCGGCGCGTGAAAGACCTGTCCAAGCCCGTGACCGCAGAAGTCGGTCACGACCGACATGCGGTGGCCTTCGACAAATGTCTGGATCGCGTGGCCGATGTCGCCAAAGGTATTGCCCGGCTTCACCGCTTCGATCCCGCGCATCAGGCTGTCGTGGGTCACGTTGATCAGCCGCTCGGCCTTGCGCGACAGTTTGCCCGCTACATACATGCGGCTGGTGTCGCCGAACCAGCCATCGACGATGACGGTCACGTCGATGTTCAGGATGTCGCCGTCTTTCAGCTTCTTGTCGCTGGGGATCCCGTGGCAGACCACATGGTTCACCGAGATGCAGCTGGCGTGTTTGTAGCCCTTGTAGCCGATGGTGGCGGATTTCGCCCCGGCGGCGTTGACCTTCTCTTCGATCAGGCGGTCCAACTCACCGGTGGTCTGACCGGGGAAGACATGCTCTGCGATCTCGTCGAGAATGGTGGCGGCGAGACGGCCCGCTGCCTGCATCCCGGCATGATCGGAAGGCTCGTAAATGCGAATGCCGTCGCGCGTCTGGCGGCCTCGGTGTGCGTTGTTCACCGCTCTCTCCATGCTTGTGTTCGCTCCTACTTAACGTGGCTTTCGGGCGAGGGCCAGAGCGGCTCAGCCCGCGAAGGGGATCGGTTGCGCCAGTGTGACGGCTTGGGGCGTGATATGGGTGCCGACGGCGTAGATTTCCAGCCCCGCCGCCCGCGCGGCTTGGGAGGCGGCGGCATAGGTCGGGTCGATATCGGCGGCGAGACGCATCTGGGTGCAATCGGTGCGCTGCACCAGATAGAGCAGCACGGCGCGGTGCCCGGCCTGCGACATCCGCGCCAATTCGCCCAGATGTTTCGCCCCGCGCGCGGTCACGCTGTCGGGAAACTCGGCCAGCCCGGTTTCGCGTGACAGGGTGACGGATTTCACCTCGACATAGGCATCGGGCAGGCCATCGCCGCTGAGCAGGAAGTCGATGCGGGAGTTTTCGCCGTATTTCACCTCGGGCCGCACCTCGGTATAGGCGGCGAGCGGGGCGACCTCACCCGCGATCAGCGCCGCCTTCATCGCGCGGTTGGGCAGGGCGGTGTCGACGCCGGTGAAATGGCCGTTTTCATGGTCCACCAACCGCCAGCCGTAGTTCAGCTTTTTCTTCGGATCGTCGTTCGGCTCCAGCCAGATGCGGCTGCCCGGTTCCGCCATCCCCATCATCGAGCCGGGGTTGGCGCAATGGGCCACCACCTCTTCGCCCGTCTCCTCCAGCCTGCAATCGGCCAGAAAGCGTTTGTAGCGGCGGATCAGCCGGGCGGGGACAAGTTGGGTTTGAAAGAGCATGGGGCGCGGCCTATACCGAAGGGACGCCATCCTCAAGGAGCCGCCCCATGTCAAACCCCACCGCCGCGATGATCGTGATCGGCGACGAAATCCTCTCGGGCCGGACCCGTGACAGCAATATGCATCACCTTGCGGGGGAGTTGACGAAAGTGGGGATCGACCTGCGCGAAGTGCGCGTGGTCTCGGACGATCACGGGGCGATCATCGCCGCCGTGCAGGCGCTGTCCTCGGCCTATACCCACGTGTTTACCTCGGGCGGGATCGGGCCGACCCATGACGACATCACCGCCGATTGCATCGCCGCCGCCTTTAACCGCGACATCGACGTGCGCGACGATGCGCGCGAGATTTTGGCGGCACATTATGCCCGCGCCGGGACCGAGATGAACGCGGCACGCCTGCGCATGGCGCGCATCCCTGAAGGCGCCGCGCTGATCGAGAACCCGGTCTCTGCCGCGCCGGGGTTCATCGTCGAAAACGTGCATGTGATGGCCGGGGTGCCTGCGGTGTTTCAGGCCATGGTTGCCAGTGTCTTGCCGGAGCTGACCGGGGGCCAGCCGCTGATCAGTGAGACCCTGCGCATTGACCGGGGCGAGGGCGATATCGCCGGGCCGCTGGGGGCGCTGGCCGAGGAATATCCGCATCTGTCGATGGGCAGCTACCCGTTTCAAAAGGACGGTGTCTTTGGCGCGCATGTGGTGATCCGGGGCAGCGATCCGGGGATGGTCGAAGCCGCGATGGCCAAGCTCAAGGCCGCCTTCGCATGAGCGAGGCGCAGGCGTTTTTCGACGCGGGCGACGCGACTTGGCCCGCCGCGCGACGGTTTGATCACGGGCCATGGACCCTGCGCGAAGGGCAGGGCGGCGGCAAACGCGTCTCGGCGGCGACGGCACGCGGGGCAATAACCGACGCCGACATTCCGACCGCCGAAGCGGCGATGCGCGAGATGGACCAGCGCCCGCTGTTCATGGTGCGCGCCGGGGAAGATGACCTCGACGCGCTGCTGGCCGCACGGGGCTACGACGTGGTCGATCCGGTCACGGTGCTGAGCCTGCCGATCACCCGACTGACGGATGTGCCCATGCCCCCGGTTACCGCCTTTTGCATTTGGGAGCCGCTGGCGATCATGGCCGAGGTCTGGGCCGCCGGCGGGGTCGGCCCCGCGCGTCTTGCCGTGATGGACCGTGCCGCAACCAAGACTGGCATTCTCGCCCGCTGGAACGAGAAACCCGCAGGCGTGGCCTTTGCCGGGGTTCACAATGATATCTGCATGGTCCACGCGGTCGAGGTGCTGCCCCATCAGCAACGCCAAGGCGTGGCGACTTGGCTGATGCGGGCCGCCGCCCATTGGGGGCAGGCGCAGGGGGCCGCGCGGCTGTCGGTGCTTTGCGTCGATACCAATACCCGCGCGCAGGCGCTCTATGCCAAGCTGGGCTTTGCCCCGGTCGGGCACTATCATTACCGTCAAAGCACCGAGTGAAGGATAAGACCATGGCCAACGACATGCCCACCGCACTTGATCTGCCGATGGTCGATCCGCTGCCCGAGGCGACGCAGAAGTATTTCGACGTCTGTCAGGAAAAGCTCGGGATGGTGCCCAATGTGCTGCGCGCCTATGCCTTTGACATCGACAAGCTGAACGCCTTTACCGGCATGTATAACGATCTGATGCTGGGCGACAGCGCGCTCAGCAAGCTTGAGCGTGAGATGATCGCGGTGGCGGTGTCTTCGGTCAACAAATGCTACTATTGCCTTGTGGCCCATGGGGCGGCGGTGCGCGAAATGTCGGGTGATCCGCAGTTGGGCGAGGCGCTGGTGATGAACTACCGCGTGGCCAAGATCAGCGCCAAACAACGCGCCATGTTGGATTTCGCCGTCAAACTGACCGAAGCCAGCGCCAAGGTCGAAGAAGCCGACCGTCAAGCGCTGCGCGATGCAGGCTTTACCGACCGTGACATCTTTGACATCGCCAGCGTGGCGGGTTTCTTTAACATGACCAACCGGGTGGCCAGCGCCACCGACATGCGCCCCAACGACGATTACCACGCGCAGGCGCGATGATCCGGGCGCGCGTCGCTGCGGCTCTGGTCGGGGTGCTGCTGGCGGCCCCGGCGGCGGCGCTTGAACTGGCGCTGCCCAGCACCGCGCGGCTGACGGCGGAACGCAACACCGCGCCGGATCGCTTCGCCGCGCCCGTGGGCGTCTATGCCGAAGGGCAGGTGGCGCGGGTCAATGTCGATGGCGACGTGCGCCGCGCCGCTTGGCGGATGGACACGCCGGGGCTGACCGCTTTGCAAGTGATGCGCCCGCTGCGGCGGCAACTTGAAGGGGCGGGCTTTGATATCGTGCTCGACTGTGCCGCGCGGGAGTGCGGCGGTTTTGATTTTCGCTTTGCCGTGGAGGTGCTGCCGGGGCCGAACATGTATGTGAACCTGCGCGCCTTCCACTTCATCACCGCCCTGCGGCGAGATGAGGATGGCACACCGACCGAGGCGATCAGCATTCTTGCCAGCACGGCGGCCACCTCGGCCTATGTGCAGATCATCCAAGCCCGCAGCGCCGATGCGCCGGAAGACGGCACCCCCGTCACGCCCGCCCCGACCGGCGCGGTGCCCCTTGCCACCGCCACGGAGGATTTCGCGGCGGTGCTGAAGGCCGAGGGGCATCTGGTGCTCAACCGGTTGGAGTTCGAGACCGGCACCTCCGCGCTTGGCCCCGGCCCCTTTGCGACCCTCGCGCGGCTTGCCGAATTGCTCAAGGCAGAGCCGGGTCTGCGGGTGGCGCTGGTGGGTCATACCGATGCGGTGGGCAGTTTGGAGGCCAATACCGCCTTGTCACGCAAACGGGCAGAAGCGGTGCGGGATCGGCTGGTTGAGCGCTATGCCGTAGCCCCTAACCGGCTGGAGGCGCAGGGCGCGGGCTATCTCGCGCCGCGCGACAGCAACCTCACCGAAGCGGGGCGCGAACAGAACCGGCGGGTCGAGGTGGTCGTCCTCTCGGTGCAATAGCCTAGGTCGTGACCGTCATCTGGGTGGCCAGCAGCAGGTTCGTCTCGCTTGAGCTTACCCCCTGAATGCGGCGGATTTGGCCCAACACGCTGTCGAGTTCTTCGACGGTCTCTGTCCCCGTCTCGACAATCAAATCCCATTTACCATTGGTCGCATGGATTGCCTGCACCGCGGGCATGCCTGCAAGAATGCGTTTGATCCGGTCGGTGCCCGCCCCTTCGATGGCCAAGAGCGTATGGCCCCGGATCGGGCTGTGACGCATGTCTTCTTTCAGGATCAGCGTAAAGCCCAAGATCGCACCGGAACTGACCAGACGCTCCACCCGCGCCCGCACCGTCACCCGCGACAGGCCGGTGGTGGCGGCCAGCGCGGAATAGGACATCCGCGCGTCGCGGCGCAGTTCCGCGATGATCTTGTTGTCGATCTCGTCCATCAGCTTCCTGCCTTTTGCACCGGGCCATGTTTACGGCAGCGCGGGCAGGCTGGCCAGTCTTTGGGGATGCGCAATTGACGGCGGCGGGGAAACCCATAATCTGCCGCGGAAAGGAACACTTCCATGCAAAGCCGCGCGCCCCTGTTCACCCCGGTCCTGATGGTCGGATGTATCATCATCATGGTCAGCTTCGCCGTGCGTGCCTCCTTCGGCGTGTTCCAGATCCCGATTGCCGAGGAATTCGCATGGGCGCGCAGCGAGTTCTCCCTCGCCATCGCGATCCAGAACCTCGCCTGGGGCATCGGCCAGCCGATCTTTGGCGCGCTGGCCGAGAAGATTGGCGATAGGCGGGCGATTATCATCGGGGCGGTGGTCTATGCGGTGGGGCTGCTCTTGTCGGCCAATTCCGCGACGCCGATCGAGCATCAGACCTACGCTTGGCTTGTCGGCTTCGGCATCGCGGGCACTGGCTTTGGCGTGATCCTCGCCGTGGTGGGGCGGGCGGCCTCGGACGAGAACCGCTCGATGGCGCTGGCCATCGCCACAGCGGCGGGCAGCGCGGGCCAAGTCTTTGGCGCGCCGGTGGCGGAATGGATGCTAAGCTTCATGTCATGGCAGATGACCTTCGTCAGCTTCGCGGGGGTGATCCTGCTGATGCTGCTGACCTTGCCCTTGATGCGCGCGCCCGCCATGGCGAGCCGGGCCGAGCTGGAAGAATCGATGGGCCAGATCCTCGGCAAGGCCTTCCGCGATCCCTCCTATACGCTGATCTTTCTGGGCTTCTTTTCCTGCGGCTATCAACTCGCCTTCATCACCGCCCATTTCCCGGCCTTCGTGACCGAGATGTGCGGCCCGATCTTGGCCGGAGGTGTGCTGCATAACATCGGCATCACCACCACCTCGGCGCTCGGTGCCGTAGCGATTTCACTCATTGGCCTCGCCAATATCGCGGGCACGCTGCTGGCAGGCTGGGCGGGCAAGCGCTATTCCAAGAAATACCTGCTGGCAGGGATTTACGTTGGGCGCACGGTGATCGCCGCGGCCTTCATCATGTTCCCGATCACGCCGATGACGGTGATCCTATTCTCTGTGGGGATGGGCGCGCTCTGGCTTGCCACGGTGCCGCTGACCTCCGGCCTCGTCGCGCATATCTACGGGCTGCGCTACATGGGCACGCTTTACGGCATCGTGTTCTTCAGCCACCAGCTGGGCAGTTTCCTCGGCGTTTGGCTGGGCGGGCGGATGTACGACATCTACGGCAGCTACACCGCCGTCTGGTGGGTTGGCGTGGCCGTGGGCGCCTTCAGCGCCGTGGTGCATCTGCCGATCCGCGAGAAACGGCTCGAGGGGCTGGTGACCGCTTAACGCGCGCGCCAGCGTTCGAGGATGTGGTTGGCGGTCATCAGGTCCAGATGCGCGCCGCCGCCGTTCTTGAATAGGGTGATTTCGTCATCGCTCTGCCGGGTGAAGGCCGAAAGGTCGTAGTAATCCGCGATCAGGTGATCGCGGGTGATGGTGCCTGCCTCAAGCGGTATGTTGATCTCTCCGATATGGCCGATGGTGGTGTCGAAACTGTCGACGAAGACGCGGGCGCGCAGCAGCGCCGTGTCGTCCACCTCGCGCATGTCGGGGCGGTAGGCGCCGATGAGATCGACGTGCTGGCCGGGCTGCAACCAATCGCCCTTGATTAGCGGGTCGGTCGACATGGTGGCAGAGGTGACGATATCGGCGGCGCGCACCGCCTGCTCCAGATCGGTCGCCACGTTGATCTTGAGCTCTGCGGCCATCGCCTCGGCGTTCTTCGCGGTGCGGTTCCAGACGGTAAAACGGGCCTGCGGGAAGGCCGCGGAATAGGCGGCGTGTAGCGCCCGGCCTTGGGTGCCAGCGCCGACGATCAGGATGTTCTCACTGTCCGGTCGGGCAAGACGGCGCGCGGCCAAGAGGCTGTCGCCCGCGGTCTTCCACTTGGTGACAAGGTGGAAGTCCACGATGGCGGAGAGCCTGCCGGTTTCGTCATCGAAAAGCGAGACGCCGCCGTTGACCATCGGCATCTCGCGGTCCGGGTTGCCGGGGAAGATCGTGGCGGATTTCACCGCGATGCCCAGCCCGTCGATCCATGCCGCGCGGCTTAGAAGCGTGTCCTTGCCACGATAGAGGAAGGTGTCACCGATCTCGGCCTTCGGCAGGTCGTGGCCCGCGGCCAGCGCATCGGTAAGCGCGATCCAATCCAGCAGCGCCTCGCCCGCGTCGAAGGAAATGTTCGGGATGTCGGTCATGCGGCCTCCTCCCGGGTCAGCAGGCCTGCGGCGACCAGACGGTCGGCCCAGCCTTGTGGTCCGGTGAAATGATGGGTTTGCCAGCCCCGCGCGGCGGCGGCGGCGATGTTGTCGGCGCGGTCGTCGGTGAAAAGCAGAGCTTCGGGCGGCAGGCCGCTGCCTTGCTCCACGGCCTCGTAGATCGAGGGCGCGGGTTTGATCATGCCGAGGTGGCCGGAAATGAAATCACGGTCGAATTCGCGCAGGAAAGGGTAGTGGGTGGCGGCCAAATCATAGCTTTGAATGCCGAAGTTGGTGAGCGAGAAGACCGGAACGCCACGCGCTTGCAGCGCATTCTTCAACCGCAGGGAGTGGCCGATCACCGGGGCGGCCATCTCGATCCAGCGGTCGTGCCAGAGGCGGATTTCATCGCCCCACTCAGGCGTCGCCTCGGCCATGGCATAGATCGTGTCGCGGAAATTCTCGCCGCTGTCGACGCGGTCGTTCATGCCGTGCAGGTCCACGGCGTCGAACATGGCGCGGCGGCGATCTTCGCCGATGACGCTGTCGTAAAACCGCTCCGGTTGCCATTCGATCAATACGTTGCCGATGTCGAAAACGACCGCCTGTGGTGTCATATCGCTTGCCCTAACAATTGCTTAACGCGGGCCTACCCCCGCGCCGCCGCGCGCAGTTCCCGCTCCAATGCTTCGAGGAAACGGGAGCGGTCGGCCTTTGTAAACCCCTTGCCGCCGCCTTGGCGGAAGGGGTCGGCGGCGCGCAGGTCGGCCATCAGGTCGCGGGTGGCCAGCACGTTGCCGATATTGCGCGCGGTCAGCGCCTCGCCGTTGTGTTTCAGCACCCTTGCCCCCGCTTCGACGCATTTGGCTGCCAGCGGGATGTCCCCGGTGACCACGACGTCGCCCGGTCCGCAACGCTCGGCGATCCACATATCGGCGATGTCGGGCCCGTCGGGCACGATCACCACCTCCACCAGCGGGTTCTGCGACAGGCGCAGCCCGCCGTTGGAGACTAGATACATCTTGATCTTGTGCCGGGTCGCCACCCGCTCGGCCTCGGCCTTCACAGGGCAGGCGTCGGCGTCGATGTAAAGCGCGGTCATCGCTCAGCCCGCGTAGAGCGCGTCGGCATGAAAGGCGACGTGATCCTCGATGAAACTCGCCACGAAGAAATAGCTGTGGTCATAGCCCGGCTGCATGCGGAAGCTGCCCTGTTGGCGTTTTGCCGCCATGGCCTCGGCCAGCGCTTCGGGCATCAAGAGGTCGAGGAACTGGTCGCTCGCCCCTTGGTCGATCAGCACGGGCCCGTCGAAGCCCTTTTCGCGCATCAGGAGCGTGCTGTCGTGTTTCGTCCATGTGCTCTCGTCGGACCCGAGATAGGCGGTGAGCTGCTTCTTGCCCCAGTCGCTCGCCGTCGGGTGGGTGATCGGCGCGAAGGCGGAGACTGAGAGGAAGCGCCCCGGCAGGTTCATCGCCAGCGTCAGCGCGCCGTGCCCGCCCATGGAGTGGCCGGTGATGCCTTGACGCTCCATATCGAGGGCGAAATTCTCGCTCAGCAGGCGCGGCAGTTCCTCGGCCAAATAGTCCCACATCTGGTAGTGCGCCGCCCAAGGGTCTTGGGTCGCGTCCACATAGAACCCCGCGCCTTTGCCAAGGTCGTAAGCGTCATCATCGGCCACAGCTTCACCACGCGGGGAGGTGTCGGGGAAGACCAGCGCGATGCCGTGTTCCGCGGCCCAAGCCTGCGCGCCCGCCTTGGTCATGGCGTTCTCATGGGTGCAGGTCAGGCCCGAGAGATACCACAGCACCGGGACCGGGCCGTCCTGCGCCTCGGCAGGGAGAAACAGGCCGAATGTCATGTCGCAGCCGCAGGTGTCGGAGGCGTGGGAGTAGACCCCCTGCGTGCCACCGAAACAGGCGTTTTCCGAGATGGTTTTCATGGCAGCGTTCCTTTCGAACTTGAGTGTGTCACAGGGCCGAGACCCAGCCTACGACAAGGCTGACGGTCACGATACTGACCGTAGTTGAAACGAGAATGGCGGCAGAGACCCGCTGGGGGGCGACGCCGTAATGTTGGGCGAGCATATAGACATTGCCTGCGACCGGGAGAGAGGCCGTGGCGATGATGACCCCGGCTTTATACGGGTCGACGCCGAAGAGAAACAGCGCGCCAAAGGCCACGAAGAGCGGGTGCAGCACCAGTTTGCAAAAGGTCAGCCAGCCCGCGATCTCGATCCGCTCGGCGGATTTTGAGGCCAGCGAGGCGCCGATGGCGAACAGCGCACCGGGGGTGGCAGCGCCGCCAAGGATGGCCAGAAATTCGTTCAGCGGCACGGGGATCGGGATGCCGAAGCCGGACCAGAGGAACCCCAGCGTGATGGCGACGATCATCGGGTTTTTCAGCAGGCCGATCCCGACGATCTTGAGCGTCGCCAGCCGCAATTGCCCCTCGCGGGAGCCGGTGATCAGGATCACGATGAGGCTGGAAAAGATGATCATGTCGACGGTCAGCGCCAGCAGCACGGGGCCAATCGCCTCTGGCCCCAAGAGCAGCGTCAGCATCGGCACGCCCAGAAAGCCGGTGTTGCCGATCACGGCGCATTGCGCCTCGATCCCGTTGGTGGCCACGTCGAGCCCGCGCAAAAATCCGACGAGGCTGGCGATGGCATAGACGAAGGCCGTGCCCCAGAGGTAGGCGGCAACAAGGCGGCTGTCCCACACCTCGGCCAAGGACAGATTGGCGGAAAAGCGGAACAGCATCGCCGAGAGGGCGAAGTAGAAGACGAATTTGGTGAGATAGGCCGTCGCTTCGGCAGAGAAGAACCGCGTGCGCCCGGCCCAGTAGCCAAGGCCGATCAGCGCAAAGAACGGCAGGGTTTTCAGGAAGATCGCGACCATGGGTCAAGCATTAGCCAGCCCGCCCTTGGGGTGCAATGGGGGAGGGGCTTGGGCCTTGGCTGAACCGATCGGCACCACCCGCGCGCTCAAGCGGCTGCGGCCAGCGGGAACGCCCCGGGCGGCTCCGTGATCTCGCCGCCCCAGCAGTCCTATCGGCAGGTTCCGGCAAGGGCAAAGCGCTCGGCCCTTGGCGGGGCGGGTCAGGGAGCTACCTGTTGCGGGATGGACGCCACGCGAAGAACGAGGTTTGGAATATGAGAGTAGTTTTCTTGGCACCCCTAGTGCTGGCCGGATGCGCTGAATTGTCGACAGCGCCGGTGCAGAACCCGATCCCGGCCCCCGCGCCTGCGGCCACCACACCCCCGCCGCCATCGCAGGAACCCGAGCCTTCGGCCCCGGTGCGGTCCGAAACCCCCAGCAGCGCGGCCAAGCCCAAACCGCTGCCGGAGTCGGTCGTCAACGCGGTGAACGACAGCTCCAGCCCCTCTGAAGATGACGGGCAAGAAGAGCTTGCCGCCGCCGAGCCGCCGACCGACACCTGCAAAGAGGGCAGTTGGTGGGGGCTGATCGGACGCCCGCAATCGGCGGCGAGCATCGTCTCAGAGCCCAAGCGCGTCTATATAGAGGGCGACCCGGTGACGATGGACGCCAATCCCAACCGCACCAACATCGTCTTGGACGCGGAAGGCAAAATCGCCAAAGTCACCTGCGGCTAGGGTCTTTCCCTAGCCCTTGGGGCGGTTGTCGAGAATACGCACGGCTTTGCCCTCGGACCGGGCAACGCCGCCCACGTCCATGACCTCAACCGTGACCGAAATGCCGACGGTCTGTTTGATCTGTGCCGACAATGCCTTGATCGCGGTGCCCCGGGCGTCGGTGGTGACGCTGGCGTCAGCGCATTCACACAGCACGCGCATCTGATCCATCCGGTCGGGGCGCGAAAGTTCGATCTGGAAATGCGGGGCCAAGCCGGGCGTGGCCATCAGCGCCTCTTCGATCTGGGTGGGGAAGACGTTGACGCCGCGGAGGATAATCATGTCGTCGCTGCGCCCGGTCACCTTCTCCATCCGCCGCATGGAACGCGCGGTGCCCGCCAGCAGCCGGGTCAGATCGCGGGTGCGGTAGCGGATGATTGGGAAGGCCTGTTTCGTCAGCGAGGTGAAGACCAACTCGCCCATTTCGCCATCCTCCACAGGGGCGCCCGTCTCGGGGTTGATGATCTCGGGGTAGAAGTGGTCTTCCCAGATGTGCAGCCCATCCTTGGTCTCCACACATTCCATCGACACGCCCGGCCCCATGACTTCGCTGAGCCCATAGATATCGACCGCATGCATGTCGAAAGCCTGCTCGATCTCCTGCCGCATGGCATTGGTCCAAGGCTCGGCCCCGAAGATGCCGACTTCGAGCGAGGATTGACGCGGGTCGATGCCTTGTTTGGCAAACTCATCCAAGATCGACAGCGCGTAGGACGGGGTGACCGTGATGCCCTTGGGGGCGAAATCTTCGATCAGGCGCACTTGGCGCGGGGTCATCCCGCCCGAGATCGGCACGGTCGACAGGCCAAGCGCATCGGCGCCGAGGTGGATGCCCAAGCCGCCGGTGAACAGCCCATAGCCATAGGCATTGTGCAGCATGTCGCCCGGGCGCATCCCCGCCGCGCGTAGGGAGCGGGCGACGACTTGCCCCCAGTTCGCCAGATCGTCCTTGGTATAGCCCACCACCGTCGGCTGCCCGGTGGTGCCGGAGGACGCGTGAATGCGCGCCACCTGATCGCGCGGCACGGCGAACATGCCAAAGGGATAATTGTCGCGCAGGTCAGTCTTTACCGTGAAGGGAAAGCGCGAAAGATCGGAAAGCTGTTTCAGATCATCAGGATGCACGCCCGCATCGTCAAAGCTTTGCTTGTAGAAGGGGACGTTGTCATAGGCATGGCGCAGGGACCATTTCAAACGGTCCAATTGCAGGGCGCTGATCTCGTCCCGGCTGGCGATCTCAATCGGGTCGAGCGTATCCTTCGCGGGGGTCAGGTCTTTCATCAGGTCGGCTCCTCCTCGGTAAATAGCTGGCCCTTAATGCTGCGGGACAGCCCGCGAAACAGGGCCACGATACGGTCATCCTCGCCCGTGACGGTCACGTCATAGATGCCCGACCGACCGCTGCGCGACACTTCGCGGGCGGTGGCGGTCAGCCGCTCCTCCGGCTGGCCGGGGCTGAGATAGGTGATCTGGTTCTGCTGGGCGACAGTGGTCTGGTTGTAGCTGTTGCAGGCAAAGGCAAAGGCGCTGTCGGCCAGAGTGAAGATGAAACCGCCGTGGCAAATCCCATGCCCGTTCAGCATGTCCGGGCGCACCGACATCGACAAAACCGCGCCGCCGGGGGTGACCTCGTCGATCCTCATGCCCAATCCGGCCGAGGCGGAATCTCGGGCGAACATCACCTCGGCACATTTGCGGGCGCGGGCGTCTGGGGTCATTCCGTCATGCCTTTGTGTTTCATTTTCAAGATTGGTTGCACAATTCTGTAACGCTTTCAAGAAATTTTGAGCGGCGCTTTCGGCAATGTCAGGGCTTGATTTGGCCCCCGTCAGGGTCAACTGTAAAGCTATGAGCATAGAGCCCCCATCGCCGATCACGGCTTTCGAGCGCCCTGCCGAACAGGTCGCCTTTCACCGCACCGAACTGTCGCTGATCCTATCGCTCTACGGGCGTATGGTCGCCGCGGGGGAGTGGCGGGATTACGGGATTTCGCACCTTAAGGACGTGGCCGTTTTTTCGGTCTTTCGCCGCACGGCTGAGATACCGCTTTACCGGATCGAAAAGCGTCCCAAGCTGCGCAACCGGCAGGGGATGTATGCGGTGGTGGGCACCGGCGGGCAGGTGCTGCGCCGGGGCCGTGACCTGAAGGCCGTGCTGCGCGTGTTGGAGCGCAAGCTGATCCGCGCAGTAGATTAAACGCCGGGGCGGCGATGTGCCGTCACCGGGCCGTCACCGCCCGCTTCGATCCGGGCGATGGCCTCGGTGATGTTTTCATAGCACACGGCCATGGCGTGGGCGTTGGCGTGGATCATCGTCTCGCCGTCCACCACCAGCGCGACATGGCCTTTCCAGAACAACAGATCATTGCGCTGATAGGCGCCGCTGACGAGGGTGCCCACGGTCTTTTCCTGCTGGTCGCTGTCTCCGGGGCAGGGGGTGCCGCAGGCCAGCAGCGCCGCCTGCACGAGGCCCGAACAATCGATCCCCCAACGGCTGTTGCCGCCCCAGAGATAGGGCGTGCCAAGGAACAGCGCGGCGATTTGCGCGGGGTCGGCCTCTCGGCTCTCAACAGGGGCAAGGTGGCCCAGCGGAATGTGCCCCTGCGGGGTTTCGGCGAAATCTTTGGTCTCTGCCGTGACCGTGACGGGCGCGCCGTAGCTGAGGCTGAGCAGGTCCGGCGATTTCAGATCGGCATTGCGATAGGCATGGGTGGCAGGCACGCAGACGCGGTGGGTGGCGCTGCGCGGTGTGCCGAGGGTGCTTTGCAGAACATGGCCGCAATAGCCATCCTTCTCGGCCTGCACATAGGCCCAGCCCGACGCCTCATGCAGCACGGTGACCTGCTCGCCAAACAGCAGCTGCCGGTCGCGTGGCCCGTCAGGGCGGCGGCAGAGGTCGGCCACCGGCACCGCCACCTGCGCGGGGCGGTTCTGGGTCGCCAGCGCCGGGTCCGGGATAAGACGCGGATCGCTCATGATTTCAGCAAGGCGGGCAGGGCGGCATAGATCGCGCGAGTGCCTTGGCCGGTGCCGCCTTTCGGGCGGGCGGGGGCGTCGGCAGGTTGCCAGCCGTAGATGTCGAAATGCGCGTATTTGCTGTCGGTCACAAAGCGGCGCAGGAAGAGCGCGGCGGTGATCGACCCGGCAAAGCCGCCCTTGGGCGCGTTGTCGAGGTCGGCGATGCCGGGCTCGATCAGCGCCTCGTAGGCATCGTGGAATGGCATCCGCCAGACCGGATCGGCAGACCCGGCAGCGGCGCTTTCCAAAGCCGCGACGAAGGCGGCGTCGTCACTGTAATAGGGCGCAAGGTCCGGCCCCACGGCCACCCGTGCGGCCCCGGTCAGCGTCGCCATTGAGATGATCTGATCGGGCCTGTCTTCATCCGCCAGCGCCAGCGCATCGGCCAGCACAAGACGCCCTTCGGCATCGGTGTTGTTGATCTCAACCGTCAGCCCCTTGCGTGAGGTCAGGATGTCGCCGGGGCGGAAGGCGTTGCCGGAGACCGAATTCTCCACCGCCGGGATCAGCACGCGCAGTTGCACTTCCATGCCGGTGGCCATGATCATATGCGCCAGCCCCAGCACAGCGGCGGCCCCGCCCATGTCCTTCTTCATCAGTGCCATCGAGGCGCCGGGTTTCAGGTTCAGCCCGCCGGTGTCGAAACAAACGCCCTTGCCCACCAGTGTCAGCTTTGGCCCCGCGTTGCCCCATGTCATGTCGATCAGCCGCGGCGCGCGGTCGGCGGCGCGGCCCACGGTGTGGATCATCGGCAGGTTGTTTTCCAGCAGGGCATCGCCGGTTGTCACCTCGATCTGCGCGCCATGCCGCTCGGCCAGTTTGCGCGCGGCGGCTTCAAGGTCGGGCGGCCCCATGTCGGAGGCGGGTGTGTTGATCAGGTCGCGGGTCAGCATCTCACCCGTGGCCAGCGCGGTGATCTGTTCGGCGTCGACCCCCTCGGGCGCGACGAGGCCGGCAGTCAGCGGGGACTGTTCGCGGTAGCGGTCAAATCGGTAGCCCGCCAGCAGCCAACCGAGCGCCTCTGTCGCCGCCTGATCCTCGGGCAGGCCGCTTTCGATCCGGTAATCCCCGGCAGGAAGCTTGGCTGCAGCGGCGGCGAGGTGAAAGCGGCCCCGGCGGCGGGCAGCCTCGGACCCGTAGCCCGCCAGTGCCATCACCGGCGCGCCCTCGGCACCCGGCACGACAAGCGCCTGACCAAGGCCGCCCACAAAGCCGCTGGCCTTCACCCATGCCTGCACAGCGCCGGGCTGATCGGCAAGCCAGCCTTCAAGCGCGGTCTCGCTCAAGACATGAAGCGGCAGGGCATTGGCGGAGGGGGCGGCGAATTCGGCGGACATGACAAACCTTTGCAAATCTGGATTTGCGCGCAGCCTACCTTTTCCATCGCCACCCGCAAGCGATCAGATCGTGATCTCGGGCAGGTCCCATATCGCGGTCAGCGACCGTTCGCCGCTGCGGATCAGCCGCGACAGCGTGGCCGCCGTGGCGATGTCATCCCCGGCGTCGATACAGACCATCACATCCGCCGCCACCCGGGCGACGAGCGCCATGCCGATTTGATCGGCGATGGCGATCAGGCGGTGCACGCTTTTGCGCAGCCCGGCGCGGTCTTGGCCCTCATGGAGCCTTTTGCAATGGGACAGGCGCAGGGCCAATTCCTCCATCGCGCGGCAGAGAACATCCTCGGCCCCCACCTCACCCAGTTGTGTGTAGAGCAGCGCCAGCCGCTCTTGATCGACGCAGACCTGTTCGGTCGGGCGAATTTGCATAAGTTGCATTCCAGTCATCCTTCGATCGCCCCCACGGCCTCAGGGGCAATATGGCGCATGAAGGTGTGCAAAGGGTTGCGATGATTGTGCCTTTTCTCTCGAATTCGTATGGCATTTGCGCTATCTGCGCTAAAACCGCATCACGCATTAGGGGACGTTTACACATGGACAAGGCCAAGGCTCTGCCGTCGTATCTGTTGCAACGCTATCAGGGGTGGAAGGCGACGGGCTATGCCGAGAACCAGTCGTGGTATCGCCGCCTTGCTTCCGAAGGGCAGCATCCACGGGCCATGGTAATTTCCTGCTGCGACAGCCGGGTGCATGTGACCTCGATCTTCGGGGCCGATCAGGGCGAGTTCTTTATCCACCGCAACATCGCCAACCTCGTGCCGCCTTACCAGCCCGACGGCAACCAGCACGGCACCTCGGCGGCGATCGAATATGCGGTGACGGCGCTGAAGGTCGCGCATGTGATCGTGTTGGGCCATTCCAGCTGCGGCGGTGTGGCGGGCTGTGCCGCCATGTGCCGGGGCGAGGCGCCGGAGCTTGAGAAGAAAGACAGTTTCGTGGGCCGCTGGATGGACATCCTGCGCCCGACCTTCGATTCCGTGTCCAGCATCAAGGACAAGCGAGAGCAGGAGCGTCAGCTTGAAAAACTCGCCGTTGTCACCTCGCTGGAAAACCTGATGACCTTCCCATGGCTGAAAGAGGCGGTCGATAAGGACGAGCTGTCGTTGCACGGTCTTTGGACCGACATTGGCGAGGGCGGGTTGGAGCATTACCTGCCCGAATTGGGCGCGTTCGAGCCGGTCTGACCGTCGATGAATCGTAGAACGAAAAAGGGGGCCGCTTGGCCCCCTTTCTTACTCCTAAGCTGTGGCTAAACCTCAGCCCTTTTTCAGCACTTCGCGGCCCAGCAGCTCGGCGATCTGTACGGCGTTCAGGGCGGCACCCTTGCGCAGGTTGTCGCTGACGCACCACAGGTTGATACCGTTGTCGATGGTGCTGTCCTGACGGATGCGGCTGATGAAGGTGGCGAAATCGCCGACGCATTCGACGGGCGTGACGTAGCCCCCGTCTTCGCGCTTGTCGATCACCATGATGCCGGGCGCTTCACGCAGGATATCTCGGGCTTCGGCCTCATCAAGGTGGTCTTCGAATTCGATATTGATCGATTCCGCATGGCCCACGAAAACCGGCACGCGCACGCAGGTTGCGGTGACCTTGATCGACGGGTCGACGATCTTCTTGGTCTCGGCGACCATCTTCCATTCTTCCTTGGTCGAACCGTCTTCGAGGAAGACGTCGATATGCGGAATCACGTTAAAGGCGATCTGCTTGGGGTAGACCTTGGCCTCGTAATTGTCGGTCGGGTTGTAGACCGATTTGGTCTGGTCCCAGAGCTCGTCGATGGCCTCTTTGCCCGAGCCGGAAACCGACTGGTAAGTGCTGACAACGACGCGCTTGATCTTGGCGCGGTCGTGCAGCGGCTTCAGCGCCACGACCATCTGCGCGGTGGAGCAGTTGGGGTTGGCGATGATGTTCTTCTTGGAGTAACCGTGCACGTCTTCGGGGTTCACTTCCGGCACGATCAGCGGCACTTCGTTGTCGTAGCGGTAGAGCGAAGAGTTATCGATCACCACGCAGCCCGCTTTGGCAGCGGCAGGGGCGTATTTCTTGGTCGCTTCCGAGCCCACGGCGAAAAGCGCCATGTCCCAGCCGGTGAAATCGAAAGTGTCGAGGTCTTTGGTCTTCAGGGTCTTGTCCCCGAAGGTGATCTCAGTCCCGAGCGAACGGCGGCTGGCAAGAGCCACGATCTCGTCCACGGGGAACTGACGCTCCGCAAGGATGTTCAACATTTCACGGCCCACATTGCCTGTGGCACCGACGACGGCGACGCGATAACCCATTTGATTACTCCAGTCTGTCCAATTTAATTTGACGCCATTTAACGTGCCTGCGGGGCATTGGCTAGGGCCAGCCGCGTGAGGGCGGGGCAGGGCGGTGCTTTGCCGGGGTTAAAGAACCTTGATCACGTCCTTGTTGATCGCGAGCATATAGCCGCGCCGGGCGATGTTCTTGACCAGCAGTTCCGACACCAGCTGGTTGCCAAGCGTGTCGCGCAGGCGTTTGATCCGCGTGGCACCCGCGGCCTCATCACAGTCGGCGGGGCTGCGGCCCGAGATCATGCCTTCGATCTCAGAGCCCGACAGCACGTCGTCATCCATCCGCGCCTCAGCAAGGACTGCCATCGTCTCCATCGCAGCAGCCGTCAGTTTGAAGCCGAGGTTATTGAGATAGACGGTATTCTCTTCCCGGCTGATCAGCAGGGAATTGACCTGAATGCCCGTCCGCTCGATCTGGGCCATGCGGCGGTTGAAGCCGATCAGCATGAACAGAAACACCATCGCCGCGACCAGCATGGCGCTGGCAAAGACCAAGAGCACCACGATCACGATGCGGTAGCTGGCCAAAGTCTCGGAAAAGGCGGTGCCGGACTGGGCGAGGATTTCCAGCAGCTTGATCTCGGCCTGGGTGGTCAGATCATCGTTCTCGATAAAGATCCGCTCGACCCGGGCGTTAAAGACGTTCGCATCCGGCAGCGCCCAGAGCAGCACAAGCGCCCCGACCAAAAGCACGGCGACCACGGTGGCGATGCCACCGATCACGAAACGCCCGCCAAATCTGCGCATGTCAGAAGCGGAGGTAGAATGTTCCTGCACTGTCTTTCCTTTGATCCAAGCCTTCGTCACCGAAAACAGACAGCACATTCAACAATGTCCAGCCCTCCGCTGCAAGACGCGGCGTGAGTTCGGTTTCGGCGGAGGCTGGCTCACAGGCCCCGGAGATCTGCGCCACCCCATAGTGAAGGCGCAGCGGATTGTCTTGCTTGGCCTTGTAATCGGCAAAGCATCCAGCCGTTGCCGCGGCCGGCAGGGCCAGAATGACCGCCAGCGCGGTCAGCAAGGAGAGACATGGGTTTGAGAGGCATGGGTTTTTCATATGTTTTTAATGCGCTTTCACCCGCTGATATTCAATAACCAAGGCGATTTGAGCGTCTTGTTATTGGATAACGGCCCCCTGTTATTGCCTGTCTTTGGCCCTCATCCCAATTTGTTGGCACCAACAGACATACGAACCGATACGCGGCCCCCGAGTTATGGCCGCAGAGGATCAAGGGCGCAGCGAAACGCGCCGATAACGAGAAGGGACCAGACCCATGTACCGCAAGTTCATTGCTACCATCGCCGCCCTGTCGGTTGCCATCACTGCCTTTGGCGCCCGCCCGGCTGCTGCCGATGAAAAAGAGGTGCTGCGCACGCTCGCCGCGATTGCGGGTGTCGCGATCGTGGGCAAGATGATCTACGACAACAACAAAGAGCGTAAAGAGCGTGAGACCGTGACCCGTCGCCGTGCCGCGCCGGTCTATGAGGCGCCCCGGTATTACCCGACGGTTTCCAAGCGGCCCCATCAGCGCCCCTATGTTGACCCGCGCCCCGCACCGCGTCGCAGCGACTGGACCCGCCCTGAGCGCGACCGTACCACCTACCCTGAGCGCGAAGTGCGCCCCCTGCCTGAGCGCGTGGACCGCAAGCTGCTGCCGCAGCAGTGCTTCCGCAGCTATGAGGGCGATGAGGGCAAGGTCATGATGTTTGGCGAGCCCTGCCTTGAGAAAAATTACTCCTATGCCGATCGCCTGCCCCGCTACTGCGCCAAACGCGTCAGTACCGCCGAGGGCGCGCGCTACGGCTATGACGCCCGCTGTCTGCGCGACTCGGGTTACAGCTTGGCGCGTCGGTAACTCCGGCGTGCCTTGACCGAGCGGCACGTCCCTGTCGCTCGGGTTTTGAAAGGGGGGGTGTTCGGGCGCCTCCCCTTTCTCTTTTCTGTTGCACCTTTGGGGCGCATGCGGTTTCACCAGCCCCATGATACCTGACTATGAACTCGAACGCGGGGCGATGACCCGCGGCTTTCGCACCATCGCCGGTGTGGACGAAGTGGGCCGTGGCCCACTGGCCGGGCCGGTCACTGCCGCTGCCGTGGTCTTTGCCGAAGGGCAGATCCCTCAGGGGTTGAACGATTCCAAGAAACTGACCGCCCGCGCCCGTGAAAGGCTTTATGAAGAGATCATGTCGGTCGCCGTGGTCTGCGTGGCCCATGCCACGGTCGAAGAGATCGAGGAACACAACATCTTGCGTGCCAGCCATCTGGCCATGACCCGTGCATTGGCCGGATTGGCCTGCAAAGCGGACTATGCGCTGATCGACGGCAATATGCTTCCGCGTGATTTGGCGCTGCCCGCGCAACCTGTGGTGAAGGGCGATGCGCGCTGTCTGTCGATCTCAGCGGCTTCTATCGTTGCGAAAACCGTGCGCGATAACCTCATGGTGGATTTGGCGCAACAGCATCCGGGTTACGGTTGGGAAACCAATATGGGCTATGGCTCGAAAAGCCACATCGCCGCCCTGCAGGATCTTGGTGTCACCCCACACCATAGACGTTTGTTCAAACCGGTACACAATATCTTGTATCAAGCCAATTTGTTAACCGATTGATTCAAAAAAGAAATTGACCACGATTCTCTGATGGCTCATTTTATCCACAACCAATGAGCGCTTAAGCGCCGGGTAATGAGGCAGAGATATGAAAACGATGACAAAGGGCGCCGCGGCGCTTCCCTTGAACACTATTGTTGCGGGCGATTGCATTGAGGCAATGAACGCCCTCCCAGCAGAATCGGTGGATCTGATCTTCGCGGATCCGCCCTACAACTTGCAGTTGCGAGGTGATTTGCATCGCCCCGACAACTCCAAGGTCGATGCAGTTGATGACGAATGGGACCAATTCGCCAGCTTCAAAGCCTATGACGAATTCACCCGCGCATGGCTTAAAGCCGCGCGGCGTCTGCTCAAGCCCGATGGTGCGATCTGGGTGATCGGCAGCTATCACAACATCTTCCGCGTCGGTGCCGCGCTTCAGGATCAAGGCTTCTGGATCCTCAACGATGTGGTCTGGCGCAAATCCAACCCGATGCCGAACTTCCGCGGCAAGCGCTTTACCAATGCCCATGAGACGATGATCTGGGCCGGCAAGAGCGAGAACAGCAAATATACCTTCAACTATGAGGCGCTGAAGGCGCTGAACGAAGGCATTCAGATGCGCAGCGATTGGGTGCTGCCGATCTGCACCGGCCATGAGCGTCTGAAGGATGAGGCGGGCGAGAAAGCGCATCCGACGCAGAAGCCCGAAAGCCTGCTACACCGCATTCTTGTCGGCTCGACCAACCCCGGCGACGTGATCCTCGACCCGTTCTTCGGCACCGGCACCACCGGCGCCGTGGCCAAGATGCTGGGCCGCGATTTTATCGGGATCGAACGTGAGGAAGCCTATCGCAAGGTTGCTGAAAAGCGGATCTCGATGGTGCGCAAGTTCGACAACGAAGCGCTGCAAACCACCACCTCCAAACGCGCCGAGCCGCGTGTGCCTTTCGGCCAGTTGGTCGAGCGTGGCATGCTGCGCCCGGGCGAGAACCTCTATTCCATGAATGGCCGCCACAAGGCCAAGGTCCGCGCCGATGGCACCCTCATTGGCAGCGATGTCAAAGGGTCGATCCATCAGGTTGGCGCGGCCTATGAGAAAGCGCCAAGCTGCAACGGCTGGACCTATTGGTGCTACAAGAAAGACGGCAAGAATGTCCCCATCGACATTCTGCGTCAGCAGATCAGGGCCGAGATGGCGAACTGATCCACCCCGGATAATCGAACACCGCCGGCACCCGTGGCCCCTCTGCGTGAGGGGCATGCACACGGGTGCCTACCTTGACCCCGCCCGATGGCGGGGTTTTTTTGAATCAGCCTGTGAGGCTGGCCTAATGCATCTGCCGGTTGCGGCCCTGAAGCGCGCGCAGCGCAGCGGCGAGGTAGGTGGCATCGAAGTCGCATTTATTCACCACATAGAGCACCCCGGCAGAGGCGGCTTTCTCCCACATGACCGGAGAGGGCCAATCGCTGAGCATGATGACAGGGGTTTGGGCGTGGCGATCGTCACAGGCCAGTTCCAGCGCGAAATTCGCGCCCAGCCCATCGGGCAGGTTGTTGTCGAGCAGGATCAGCGCCTTGTCCCCGGCGCTGAGCGCCCGGCGTGCCGCTTCGATGCTGGGGGCGAATTCGACCTGCATCCCGCCATAGGCGCGGGCCAGAACGCGGCGCAGTCTTTCTCGGTCAAACTCACTGTCTTCGACGATCAGACAGGTGCCATCATAGGCCGCCCGCGCGGGCGTTTGTTGGTGCTGCATCAATACCACTCCACTGGTAACAATCGCAGCTTTTCTGGCAGGCAAAGTTTAACTTTGCGTTGCCGTGATCAGAGCCGGGGCAGGGGATTGCTGGCCTTGTTGTAGGCTTTCCAATCGGTGATCTCGGGGTAGTACATCTCGCGCCATTTGCGCACCCGCGGGTTCATAACGCGCCGCCACAGCGGCGGCACCATGGCGGCCATGGTCATCACCGGATAGCCGTAAGGAAGCTGCGGCGCATCGCCCGTGCCGTAGGTTTGCAAGACCGGAAAGCGCCGGTCGGGTTTGTAGTGGTGATCGGAATGGCGTTGCAGGTTGATCAGCAGCCAGTTGCTGGCCTTATGCGCCGCGTTCCACGAATGGCGCGGTTGGACATGTTCATATTTCCCGCCGCCCAGATGTTTACGCGTCAGCCCGTAGTGTTCGATGTAATTGACCAGTTCCAATTGCCAGATCGCCACCCCGGCTTGGACAAGGAACAGGCCCAGCCCGCTCCAACCGCCCAAGATCAGCGCCAGCAGCAGAAAGGTGGCTTGCAGCGCCCAGTATTTGAAAAACGGATTGCCCGGATCGGTCCAAGGCAGCCCCTTGCGGGCCAGCATGTTCTTTTCCGCTTGAAAGGCCGATGTCAGCGACTCGCGCAGCACGCGGGGGTAGAAGCGATGAAACCCTTCGTTGTAGCGCGCCGTCACCGTGTCGCGCGGGGTGCCGACATGGCGGTGGTGCACCAACAGATGCTCAGACCGGAAATGCGAATAAAGCACCATGGCCAGCAGGATATCCGCCAGCCGCCGCTCGGTCTTGTTGCGTTGGTGCATCAGCTCATGGCTGTAGTTGATCCCGATGGTGCCGGTGATGACGCCCACGCCGAAGAACAGAAAGATCCGCTCTGCCGTGTCCAGATGCCCGGCGCGTGTGGCGTAGTAGATCAGGCCAAAGACGGTCAGGCATTGCAGCGGTGTCCAGAGCAGGGTGACGAGGCGGTACCAATAAAGATCATCCTCCGTCGCCTCCAGATCGGCGTTGTCGAGGTTCAGCCCCAGCACCGCGTCGAGCATCGAAAACAGATACCATGTCACCAGCGGCAGCAGCGCGATGGTCCAGCCGCCCTGCGCCGCACAGAACCACGCCAGCGGGATCAGCAGCAGGGACATCCAGAAAGGCAGGGCGCGCGACAGGCGGGCGAGGTCTTGGGCGGCGATGATGCGGTTGGCCATGGGGCACCTCATAGTTGCGCGCCAGATATACCGCAGTTTGCCCGAGGCTCAAAGCCTGACGCGGCGCTAGCGCGCGAGGTCGAAGGCCTTGCGCATCACGGTGGGCAGATCGCTGGGGCGGAACTGGTTCTGGCCGATGAATTCACCGCTTTCGGGACGGCTGTCATGGCCGACCCGGGCGTGCTGTACCGTCAACATCAGATGGAAATGGGTGAAGGTGTGGCGTACCTCACCCGGCAGGGCGCGCCAATCGGCGGCCAAGGGCGGTGTGCCGTCGGGCCGCGGCTCTGACGTGTCGACCCAGTCGGAGCCGGGCCAGCCGAGCATGCCGCCAAGCAGCCCCTTTTCGGGCCGGGTCTCTAGTAGCCATGCGCCATCCTCGCGCTCTGCCAGATAGACCGTGCCGTGACGGACGGGTTTCGGTTTCTTCGGCGTCTTCTTGGGCAAGAGCGCTGCCGTGCCTTCCGCCCGCGCGGCGCAGGGATCGCGCCAAGGGCAGATGCCGCAGGCGGGGGATTTCGGGGTGCAGATCGTGGCGCCCAGATCCATCACCGCTTGGGCATAGTCGCCGGGCCGGGCCGCCGGGGTCAGGGCGGCGGCGCGGGCCATCAGCTCGGGCTTGGCGGCGGGCAGGGGCGTATGGATGTCATAGACCCGCGCCATCACCCGCTCCACATTGCCGTCGAGCACCGCATGGGGCAAATCGAAGGCGATGGAGGCAATCGCCGCCGCCGTATAGGGCCCGATCCCCGGCAGTTTCAGCAGCGCGTCGTGATCCGCGGGGAAGTTGCCGCCATGCTCATCCACCACCACCCGCGCGCATTTCAGCAGGTTGCGGGCGCGGGCATAATAGCCAAGCCCGGCCCATTCGGCCATCACATCGGCATCCTCGGCAGCGGCGAGGGCGGCGACATCCGGCCAGCGGGCGGTGAACCGTGCGAAGTAGTCCTTTACCGTGGCCACGGTGGTCTGCTGCAACATGACCTCGCTCAGCCAGATGCGATAGGGGTCGGGCATGATCCCGGCGATCCGGTCCTGCGGCGGCACCCGCCATGGCAGGGCGCGGGCGTGGGTGTCGTACCACTCTAGCAGGATCGGCGGCAGCTCGCTGACGCGGGTTTTCTCACGCAATGTTTAGGCCTTTCGACGGGGCAGGGGCTGGTGACGCTGGGGCAAATGGTTATGTATGTCAGCACATTCGGGAAACAAAGCCATGCCGCCACGTCGTACGACTACAAAAGGGTTCAAACGCACCAACAGCCTGCTCTCGCAACAGATCCGCAAGGCGAGCGAGACGCGCGGCTTTGCGCAATCGCGTCTGCTGACCCATTGGGCCGAGATCGCGGGCGAGGCAACCGCCGCCATCTCGCGCCCTGTCGAGGTCAGCTATGGCCGCAAGGAGGGCATCGGTGCCACTCTGACCCTGCTGACCACCGGGGCCAATGCGCCCATGTTGGAGATGCAAAAGGAGCAACTGCGCGCGCGGGTCAACGCGGTCTATGGCTACAACGCCATCGCGCGGGTGCGGATCACCCAGACAGCGGCGACCGGCTTTGCCGAAGGGCGCGTCGCTTTCGATCACAAGCCCAAGGGCGAGAAGCCCCGCCCCAACCCCGCGTTGCAACAAAAAGCAGCCGAGGCCGCCAAGCCGGTGGCCGATGAGGGGCTGCGCGAGGCCCTTGCACGTCTGGGCGAGAACATATTGAACAAGAACCAAAGCTGACGATCTGATAGCTGGTCAAACGGAAGGAACATCCTATGAATCGCAGAAACGTAATCCTTGGCGGTCTTGCCACCCTCGGCGTCGGCGGCTGGTTCGCCGCCAGCAGCTTTGGCTCGGCCCCCCTCGGCAGCACTGCGCTGACCCCCTTCGTCGGCGCTGCGAACGCGCAAACGACCGAGGGCGAAGTCGACACCTCCGGCATCACCGAGATGGTCCTGGGCGATGAAAACGCGCCGGTGACGGTTGTCGAATACGCCTCTTTCACCTGCCCGCATTGCGCGACCTTCCACAACGACACCTTCAAAAAGCTGAAGGCCGATTACATCGACAGTGGCAAGGTCAAGTTCATCTACCGCGAAGTCTATTTCGACCGCTACGGTCTCTGGGCCTCCATGGTGGCGCGCTGCGGCGGTCAGGAGAAGTTCTTTGGCATCGCCGACCTGATCTACAAATCGCAAAGCGAATGGACCCGCGCGGGCGAGCCTGCCGCCATCGTCGACGAGCTGCGCAAGATTGGCCGTCTGGCCGGGCTCGATAACGAGACGCTCGATGAATGCCTGAAAGACGGCGAAAAGGCCGAGGCGCTGGTGGCATGGTACACCGCAAACGCCAAAGAGGATGACATCTCAAGCACGCCGAGCTTTGTCATCGACGGCAAGAAACACTCCAACATGTCCTATGCCGACATGAAGGAAATCCTCGACGAAGCGCTGGCTGGCTAATGACCGCACCGCTTGCAGGACTGAAAGTCGTCGAATTGGCGCGTGTTCTGGCTGGCCCTTGGGCCGGTCAGACACTGTCGGACCTCGGATGCGAGGTGATCAAAGTGGAAAGCCCGGCGGGGGATGACACCCGCCAATGGGGCCCGCCCTTCGTCACCCGGGACGAGGATGTCACCGCTTCCTATTTCCACTCGACCAACCGGGGCAAAGCCTCGGTCACCGTGGATTTCCGCACTGAGGAAGGTCAGGCGCAGGTCAAAGAGCTTTTGGCCGATGCGGATATTCTGATCGAGAATTTCAAGACCGGGGGATTGGCGAAATACGGGTTGGACTATGCCAGCCTGTCTGCGCAGTTCCCGAAACTGATCTATTGTTCGATCACGGGGTTCGGCCATACCGGGCCTTACGCCCATCGCGCGGGTTATGATTTCATCATCCAAGGCATGTCAGGCCTGATGTCGATCACCGGGGAGCCGGACGGCCAGCCGCAGAAATCCGGCATGGCGATCACCGATATCTTTACCGGGGTCTATGCCAGCACCGCGATTCTCGCCGCCGTTCACCAGCGCCACCAAACCGGCGTCGGCCAGCATATCGATATGGCGCTTTTGGATTGCGCCGTGGCGATCACCGGCAATCAGGCGATGAACTATCTGACCACCGGCAAGGCGCCGACGCGGATGGGCAACGCGCATCCCAACCTGACGCCCTATGAGGTGTTTGAGTGTTCCGACGGCCATCTCATCATCGCCACGGGCAATGACGGGCAGTACCAGCGCCTGTGTCAATTGCTGGGGCTGGATGACATGGCCACCGCGCCGGAGTACCTCAAGAACGCCGACCGGGTTGCCAACCGGCCCGAGATGATCCGCCGCCTAACCGGGGCGACCCGTCTGCGCAGCCGTGACGACCTTTTGGCCGCTTGCGAAGCGCATGGCGTGCCTGCCGGGCCGATCAATGACATGGCCGATGTGATGGCCGATCCGCAGGTCGTAGCGCGGGGCATGCAGATCGAACTCGACGGGGTGCCCGGGCTGCGGTCGCCCTTTACCTTTTCGGGGGCCGAGCTTTCGCTGCACCGGCCCGCCCCTAAACTGGGCGAAGACAACAAGGCCTAAGGCGGTGGCAGCCTGTCCAGCGCTGCGTACAGCGCGTTGCCTTCGGGCAGGGACAGGCGCACCGGCAGGGTCAGCACCTTGGCGCGGAACTCCATCGGCAGGCGCACCGCGTCTTTCTCGGTTGTAACAAGCTGGGCGCCGCGCATCGCGGCCTCGGCCTCCAGCCGCAACATCAGCCGCGAGGTCAGCGGCTGGTGATCCTCCAGCGCCTCGGCGTGAAGGATCGTTGCCCCCAGCCCGCGGAGCGTGGCGAAAAACTTCTCAGGATGGCCGATGCCCGCAAAGGCGAGGACTTGGGAATCCGACCAATCCATCCCGGTTTGCAACGGCGCGAGTTCGGCGCGTGCATGGGGCAGGTCCGTCTTGGGCAGCCGTTTCGCAAAGCGCGCCTGCGCCGCCTCATCCCCGATAGAGAGCAACAGGTCAGCCCGCGCCAGCCCTGCCGCGACAGGCTCACGCAACGGCCCAGCGGGCAGGCAGAGGCCGTTGCCGAACCCTTTGACCGCATCCACCACGACGATGCTCAAATCCTGCACCAGCGCGGGGTTCTGAAAACCGTCATCCAGCACCACCACCGTTGCCCCCGCCGCTTCGGCGGCCTGCGCGCCCGCTGCGCGATCCCGGGCGACCCAGACATCCGCAAAGGCGGCGAGCAGCAGTGGCTCGTCCCCGACCTCCTCGGCGCTGTGCTGCAGGGGGTCGACCCGCACCGGCCCCTCTAACGTGCCACCATAACCGCGAGAGACGACATGCGGGCGATGGCCGCGCTCCAGCAGATATTGCAGCACGGCCATCACCGTGGGCGTCTTGCCGGTGCCGCCTGCGTTGATGTTGCCGACGCAGATCACCGGCACCCCCAACCGCAGCGGCGTGCCGCCCGCCAGCCGCCGCGCGGTGGCCGTCGCATAAAGCGCGCCCAGCGGTTGCAACAACCGTGCGCGCCAGTCGGGGCGGGGCAGATGCCAGAAATCAGGCGCGCGCATCGGATGCACCCATTTCTTCGTCGAGCCGGTCTTGCACCATTTCAATCACCCTATCGGCCAGTTCGGCCCCTTCGCTGATCACGTCCCAGCCCGCATGGGCCATGGTGGCGGCCTGATCCGGCGCGATCAAACGCGACACCGCATTGCCAAGCGCGCCCGCGTCATTGACGATCCGCGCCGCGCCTGCCGTGGCGAGCCGCCCGTAGGAGGGCAGGAAGTTGCGCACCTTGGGGCCGTAGAGCACCGCCGAGCCAAGTGCCGCGGCCTCGAACGGGTCGCAGCCGCCGTGGCCCGAGACCAGCGAAGACCCGAGGAAAGACACCGGCGCCACCCGAAAGAACAGCCCCCGGTCGCCCGGATCGTCCGCCACCATGACCTGCGTCGTCTCGTCGGGGTAAGGGTCGTCGCCCCACCGCATCGTGGTGAACCCCCGCGCGCGGGCGCGCTCATGGGCGATATCGGCGGTCGGGTAATCATGGGTGTGCAGGATAAGCAGCAACCGATGCGACAGGCGCAGCGCTTGGCGATGGGCGGTCAGCACGACGGGTATCTCTTCGGCCAAAACCTGCGTTGCATACCAAACCGGACGCCCGACCAGACAGGCCGACATATCCGCCAAATCCGATTCCGCGCAGCGCAGCGCCTGACCACCCGCCAGCAGCGGCGAGGTCACCTGCCCCTTGTTGCGCGGCAGGCCCAGTTGCACGAGACGGCGCAGCACGGCGGGGGAACGGGTCAGCGCCTGTTCGAAAGCCGCCAGCAACTGCCGCGTCACATCGGGCAGCCAACGGTCCCGGCGGCCATCGAAACCGGCGCTGTCGGCGTCGATCATCATCATGGGGCAGCCGCGCCCTGCGGTCTCCAACACGAGGTTGGGCCTCAGCCCGCCCCATGTCCACAGGCAGAAATCGGGCCGCCAATGGTCAAGGAAGCGCGCCACATTGTCGGGGTGTTCGCTAGGGGCGGGGAGGATGAACAGATCGCGCGTCTCGGGCGTGGGCAGCTCTTGTGCCGCCGCGCCATCCGAGAGGGTGACCAGCACCGCGACCCGGTCGCGCATCGCCATGAACCGTTTGGCAAGGTCGAGCACGGCCAGCACGTTGCCCGCTTCGGCGGCATGCATCCAGACCAGTTCCCCCTCGGGACGGGGGGCGTAGGGCGGCGCGTCTTCGGCCCCGCCCCGGCGCACGAGGGCGCGATAGGCTGCAAGCCCCAGCGACCGCGCCGCCATAGTGGTTTATTCCAGCTCTTCGGTGGGCGAGGCCGAGGTCTCTTCGTCGCGCAGGCGGTGCAGATGGGCGATGTAATAGCGCATATGCGCGTTATCGACGGTGCGATGCGCTTCGGATTTCCATGCGTCATAGGCGCTGGCGTAATTGGGGAAGATCCCGACGATATGGATGTCGTCGACATTCTTGAACGCGTTCTTGGTCGGATCGACAAGTTCGCCACCGAAAACAAGGTGCAGGCGTTGGGTCATGGAGCTGTCCTTTGATCTGTCAAAGCTGCGGTGCTGCGCATAGTGCCTAGCAGATGAGGCCGGTCACGCAAGGGCGTCAATCAGCGCGCGCTGCGCCGATGGGCCACCCGCCACGATGCCATCAACACGCGGGTCGCGGTTGTTGAACCTGAGCGGCGCGCCCGTGGCGGTGGTGCAACTGCCGCCCGCTTCGGCCACGATCAGCGTGCCCGCGGCGATGTCCCATTCCCATGTGCGGCGCAGGGTGATCATCGCGTCGAAAGAAGCATCGGCCACCAGCGCCATACGGTAGGCGAGCGAGGGGCGGTAGCTGCGTTTGAACACCGGTGCCGCCCCGCCGTGCCAGCGTTCGGCCACCAGCGCGGGCCGCGCAGCAAGCACGGTCGCCTCGGCCAGCCTGCCCACCTCGGAGGTGCGGATCGGCGTGCCGTTCAACGTGGCCCCGCCGCCCCGGTGCGCGGCATAGAGCATGTCGCGCATCGGCAGATAGACCACCGCCGCCGTGACCTCACCCGCCTCGGCCACCGCCAGCGAATGCGCCCATGTATCGGACCCTTCGACAAAGCTGCGGGTGCCGTCGATCGGGTCGATGATGAACACCCGCTCATGCCCCAGCCGGTCGGTATTGTCCTCCGTCTCCTCGGACAGCCAGCCATAGTCGGGCCGCGCCCTGCGCAACTCCGACAGCAGTAGATCGTTCACTGCCAGATCGGCTTCGGTCACCGGGCCTGCGTTATCGGGCTTATCCCAGCGTTTCGCCGTGGCCCCTACAAAGCCGCGCGCCACGGCACCCGCCTTGCGGGCGGCGTCGATCAGGAGGGTGAGATCGTCCTCAGGCACCGGCAAGGGTCATTCCCGGCACCAGCAGCGAAGGCACGACGCGGCTGAGATGGGTGCGCGCATCATTGGCAGGGATCATCGCCCGCAGCATGTCGCGCAGATTGCCCGCGATGGTGCATTCGTTGATCGCATGGGTGATCTCACCATTCTCGACCCAGAGGCCCGAGGCGCCGCGCGAATAGTCGCCCGTGTTGGGGTTGATCGTGCTGCCGATCATGGAGGTCACCAATAGCCCCGTGCCCATCTCGGCAATCAGATCGTCGCGGCTGGCCTCGCCCTGGGTCAGCGCGATGTTCCAGTTCGACGGCTGCGGGCCAGAGCCGGGGCCGCGCGCGGCGTTGCCGGTGGGGCTGAGTTCCAGCTTGCGGGCGGTGGCGAGGTCGAGTGTCCAATCTTGCAAGATGCCTTTGTCGACGATGGCCCGCCGCTGGGTCGGCAGCCCTTCGGCGTCAAAGGGGCGCGAGCCGGTGGCGCGGATGCGGGTCGGGTCTTCGATCAGGGACAGGGCTTCGGGCAGCACCTGTTCGCCCTTGGCATCGCGCAGGAAGGACGCGCCGCGCGCAATCGCCTGACCGTTGATCGCCCCCAGCAGGTGCCCGATCAGCGAAGCGGCGATGCGTTCGTCAAACAGCACCGGGTAGCTGCCGGTGGGGGGCTTACGGGCATCGAGCCGCGCCAGCGCGCGTTCGCCGGCGCGTGTGCCGATCTCCTGCGCGTCGCGCAGATCGGCCTGAAAGATGCGGCTGTCGCCGTCGTAGTCCCGCTCCATCCCGGTGCCGCTGCCTGCGATGGCGACACAGGACAGCCCGCGTTCGCTGCGGGCATAGCCGCCCTCGAACCCGTTTGTCGCGGCGAGGTAAATCTCTTGCGCGCCATAGCCCGCGCCCGCCGATTGCACTTGGCTAACCCCTTTGACGGCCAGCGCGGCGGCCTCGGCGCGGGCGGCATCCTCTTGCAGGGCTTCGGGGGAGGGTTCGGGCGTGGGGTCGCAAAGCTCCAGCCCTTCGGCATCGCGGCGGGGTGAGAGTTGATCGGGGTCGGCCAGCCCCGCATAGGGATCTTCGGGCGCTTCTCGGGCCATGGCGACGGCGCGTTCGGCCATCTCTTCGATCGTGCGCGATGACGTGTCGGAGGCCGAGACATTGGCCGAACGTTGGCCGACGAAGACCCGCAGCCCGATGTCCGTCCCTTCGGAGCGTTCGGCCTGTTCCAGCGCCCCGCCGCGCACTTCGATCGAGACAGAGCTTGCGGTGATCGCCATGGCATCGGCCGCATCCGCCCCGGCCTTGGTGGCCGCGTGAAGGAGGGACTTGGTCAATGCATCAAGGGCGTCTGGCATGGTCTGGCTCCTTTTGGGGTTGGAAAAGGGGTAATCCCCCGCCCCGCGGGGGGCAAGGGCTGGGCTCTATTTTCCCAGATAGGGCAGGCGCGGCGCAGGGCCGCGCCGCCGTTTATTTGATCTGCTGACCGTTGGCGAGGATGCCGCCCTCTTCGGTGAACTCGATTCTGGAGGTCAGGGAATCTTCGCCCTCGCCCGGAACGGTGAAGAGGCCCATCATCATCCGCGCGCCCATCGCCTGCTCCTGCGGCACGAGGCCCATCGCCACCAGTTTGTCGAGCAGGGCCACGCCGCCGACCAGCGACAGATCCAGCGCGCCCACGGGTTTCGGCATGCCGGGCACGGTTTGCATATCGTCATTGTCAAAGGTGATTGCGCCCGAGGCGTCGAACTCGGCCCCGGCCACGTCCAGCGACACTTCGTTCACGTTCAGCGCGTGAATCTCGCCCGGTGCCTCATCGCCCATGGTGGCGGTGACTTCGGGGTCCATCAGTTCGAACAGCAGTTTGGCCTTGCCCGACAGGTCCACGACCAAGGTCGCCGGGTCGCGGGGCAATTGGCCGGTGGGGTCGAAGATGCCCCAGATCATGTCCGACATCTCAAAACGGTCGAGCGTCACGCCAAAGGCGAAATCCTGCGGCTCTTCGGACTTCAACACCGGCATTTTGAGGTTAAAGGCGCTCTCTGCCATGCTGAACTGGATCGGGAAGGGCATGTCGGCGGCGGTCACGCTGACTTCGATGTCCTGCTGGCCGCCGTCATAGGAAAGCCCCTCCGGCCCCATGGCCACGCCGAGCTTCGCCCCGGTCGAGCTTGAGATCAGTTGAAACTCCCCATTCTCGGGGTCGGAAACCTGCATGTCGGTGCGGCCCGCGCCAGCGGTAAAGCTGCCGTCGAAGGCCAAGCCTTCACGCATCATCGCGGCGACATTAGTGCCCTTACTCTCGTCCTCAGGGTCTGCTTCCTGCGGGTCAATGCTATCCATTTCGGTGTTCAGGTTGGTGCCAGATCTCAATTCTTTGAGCTTTTCTGCGGCCACGTCGGCGCCTGCGTCGATCATCGGCAAGGTGCCGCTGCCGTCAAAAACCACCTGATCCACACTGCCCTTCACCGCGACGCGGGCCGGGTCTTCGGGGGTTTTCATCACCACGTCATATTGCAGGCTGTCGATGCGGCCCGATTGATCATAGCGGCGCGTCTCGGTGCCGGTCATCTCGGTCCGGCTGCTGACGCCGGTGCCGATCAGGGTGAACTTGGCTTCTTCCTCGGTATAGCTTTGCTCGCCCACTTTGAGCCCGGCCAGCGTGAGCGAAATGCTGTCGGCGGCATAGTCGTATTGCAGTGCCTCGACGCTGCCGCTGGCGCGCATCACCGGCGCGGTCTGGGCGTAGTTCAACACCATCGACACCGGTTTATCCTCGGGCGTTTCGGGCGCAACGTTGATCGTCATCGGCATGACGGTGGGCATGCGGATATTGACCGCCCCGTCGCCTTCGGGCTCAAAGCTCAGCGTGCCGAGCGACATGGAGAAATCGCCGCCCTCTTCGGCCATGTCCATCTTCAGGGTCACATCGCTGACGGTCAGGTCATCGCCGCTGAAGGCTTCGCTCGCCTCGACCTCATAGCCCATGCTCTCCATATACTGGCGCCAATCGCCCCAGACGTCGGAAGGGGTCAGATCGGCCCAGAGGGGCGTCGAAGCCAGCGTGACCGGCAGGGCGAGGAATAGCGACGCGGTGGAAATGCGAGACATCGGAAAATCCTTTTCGGCAATGAGTTACGCATAGGGTCTGCCAATCCCCGCGCAGGGTCAAGCGATGCGAGGCTGGACCCGGGTTGATCGGCAGATTACCACAGCCCTCAAGCAATGTACAAAACAAGCGGAAGGATCCCCCATGGACATGACAGGCAAGACGATCATGATTACCGGCGCCAGCCGGGGCATCGGCGCCGCCGCCGCGCGTGTGTTCGCAGAGGCGGGCGGCAATGTCGCCCTGTTGGCGCGCAGTCAGGATGCCATCGCCGAATTGGCCGGAGAGTTGGGCAAACAGGCCATCGCCATCCCCTGCGACGTGACCCGCTATAACGAGATGACCTCGGCGGTCGAGACCACGCGCCGGGCCTTTGGTGGCCTCGACGTTCTGATCAACAACGCAGGCGTGATCGACCCGATCTCGCTCATGGGAGAGGCCGATCCCGCGGATTGGGCCAAGGCGATCAACATCAACGTGACGGGTGTCTTCCACGGCATGCGCGCGGCGCTGCCCTTGATGAAGGAAAACGGCGGCGGCTCGGTGCTGACGATCTCTTCGGGCGCGGCGCATAACCCGGTCGAGGCGTGGAGCCACTACTGTGCCTCCAAGGCGGCGGCGAATATGCTGACCCAGTGTTTGCACCACGAAGAGGGCGGCAACGGCATCCGCGCCATCGGCCTGTCTCCCGGCACCGTGGCCACCGACATGCAGCGCGACATCAAGGACAGCGGCGTGAACCCGGTCAGCCAGTTGGATTGGGACGTGCATATCCCCGCCGATTGGCCCGCCCGCGCGCTGCTATGGATGTGCGGCCCGGAGGCGGATCGTTTCTTGGGGGATGAAATTTCCCTGCGGGACGAAGGCATCCGCAAGGCGGTGGGCCTCATATGATCGAGCTTGACCGCGCGGGCGACATCTGGACCGTCACGATCAACCGCCCCGACAAGGCCAATTCCCTGACCCATGCGATGCTGGTCGAATTGGCTGAGATCATGGAAGAGGCGCAGGCCGCCCGCGCGGTGATCTTGACCGGGCGCGGCAAGGTGTTCAGCGCCGGGGCCGATCTGGACGAAGCCCGTGCGGGCCTTGCGAAGTCGGATGTTTGGGAGCGTCTTTCGGGCGCGGTGGCCGCCTTGCCGGGGTTGAGCATCGCCGCGCTTAACGGCACGTTGGCGGGCGGTGCGATGGGCATGGCGCTGGCCTGTGATCTGCGCATTGCGGTGCCGGGGGCGAAGTTCTTCTATCCGGTGATGAAGCTGGGCTTTTTGCCGCAGCCCTCTGACCCGGCGCGGATGGCGGCGCTGATCGGGCCTGCGCGGACCAAGCTTTTGCTGATGGGCGGGCAGAAGATCACGGCGGAGGAGGCGCTGACTTTTGGCCTGATCGACCGCATCGTCGCGGCGGAGGAGGTGCAAGATCACGCGCAGGCGCTGGCCACCGACACAGTGGCGGCAAGCCCGGACATCGCGCAGGAAATCAAACGGATGTGCGGCCCCGCCTAACGTTTGCGCGTGCCGCCCGGCACTTTGGAGCGGAAGCCGGGCGGGCGTTTCGCCACCCATGCGGCGAATTTGGCCAGCCGCGGGTGGCTGCGCAGCGCTTCGGGCGTGTTGTAGTGCCGCGCCAGTTCGGTCTCAGTCAGGGCTGCATGCACCTCTCGGTGGCAGATGTGATGCATCAGCACCGTCGGCCCGCCCTTGCCACCGCGCAGCTTGGGGATCAGGTGATGCAGGCTCTGCGGCACGTCCTCAGGGATGGGCCGGTGGCAGAGTGGGCAATGTGGCACGGTTTCGCCTTGGGTCACGGTCCTCCCTTTCGCTTGCATTGCAGGGCCACGGCAGGCAAGAGGATGTGTCAAATCCTCCCTAAGGCAAGGACAGGCCCATGGCTTCCCCGTCAGACAAGCAGACCCAAGGGCGCGCCGCGTGACCCGCGCCTTGGTCATCGGGGGCGGCCCCGCAGGGCTGATGGCGGCAGAGGTCATGGCACAGGCGGGGCTGTCGGTCACGCTTTGCGAGGCGAAACCCTCGGTCGGGCGCAAGTTCTTGATGGCGGGTAAATCCGGGTTGAACCTGACCAAGTCCGAGCCCTTCGCCCCCTTCCTCGCCGCCTATGAAGAAGCGCAGCCTGCCTTGCGTCCGATGCTGGAGGCTTTCGATGCCCAAGCGGTGCAGGACTGGGCCGAAGGGCTGGGGCAAGAGGTCTTTACCGGCTCCACCGGGCGGGTTTTCCCCCGGGCGATGAAAGCCTCGCCCCTGCTACGGGCATGGCTCGCGCGGCTGGCGGAAAGCGGGGTGACGATCAACACCCGGTGGCACTGGCGGGGCTGGGAGGGGGATGCATTCACCTTCGATACGCCCGCCGGGCGGGAATTGGTCGAGGCCGATGTGACGGTGCTGGCCCTTGGCGGGGCGAGTTGGCGGCGGCTTGGCGCCACTGGCGAATGGGCGCCCCTGCTGGTGGCGCGTGGCGTGGATGTGCAGAATTTTGCCCCAGCCAATGTCGGGCTGTTGGTCGATTGGTCCCCGCATATGACCCGCCATTTCGGCGCGGCGCTGAAAGGGGTGGCATGGCGCGCCGGCCCCTACCGCTCGCGCGGGGAGGCGGTGATCTCGGCCCGTGGGCTGGAGGGGGGCGGCATCTATAGCGTCTCGCGCGGGCTGCGCGAGGGGCAGGGGCTGACGCTTGATCTACTGCCGGACTTGAAGGCTCATGAGGTGACGGCGCGTTTGGCAAAGCCGCGCGGCAAGGACAGTCAGGCCAACCATCTGCGCAAACGGCTGAAGCTCAGCCCCGCCCAGATCGCGCTGCTGCAAGAGATGGCCCGCCCGCTGCCGCAGGAGGCCGAGGCGCTGGCCGCCTTGCTGAAAGACCTGCCCATCGCCCACGCCGGGCTGCGCCCGATGGATGAGGCGATTTCGACGGCGGGGGGGATAGGGCTCGACGCGCTGGACACAGGGCTGATGCTGCGCGCGGTGCCGGGCGTCTTTGCCGCAGGGGAAATGCTGGATTGGGAAGCGCCCACGGGCGGCTATCTGATCAACGGCTGTCTGGCGACCGGCCATTGGGCAGGCCGCCATGCTGTGGAATGGGCGCGGGGTTAACCGTTTTCCTTGGTCATCGCGGCCACGAAAGCGGGGCGTTCACGCAGGGATTTCGCCCAGAGGTTCAGTTTGTCATCCACCCGTGGGAATTTCGCGCCGATCGACCAGTTGATGCAATGCACCGCCAAAAGGTCGGGCAGGGTGATCTGATCGCCCATCAGGAACGGCCCCTCAAGCCGGTCGGACAGGATGCTGGCCGCCCGCTCGAACTCGGCCTTCAGGCTGTCCTTGATGGCGGGCACGCGGGCCTCTTCGGGAAAGACGAAACTGTGCTTTGCCGCGGCCCAGAGCACCGCGTCGAATTCGTCGATCAGCCAAAAGGTCATCGCATCCTGCCGCGCCCGCGCGGGCGTTCCGGCGGGGGCGGTGAGCGCGCCGTGTTTGTCGGCGAGATAGGTCATGATGGCGACGGAATCGGTCAGCACCTCATCGCCATCCACAAGCGCCGGGATCTTGCCCGAAGGGTTGAATTTGCGCGCCTCGTCCGAGCGGGGCGCTGCGGGGTTCAAATCGTAGGGCTGGCCCAATTCTTCGAGCATCCACATGACGCGAAAGGCGCGGGTCTTGGTGCCGCCGATGACTGTGTACATTGAATTTCCTCTCCCAAAATCAACGTTGTGCGCCCAGCATCGCGAGACGGATAAAGGCCCGTTCGACCAGCGCCAACGCCGGGGCGTGCTGGCCTGCGGAGCGCAGCTTGAGGTCCGTCTCGGTCAGCACCGCCAGCGCGGTTTCCAGCTTTACCGCGCCCCAGTTGCGCGCCTGTCGCATCGCACGGTCGCGGTCGCGCACGCCGTAGATCGGCGCGCCGGGGTTGGCGGCGATGCGGTAGAGGGTGCGGAAATGCCGGGTCGCCATGATGGTGAGCGTCACCGGGTTCACGCCTTGGCCTTGCAGCTTGCTCATCACCGGGCCGATCTCGGCGGCGCGGGTCTCGGCCACCACATGCAGGATGTCGTCGACCTCGGCCTCGGTCGAGGTGGGGGCGCAGGCGGCGATGTCATCCAGCCCGATGTTGCTGCTGTCGCTCAGTTTATAGAGCGTGATCTTCTCCAGCGTTTGCCGGAAATCGCCGGGGTCGAGGGTGCGGGCCAGATCGGTCAGGGCGGCCATGGCGTCGGCCTCAGGCGTGAGCTTCGCGTCCTTCAGCATCTGCTCGATCTCGGCCCGGTCGGGCGGGTTGTCGTAGATCGCGGTGGCAAAGGCGTTGGGGTGGCTCTCAAAGGCCTTCAGCACCTTCGAGGTCTTCTTGAGATCGCCGCCGGTGACCACGATCTGCGCATCGCCCGGCTGCCATTCCTTCAGCGCGTCGAGCAGGATTTTCGCGATATTGTCATTCGCCTCTTCCACCAGCGCGGCACGCGGGCCGGGGAAGAAGCCGACAGCCTTGATCGCGTCCAGCAGCATCGCCGGATCGCGGCGCAGCTCGCCCGCGGACATGCGGCTGAGGCGCATTTCCTCTTCGGCATTAGGGCCGAGCAGGTTTTTCAGGAATTCCTGCCGTTTCAGCGCCACGCGCATCGCGTCGCTGCCATAGATCAACAGCCCCGTCCGCGCGGGATCAGGCCGCGCGAAATAGGGTTTTGCCTCGCGTGGGGTCAGTTTCATTGGGGCAGGTCTGCCGCATAAAGGCGGCTGATCACGAGGTCCGCGAGGATGGTCATCAGACGTTCCTGCGCGTCCAGTTCCGCCGCGCGGGTCGCCACGGTGGTGCCGGTGGCGGAATAGCCGGTGAAGCTTTCGACCTTGCCCGAGGTCACGATCTGCCCGCTGTCGAGGTCACGCAGCGCATAGGCGGTGGTGCCGACAAGGTTGTAGCGCCGCGTGTTGCCTTCGCTGTCGATGGCCAGCCCGTCTTCGACCGTGGTGGTGGTCAGCGCCAGCCCCCAGCGGGGGGTGGCCGCGCGGCCAAGGCGGCTTTCCACCTCGCGCACCAGAAAATAGCCAAAGCGATCTTCCGGCGCGTCCACCAACACACGGTTTTGCAACGCCGTGCCTGCGCCGCCGGGCCCATAGACCGGCTCGAACCCGCAGGCGGCAAGCGCCAGTAGGGGCAGGGCCAGCAGGAAGCGGCGGCGCATATGGGTGGTCTTAGGCAACGACATTCACAATCCGTCCGGGCACGACGATGACCTTTTTCGGCGTGGCCCCGTCCAGCGTACGAATGACAGCTTCATGCGCCAGCGCGGTTTTTTCAACCTCTTCCTTCGGCATATCGGCGGGCACTTGGATTTCCGCCCGGCGTTTGCCGTTGATCTGGATCGGCAGGGTCACGGTGTCGTCGACCAGCATCTTCTCATCCGCTTTGGGCCATGGGGCCTTGGCGATCAGCCCTTCGCCGCCCTGATGCGCCCAAATGTCTTCCGACAGGTGCGGGGTCATCGGCGACATCAGCTGCGCCAGCGTCATGATCGCTTCGCGCTGCGCGGCATAGCCCGCCTTGGACTTCTGCAAGGTCGCGGTGAAGGCATAGAGCTTGGCAATCGCGGCGTTAAAGCCAAAGGATTCGATGCCCATGGTCATGTCATGGATCGTCTTATGCATGGCGCGCAGCAACTCGTCGTCGCCCGAGCCCGCCGCCTCGCGGTCCATCTCGGCCACGCGGTCACAGATGTTCCACACGCGCGAGAGATGTTTATAGGCGGCTTCCGCGCCGGAGGCTGTCCATTCCACGTCCCGCTCGGGGGGCGAATCGCTCAGCACGAACCAACGCGCGGTATCGGCGCCGTAGTTCGAGATGATGTGCAGCGGGTCGACAACGTTCTTCTTGGACTTCGACATCTTGGCGGAGGGGATGATCTCAACCTCGGTGCCATCGGCAAGTTTGCCATCGGTCACCTCTTCGGGGAGGTGATAGACCGGGCGGTCATTATCGTCGCGGGTCTGGTAGATCTCATGGGTCACCATGCCTTGGGTAAAGAGCGCGTCAAACGGCTCCACCGCGCTTTCGGGCAGATGGCCGGTGATCTGCATCGCACGGGCGAAGAAGCGCGAGTAAAGCAGGTGCAAGATCGCATGTTCGATGCCGCCGATATATTGATCGACGTTCATCCAGTATTGCGCGTCTTCCATGACGGTCGGCGTCTCGGCACGCGGCGCGGTGAAACGGGCGAAATACCACGAGCTGTCGACGAAAGTGTCCATCGTATCGGTCTCGCGCAGCGCATCCTTGCCGCAGGCGGGGCAGGCGCAGTTGCGCCATGTCGGGTGCCGGTCGAGCGGGTTGCCCGGCGTGTCGAAGCTGACGTCGTAAGGAAGCTCGATTGGCAGGTTTTCTTTCTTTTCCGGCACGACACCACAGGCGTCGCAATGCACAACCGGAATCGGGCAGCCCCAGTAGCGCTGGCGCGAGAGGCCCCAGTCGCGCAGGCGGTATTTTGTGACGCCGGTGCCGATGCCGTTCTCCTCGCAAAAGGCGATGGCGGCGTCGACGCCCTCTTCGCCGGTCTGCCACGGATCGCCCGCGAAGCCGCGGTTGTAGAATACTTTTTCGGTCTTCGGCGGCACGAAAGCGGCGTCGAGCTCAGGCGAAGCATCCTCGGATGGCAGGAAGGTCGAGATGATCGGCAGGTCGTATTTGCTGGCGAAGTCGAAATCGCGCGGATCGTGGCCCGGGCAGCCGAAGATCGCACCGGTGCCATAATCCATCAAGATGAAGTTCGCGATATAGACGGGCAGCTCTTGCGCGGTGTCAAAGGGGTGCCTCACGCGGATGCCGGTGTCCATCCCGAGCTTCTCGGCGGTTTCGATCGCCTCTTCGGTGGTGCCGCCCTTGCGGCATTCGGCGCAGAATGCGGCGATCTTCTCATCGTCGCGCTCCAGCGTCTTGGCAAGCGGGTGGTCGGGCGAAATGCCGACGAAGGAGGCGCCAAGCAGCGTGTCGGGGCGGGTGGTATAGACCTCGATCCGGTCGAACCCCTCGGGGGCGTCCACGGTGGAGAAGGCGAACTGCAATCCGCGCGACTTGCCGATCCAGTTGGCCTGCATCAGTTTCACCTTGGCGGGCCAGTTGTCGAGACTGTCGAGCGCCGAGAGCAACTCCTCGGAGTGGTCGGAAATCTTGAAAAACCACTGCGTCAGCTCGCGCCGCTCCACCGGTGCACCGGAACGCCAGCCGCAACCGTTCTCGACCTGCTCGTTGGCGAGCACGGTCATGTCGACCGGATCCCAGTTCACCACGGCGTTCTTGCGGTAGACGAGACCCTTTTCGAGGAAATCGAGGAACAGCGCCTGCTGCTGGCCGTAGTAGCCGGGATGGCAGGTGGCGATCTCGCGGCTCCAGTCGATGCTGAGGCCCAAAGGCTTCATCTGCTTTTTCATCTCGGCGATGTTGTCATAGGTCCAGTCCGCCGGATGGCCGCCGATCGCCATGGCGGCGTTCTCGGCGGGCATGCCGAAGGCGTCCCAGCCCATCGGGTGCAGCACGTTATGGCCTGTCGCGATCTTGTAGCGCGCGATCACGTCGCCCATCGTGTAGTTGCGCACATGGCCCATGTGGATGCGCCCGGAAGGGTAGGGGAACATCTCAAGCACATAGTATTTCGGCTTATCAGCGTTGCGAACGGCCTGAAAAATGCCGTCCTTTTCCCAGGCTTGCTGCCAGCGGGCTTCGATCTCGGCGGGGGTATAGCGGGGCATGAGGGGACCTTCGTGACATGAAAAACGCCGGGCTGCTGCTTTCACAAGGCCCGGCGTTGGAAACGTGTTGCGTTCAGCGGGCTTAGAACTTGCTGTCAGCGATGCGCATCTCGCGCGCCCGGCTGAGGATCGCATCCTCCACCGCGCGAGAGGTGGCCTTGGCGACAGGGCGCCCGCCGCTGGATTGCAGCGCGACATTGAGCGAGCGTGCATCTAGTGCCGGATCGTCGATCAGCACCGTGGCGCGATACGCTTGGCCACCGCCGGGCGGCGTGCCGTAACCTGTGACGATAACGCCGGTGAAAGGATCAACCGACTGCACAGGCAAGAAGTTCAGCACCTCAAGCGAGGCCGACCATAGGTATTTGTTCACCGAAACACTGGTGTCGGCATTGCCGCGGTTAAAGATCGACCAAATCGTATTCTCGGGGTTGGTCTCGATGTTATTGGGGTTGTTGGGGTTGGTGTACTGATCCGGCCGTTCCGTGGCAGGGCTGCCAAAGCCCCCACCACAGGCGGCAAGCGCGCTGAGCGCCAGAACGGAGATCGCTATCTTGCAAGCGGTACGAAGGGCCATTGCAGCTTTCCTTTGCCTGTTTGCGCTCCGGTCTATCCAAGCAGGCCCTTATCGGCAAGGTCTATGTCGGGTCTGCGTTCCACGGCTGAACCGAGGCAAATACGGCCTAACCCGGTGTCTGGTCGGAAAAACTGTGGCATAGCTGCACCAACCATGGCGACATTGAGAGGGAAGGCTGCGTGAACCTTGCCAAGTGCAGGTCATCGGGGGCAAACACCCTTCATACCCTTACCGGATTCCCCGGTCTGGGCATATGAATTCAAACCGAGGGAAAACTCATGAAAAAAGTTCTCTTCGCTACAACAGCCCTGGTTGCGACCGCCGGTGTAGCAGCAGCAGACGTAACATTCGGCGGCTACGGCCGTTTTGGTATCCTGTATTCCAGTGCGGCAGGGCCAGATGGGCTTGCGCAAACATTTGGTGATGATGGAACGGGAGACAGCTCCACCGACCTGACGTACCGCTTCCGTCTGCAGTTGGATGCAACAGCAGAGTCCGATACCGGCGTGGTTTTTGGTGCGCGTGTTCGCATCGAACAAGAAAACGATGAAGTCGACGATGCAGCCAACTCTGGCACCGGTATCAACGCACCGCGCTTTTTCGCCCGCTCCGGTGGTTTAGAAGTCGGCGTTGGAAACATTTACGGCGCGATCGAAGCTATGCCCGGCATGTATCCCATCGACCTCGGCCTGACCGGTCTTGAGTACCAATACTCGCCCTATCAGTACGGTGCCGACTTCTACGATTCCGATGGCGCAGGTGCATCGGCTGGCAGCGCCGGTACTGGTGCGCCGTTCCAGAACGCTGTTGAAGTTATGTATTCCTTCGGCGACTTGTCGGTGCATGTTTCGGCGTCGGAGGGTGCTCGCGACCGCGTGGCGGCACATGTCGCCTATACTTGGAGCGGCTGGACATTCGCGCTGGGTGGCCAGGACTCCAACTCAGCAACGGACACCGAGTGGCTAGCGTCGGCCGGTGGTTCTCTTGGCGCAGTTGATGTGAGCCTAGCCTATGCCGATAATGGTGCGAACGGCGACCACTGGACGCTCGCCGGTCGTTACGACGTCAGCGACGCGACTAATATCGAGTTCTATGTCTCCGATGCGGAAACCTACTTCGGTAACCCCACGAGCAACAACTCTTATGGTGTTGACTTTAACCATGACTTGGGTGGCGGCACGTCCCTCCGTGGTGGCGTTGCAAAATTCTTCCAGGGTCACACCGTTGCCGACATGGGTGTTCGCTTCAACTTCTAAGTTGAACGACAGACTGTGAATATTGGGGCAGGCCTTTCGGTCTGCCCCTTTTCTTTTGCCCACTGCTGTTGTTTTCTGCGCGCCTGACATGGAGGGCCGAAAATGAGTCTGAGCGACATCCAAAACCGCATCTCGAAAGCCGAAGCTGATGCAGGCCGCGCGGCGGGGTCGGTCAAGCTGATCGCCGTCAGCAAGGTTCAGCCCGATGCGCGTGTGCGTGCGGTCTTGGAAGAGGGGCACCGCTCTTTCGGAGAGAACCGCGTGCAAGAGGCGGCGGGCAAATGGCCCGGTTTTCGCGAGGATTTTGACGGCATCGACCTGCACATCATCGGCCCATTGCAAAGCAACAAGGTCCGGCAGGCGATGGAACTGGCCGAGGCGATCCACACGGTCGACCGCCCCAAATTGGCCAAGACCATCGCGCGGCTGGCGCAGGAGATTGGCCGCTGCCCTGACCTCTTCATCCAAGTAAACACGGGCGAGGAAGAGCAGAAGGCCGGGGTGATGCCCCGCGACGCGGATGCGTTCATTGCCGAGTGTCGCGCGCTCGACCTGCCGATCAAGGGGCTGATGTGCATCCCGCCGGTGGATGAGGCGCCGTCGCTGCATTTCGCGCTGCTGGCCAAGATCGCTGCGCGCAACGATCTGACCGGCTTGTCGATGGGCATGAGCGGCGATTTCGAGCAGGCCATCGCACTGGGCGCCACCCATGTGCGTGTGGGCTCCGCCATCTTCGGCGAACGGGTTAGCGGATAATCAGCCGCGTTGCCGGACCCACATGCGCGGCGATTTCATGCAGGTCGCTCCGTGCAAAAGCAATGCACCCTTCGGTCGGATAGCCGGGTCGCCGCCATTGGTGAATGAAGATCGCAGAGCCGCGGCCCGCCGTGGCGTCGGGCCAGTTCCAGTCGGTCAGGATCACCAGATCGTAAAGTGGATCGGCGCGGCGCAGGGTCTCATGGCTATGGGGGTAGGGCGCGCGGACGCGGTGGTTGTAGTCGGGTTGGCCACTGGCGTCGGACCACAGATCGCCCGGACCGATCGGTTGGGCCCAAGCGCTTGGCGCCGGGATGCGGTCAGGCCGGTAGAGCATTCCCACCAGACGATGCACCCCGCGCGGCGTGGCGCCATCGCCCTCGCGTTTGCCATCGGTCAGCCCGCCCTTGCCGATACTACAGGCATAGCGCCGCCCTTGAAACCGCAGCCCCGTCGGCGTCAGCACCATGTCATTCGGGGTCATAGCAGATGCCCCGATTTCGCGGCTTTGGTGGCGAGATAGGCGCTGTTGTGGCGGTTCTCGCCCACGGCCAGCGGGACACGCTCGTTAACGGCAATGCCGCTTTGCTCCATCATGCCCACTTTGCGGGGGTTGTTGGTCAGCAGGCGCACGGCGGAGAACCCCATCGAGCGCAGGATGTCGGCGCCGAGGCGGAAGTCGCGTTCATCATCCTCGAACCCTAGCCGATGATTGGCTTCGACCGTGTCAAATCCCTGATCCTGTAGGGAATAGGCCCGCATCTTGTTGGCAAGACCGATGCCGCGGCCCTCTTGGTTGAGGTACAAAAGCACACCATGCCCTTCGCCGCCCATCTGCGCCAGCGCGGCGCGCAGTTGTGGGCCGCAGTCGCATTTCAGGCTGCCCATCAAATCGCCGGTGAAACAGGCCGAATGCAGGCGGCAAAGCACCGGCGTGTCGCGGGCAGGGCGGCCGATTTCGATGGCGTAATGCTCTTCGCCGCCATCCTCGGGGCGGAAGATATGCAGGCGCCCGGCCTCGGAGACCTCCATCGGCAGGCGGGCGTTCACCACCGGATGCAGCGCGCTGCGCTCGGCAAGGATCGGGGCGGCGGCGGTAAGGTCGATCAAGGTCAGACCATGCGTCCGCGCGAAATCGGCCCCCTGCGGCAGATCAAGCACCAGTGCGGCGGGCAGCATCCGGGCGGCTTTCACCAGATCAATCGCGGCGCGATGCGCCGCCGTATCGCCGCCTCGCGCGGTCTGAAGTGGCCCTTTCATCGGGGCGCGCAGGTCATCCGCCGGATCGGCGATGCTTTGCACCCAAGCAGGTGTCGCCCCCTCAGGCAGCAGCACCCGGGCGAGATTGCCATCATAGGCCCGCGCCTTGAGCGTTTCAGCCCGCCGTGCGGTGATCGCCAGCATCGGCGCACCGCCCAAGGCCAGCACATCCGCAAGGCGCTGTGCGGTCAGCGTCTCTGCTGCCAGCACGAGGGCGGCCTGCGCCCCATTGGCCAGAACCACGGGCACGCCCATGCGCAGATCGGCCCGCGCACGCGCCAGTTGTTCGGTGATGTCCGGGGCGAAACTCATGGTTTGTTGCAACTCCGCAAAGGCTTCCCCGTCTATCTAGGTTATATCGCAAGGAATTGAAACATTTCACGCTTTGTTGACACGAGGCTGTGAGACAGCGGTCACATCCCTTGTCCGGGCATCGCCCAAGGCGCATGTATAAGACAACAGACGGAGAGACAGATGGCCCAGCTTAAGAAAATCCTGCTTGTCGATGACGACGATGACCTGCGCGAAGCGCTGAGCGAGCAGTTGATCATGACCGAGGATTTCGACGTTTTCGAAGCGGCCAATGGCACCGAGGCGATGACCAAGGCGAAAGAAGCGCTTTACGATCTCATCATCCTCGACGTGGGCCTGCCCGATACCGATGGCCGCGAGCTGTGCCGCCTGATGCGCAAACAGGGGGTGAAAAGCCCGATCCTGATGCTGACGGGCCATGACACCGATGCCGACACGATCCTCGGCCTTGATGCCGGGGCGAATGACTATGTCACCAAACCGTTCAAATTTCCCGTCCTTCTGGCCCGCATCCGCGCGCAGCTGCGCCAGCATGAACAGTCCGAAGATGCGGTGTTCCAGCTCGGGCCCTATACGTTCAAACCCGCGATGAAGGTGCTGACCACGGAGGACGACCGCAAGGTGCGTCTGACCGAGAAAGAGACCAATATCCTCAAGTTCCTCTACCGCTCCAATGACGGTGTGGTGCCGCGCGATGTGCTGCTGCATGAGGTCTGGGGCTATAACGCGGGCGTCACGACCCATACGCTTGAAACCCATATCTACCGCCTGCGGCAGAAGATCGAGCCTGACCCCTCGAACGCCCGTTTGCTGGTGACGGAATCCGGTGGCTATCGCCTGATGGCATAAAAACCGGGAACCAATTCCGACCCCCGTGGTTGGAATACCTGAGAGGCGGGGTTTTCATGACCCGCACCTCGGTTTGAAGCCCGACTTTTGTACCCGGGTAAAGGTACATACCTCCCTGTTGGACTGGCCGGGCCTTTGTGCCCGGTCTTTTTTTTGGGGGGGGAGATCGTCGCCCTGGACTGGAATCAAGCCGCAGGCGATGGCCCTCACCGCAAGGAAGCCCCATTTCCGCATGGCACCCCCGCGCCGCCCGCGTTACTGTGCCGAACCACCCCCAGACCGGAGCCTCCCCCATGTCCTTTACCCTCGCCACTTGGAACATCAACTCCGTCCGCCTGCGCGAGCCTTTGGTGCTGAAACTGCTGGCCGAACACGGGCCGGATGTCCTCTGCCTGCAAGAATGCAAAAGCCCCGTGGACAAGATCCCGGTCGAGGCGTTCAAGGCGGCGGGCTACACCCATATGGTCGCGCGGGGGCAGAAGGGCTACAACGGGGTGGCGATCCTGTCGAAACTGCCGCTGGTGGATGCGGGCGATCAGGATTTCGCCATGCTGGGCCACGCCCGCCATGTCGCGGCCAAGCTGGAGAATGGCGCAACGATCCACAATTTCTACGTCCCCGCAGGCGGCGACAAACCCGACCGCGAGATCAATGAGAAGTTTGGCCAAAAGCTCGATTACCTCTCTGAGATGCGCGACTGGTTCCATGGCGACAAGCCCGAGAAGTCGATCCTTGTGGGCGACCTCAACATCGCCCCGCGTGAGGATGACGTCTGGGATCACAAAAAGCTGCTAAAGATCGTCAGCCACACCCCGGTCGAGGTCGAAGCGCTTGGCGCGGTGCAGGATGCGGGCAATTGGGTCGACATCACGCGGCAGGATGTGCCGGAGGGCAAACTCTATAGCTGGTGGTCCTACCGCGCCGCCGATTGGGATGCCGCTGACAAGGGCCGCAGGCTGGATCATATCTGGGCCACATCGGATATCGCGCAAGCCGGGCACTCCAGCCACATCGTCCGCGATGCGCGCGGTTGGGAGAAACCCAGCGACCACGCGCCGGTTTTTGCCAGTTTTGACCTTTGAATCGCGCCCCCGCACGTCCATATAAGGCCAAACGCGATTAGCGAGGATAACAGCATGACCGACCTGAACCTTTCCACCGCCGCCCCTGCGGATGCCGATCTGATCAAGGACACGACCGAGGCGACCTTCATGGCTGATGTGGTCGATGCCTCGCAAACGGTGCCGGTCATCGTTGATTTCTGGGCGCCGTGGTGCGGCCCTTGCAAGACACTTGGCCCGATGCTGGAAGACGCCGTGCGCGCGGCCAAAGGCGCGGTGAAGATGGTGAAGGTCAACGTCGATCAGGCCCAGAATATCGCCGGTCAGTTGCAAATCCAATCAATCCCCACGGTCTATGCCTTCTATAAAGGTCAGCCGGTTGACGGTTTCCAAGGCGCGCTGCCGCAGTCCGAGATCAAAGCCTTCGTCGACCGTGTGGTAAAAGCGGGGGGCGGCGAAGCGCCCGGTGACACGCTGGCCGATGCCGTCGCCGCCGCCGAAGAGATGCTGGCCGAAGGGGCCGCCACCGACGCGGCGCAGACCTTTGCCGCGATCCTCGAAGAAGACCCGATGAACGCGCCTGCCTATGGCGGCATGGTTCGGTCTCACATCGCCATGGGCGCCTTGGATCAGGCCGAGGCGCTGCTGAACGGCGCGCCGATCGAAATCTCCAAAGCCCCCGAACTTGAAGCCGCCCATGCCCAGTTGCAACTGGCGCATCAGGCCGCCGATGCCGGCCCCGTAGCCGAGTTGACCGAGAAGGTCGAGGCCAACCCCGACGACCATCAGGCGCGCTTCGATCTGGCCCAAGCGCTCTATGCCCATGACAATGCCGAAGCTGCCGTCGACCACCTGCTAGAGCTCTTCCGCCGCGATCGGGAGTGGAATGAAGGCGCCGCCAAGGCGCAACTTTTCACTATTTTCGAGGCACTTAAGCCCAATGATCCGGTGGTGCTGAATGGCCGTCGCAAACTGTCATCAATGATATTTGCCTGAGGCGTCGGTCGCGCTAAGTCCCTTGTCATGATCAAGCCAGCAGAACTGCCCAAGACTATTGCGATCTTTCCGTTGGCAGGGGCGCTGCTGCTGCCCCGCTCGCGGCTGCCGCTGCATATCTTCGAGCCGCGCTATCTTCAGATGATCGAAGACGCGCTCAAGACCGACACGCGGTTGATCGGCATGGTCCAGCCCAACGAACTGCCCGGCCGTGACGGCCATGGGCTGCACCAGATCGGCTGCGCGGGCCGCATCACCCAGTTTTCCGAGACCGAGGATGGCCGCTATATGGTGACTCTTGGCGGCGTCTCGCGCTTTCGCGTGGTGGAGGAGATCGAGGGCTTTTCCCCCTATCGCCGCTGCGATGTGAATTGGTCGGGCTTTGACCGTGACTTGGGTGAGGATGAGGTCGACGACAGCTTTGACCGGGCGCGGTTTCTTGACCTTCTGGGGCGCTATTTCGACAGCCGCGGCCTTTCCGCCGATTGGGACACGTTGAAAGATGCCGAAGATGAGTTGCTGATCAACTCCCTGTCGATGATGCTGGAGTTCGAGGCCGAGGATAAACAGGCGCTGCTGGAGGCGCCTTCGCTGGAGACCCGGCGGGAGACATTGGTGACATTGATCGAATTCGCGATGCGCGGCGGTCAGGAAGAGGGCTTGATGCAATGACGGATGCGACCGTTCAATTCGACCGCCGGATGCTGGAGGCATTGATCTGCCCGCGCACGCAGACGACGCTGACCTATGACGCGGAAAAGCAAGAGCTGGTGTCGAAAGCCGCCGGACTGGCCTATCCCATCCGCAACGGCATTCCCGTCATGCTGCCGGACGAAGCGCGGAGGCTGTAACGCCCCGCCGCTCCGTTAAAGGGGCTTGCCACGCATTAATCGGGGCAGCTCCCCCGTCAGCCCTGCGGCTTCGCGGATAAAGGTTCGGCGCAGGCCGGGTAGGGCGTTGATTGCGGCCATGCCCATGTCGCGGGCCAACCGCAAAAGCGCATTATCGTTCGAAAACAGTCGGTTGAAACTGTCGGTCGCCAGCGCCAGGCTGGCATTGTCGAAGCGCCGCCATTCCTGATAGCGCGCGAGGACCGCGTCGTTTCCGGGGTCTTCCCCGCGGCGAACCGCATCGGCAATCACCTCGGCCAAGGCTGCCACATCGCGCAGGCCCGCGTTCAGCCCCTGACCGGCGATGGGATGCACCCCATGGGCCGCGTCGCCCAAAAGCGCCACGCGCGGGGCGGTCATGGAATGGGCCAGCGACAGGCCCAGCGGATAGCTGTAGCGCGGGCCGGTCAGCGAAAGCTCCCCCAAAAAACTGCCAAAGCGCGGGCGCAGCACCTCAAGGTATTGCGCATCCGGCAGGGCGTTGATCGCGGCGGCATTGGCGCTCGCTTCGCTCCAGACGATCAGCGAGCGGTTGCCGGTCAGCGGCAGGATCGCCAGCGGGCCGGGGGGCATGAAGAATTGATGCGCGATGCCGTGGTGCGGCTTTTCGTGATCCACCACGCAGACCAGCGCCGTCTGACCATAGGACCATGCGACACGCTTGATTCCCGCGCGTTCCGCCGTGCCGCTGCCGCGGCCATCGGCCCCCACCGCCAGTCTTGCGCGCAGGGTCTTGCCGCCCTCAAGTGTCAGAGTGATGCCGGTCGGCGCCACCGATTGCCCCGTAACGCGGGTGTCGTTCATCATCGTGATCGCCGGATCGGCGGCCGCCGCTTTCAGCAGCGCGCGGCGCAGATGGCGGTCTTCGACCATCTGGCCCATCGGGCCTTCTTCGATCTCGGCATGGTCGAAATGCATGAACATGGGAGAGGGGCCGGTTCCGGCGCGCCCGTCGGTGACCTTGATCTCCAGCATCGGCTGGGCGTCGCCCGCGATATCGGGCCAGATGCCGATGCCCTCCATCAACCTGACCGAGGTCAGCGCCAGCGCATAGGCGCGCCCGTCGAAGGCGGCGTTCTCAAAGGTCTGTGCGGGCTGGGCGTCAATCACAGCCACGCGCAATCCCGCGCGGGTGAGGGCCAAGGCAAGGGCGGGGCCGTTCAGTCCCCCGCCGATGATCGCGATATCGTGGTCAAAATCCATGGCCCTAGATATGACCTGCGCGCGGGGATTGTCCATGCGCCGAACGGTCGCTAGGTTCGCCAAGAACAGCGGTAAGGGGCATGACATGCAAGAATGGTTGGAAATGACGGCGGCGGAGCTGGGGCGCGGGATCGCGGCGGGCGATATCGACCCGGTGGCGCTTTGCGATGCCTATCTTGATGCCATCGACGCACATCCGATGCGCGACCGTATCTATGCCCGCGTCACCCCTGACCGCGCCCGGGCCGAAGCCGCCGCGTCGGCTGAACGTGCCCGCGACGGCCAGCGCCTGTCGCCGCTCGACGGGGTGCCGATCTCTTGGAAAGACCTCTTTGATACCGCCGGAACGGCCACCGAGGCGGGCTCCAAACTGCTGGAAGGTCGCGTTCCTGAGCGCGACGCCGAAGTGCTCGCCAGCGCGACGGCCTTGGGGCTGGTCTGCTTGGGCAAAACGCATATGAGCGAATTGGCCTTCTCGGGCCTTGGCCACAACCCCAGCACTGCGACACCGCCCTGCGTCAACGAGCCGGACAGCGTCTCGGGCGGGTCGTCCTCAGGCGCGGCGGCCTCGGTCGCCTTTGGCTTGGCGGCGGCGGCGATCGGGTCGGATACCGGCGGGTCGGTGCGCATTCCGGCGGCGTGGAACGATCTGGTGGGGCTCAAGACCACCGCAGGCCGTGTCTCCCTTGCCGGGACCGTGCCGCTGGCGGCGAAGTTCGACACGGTTGGCCCGCTTTGCCGTTCGGTCGAAGACGCGGCGCTGCTGCTCGCGGCTTTGGAGGGGGGCAAGCCTGCCGATCTGCAAGAGAGCGAGTTGGAGGGCTGCCGTTTCGCGGTGCTGACCAATGTTGTCATGGATGAGCTTTCCGATGAGCCCAAAGCCGCTTTTGAAGCGGCGGTAGCGCGGTTGCGCGAGGCCGGTGCCACGGTTGACGAGATCGCCGTGCCCGAAGTCGAAGAGGCGATGCCGCTAAGTTCCTGTCTCTACACCACCGAAGCCTATGGGCTGTGGCGTGATGTGATCGAAGCCGACCCCGATGCCATGTTCAGCGAAATTCTTGAGCGTTTCCGGTTGGGTAAGGGGTTCTCCGGCCCCGATTACGTTGCCGCTTGGGCCAAGCTCGATCTGGCGCGGGCAGGCTATGACCGGGCCGTGGCGGGCTATGACGCCGTGCTGGTGCCCACTGCACCCATGCTGCCGCCGAACATCGAACGGCTGAACAGCGATCACGACTACTACCTTGCGCAGAATCTCCTGTCCTTGCGCAACACGCGAGTCGCGAATCTCATGGGGCTTTGCGCGCTTACCTTGCCGACCGATACGCCCTCTTGCGGCATTTCTCTGATGTGCGCGCCGGGGGCCGAAGAACAGCTTTTGCGCCTTGGTGCAGCGGCTGAAGCGGCCCTGCGCGAGGCCTAAGACCGCACGACCGAAAAGCCACAAGGGCGGCAAAACTCCCCGGTTTTTCTGGACGGGAGAGGCGCCCTTGGGTACCTTGGGGCAAACGGGGCGCGAATGATCCCGATCCGAGGCAGTTTTGATGATGTATACCGAGCGGTTTTCGAACCTTCCGGCCCACGTGTGGCCGCGCCTGCGCGCATTGCTTGACGGGCATGAGGGCGGCGGCACGCCGATCCATATGACCATTGGCGAGCCGAAACATGCGTTTCCGGCATGGGTGACCGATGAGATCACGAAACACGCCGCAGGGTTCAACAAATACCCGCCGAACGACGGCTCGCCCGAATTGCGCGCGGCGATTGCCGCATGGATCGCCCGCCGCTACGGGGTCGAGATGGACCACGACAGCGAGGTGATGGCCCTGAACGGCACGCGCGAAGGGCTCTATAACGCCGTCATCGCGCTTTGCCCGCCCACCAAGAATGGGGAGAAATCGGCCATCCTGATGCCGAACCCCTTCTACCAAGTCTATATGATCGGCGCGATTTCCGGTGAGGCGGACCCGATCATGGTGCCCGCCACTGCCGAGACCGGGCATCTGCCAGATTTCGCGAGCCTGCCCGAAGAGGTGCTGCGCCGCACGACGGCGGCCTATCTCTGCTCCCCCGCCAATCCGCAGGGCGTTGTCGCCTCGCGCGATTACTGGGCCGATCTGATCGCGCTGGCCGAGAAGTATGACTTTTTGATCTTCGCCGATGAATGCTATTCCGAGATCTACCGCGACACGCCGCCCACCGGCGCGTTGGAGGTGGTCAAGGAACTGGGCACCGACCGCAACCGCGTGGTTATTTTTCACTCGCTGTCGAAACGCTCAAACCTGCCGGGGCTGCGGTCAGGCTTTGCCGCCAGCGGGGCCGAGACGATGCGCCAGATCAAACAGTTGCGCAACTACGCGGGCGCGCCGCTGCCGCTGCCCTTGCAGCAGGCCGCCGCCGCCGTTTGGGCGGATGAGGCGCATGTGGAAGAGAACCGCGCGCTCTATCAAGAGAAATACGCCATCGCCGACCGCATCTTTGGCAATGTGCCGGGCTATGTGAGCCCCGAGGCGGGGTTCTTCCTCTGGCTTCCGGTCGAGGATGACGAGGCCGCGGCGCTGAAACTCTGGCGCGAGACCGGCGTGCGGGTGCTGCCCGGCAGCTATCTGGCGCAGAACGTCGCCGGGGGGAACCCCGGCCAGAATTACATTCGGGTCGCCTTGGTGGCCCCAAAAGACGAAACGACGCGCGGATTGGAAGCGATCCGCGACTGTCTGTATTCGGCATAAGCGAGGGACGACATGGCATATCAGACACGGGGACGCGATCCATTGCTAGACAGCAACATGGCCGAGGCAATCGAAAAGCGCGGTCGTGAACTGCTGGGGCTGGCGCTGATCATGCTGGGCATCATGGCCGCCATGATGATCGGCAGCTACACGCCCGACGATCCCAACTGGATGGTCTCGACCGATGCGCCGGTGCAAAACTGGATGGGCCGGATCGGTGCCTCTATCGCTGCGCCGCTGTTCATGATCGTCGGTTGGGGCGCTTGGGGCATCGCCATCGTCCTGCTGTTCTGGGGCGGACGTTTCGCGCTGCATCAGGGCGATGACCGCGCGCTTGGGCGGCTGATCTTTGCCCCCATCGCCGTGGCACTTGGGGCAATCTACGCCGCGACACTGGCCCCCGGTCAGGAATGGCTGCTGACCCATAGCTTCGGTCTGGGCGGGCTTTTTGGCGATACCGTCATGGGCGCGCTACTGACGATCCTGCCCATCGGTTCGACCCTGACGGTCAAGCTGATGTCGCTTTTGATGGGCGTCGCTATCCTCGCGTTGGGCGCCTTCGTCTTGGGCTTTACCAAGGCCGAGCTGTTCCGCATTGCGCGGTTCCTGCTGGTCGGTCTGATCATGGCCTATGCCGGGCTGATGACCCTTCTGGGCCGCGGGGCCAATGGGGCCGTCGTGGCCGCGCAGAACCTTTCGGCCCGTCAGGCCGAACGTCGTGAGCGCCGCCGTCAGGAAGCCGAAGACGCCGAAGCCTGGGCCGCGCAGGAAGCCGAGCAGAGCTATGCCGCAGAGCACGCCCCGGTGGCCGAGCCGGAAGCCGAACCGCGCAGCCTGTTCGGTCGGATGCCCGGGCTGATCAAACGGCCCGAACCCGAAGACGACATGCCTGAGCCGGAACTGATCGAGACCTACAGCGACGCCATAGTGGATGAGACACCGGGCGAAGATCGCATCAAAAGCAAGATCGCCGACGTGATCAAGAACCGCGTGCGCCATGCCAATGCGATCCACACGCCGACGACCGCGCCCTTGACCAAGGGCCGGGGCCGTGGGCCGGACCCGCTCGTGCTGAACACCAGCCAGCCCGCCGCCCAGCCCGCCGGGCTGCGTGCCGAACCGCCCTTGACCGCCGAACCGGCCACCCTGCGCCCCGAGCCGCTGCTGCGCAGGCCGCAGGCCCAGCCCGCGCCTGCCCCGACGCCAGAGCCGATGGTTCAGGAACCGGCAGCGCAGGCGCCGATGGCCGCGCCTTACGAAGACACTGTGGCGTCTGAGACCCTGCCGTTGCAGCAGGCGCCCGCGCCTGAGGCGATGAAAATCCCCGTGGCGGAGCCGCGCAAAGTGGTGCAGCAGCCCGCCCGCAAACCCGTCCAGCCCTCGAAACAGGCACAGGTCGAAGCGCAGCCCACCCTGACCTTTGACGACACGCACCCCGGTTTCGAACTGCCGCCGCTGAGCCTTCTGGAAAGCCCCGAGAGCGTGCAGCGCCTGCACCTCAGCGACGAGGCGTTGGAGGAAAACGCGCGGATGCTGGAAACCGTGCTCGACGACTACGGCGTGAAAGGTGAGATCGTCGCCGTGCGGCCCGGCCCCGTCGTCACCATGTACGAACTCGAACCCGCGCCGGGCCTCAAGGCCAGCCGCGTGATCGGTCTGGCAGACGACATCGCCCGCTCCATGGCCGCGCTTTCGGCGCGCGTCTCCACCGTGCCGGGCCGCTCGGTGATCGGCATCGAACTGCCCAACGAGAACCGCGAGAAGGTGATCCTGCGCGAGATTCTCTCCAGCCGCGACTTCGGCGACGGCAACCATCGCCTGCCGCTGGCGCTCGGCAAGGACATCGGCGGCGACCCGGTCGTGGCCAACCTCGCCAAGATGCCGCACCTGCTGATCGCGGGGACCACCGGCTCGGGTAAATCCGTGGCGATCAACACGATGATCCTGTCGTTGCTCTACAAGCTGACGCCGGAAGAATGCCGGATGATCATGATCGACCCCAAGATGCTGGAACTGTCGGTCTACGACGGCATCCCGCATCTGCTGAGCCCGGTCGTCACCGACCCCAAGAAGGCCGTCGTGGCGCTAAAATGGGTCGTGGGCGAGATGGAAGAGCGCTATCGCAAGATGTCCAAGATGGGCGTGCGCAACATCGAAGGGTACAACGGCCGCGTCCGCGAGGCGCTGGCGAAGGGCGAGATGTTCTCGCGGACCGTGCAGACCGGCTTTGACGAGGACACCGGCGAGCCGATCTTCGAGACTGAGGAAAACACCCCCGAGGCGCTGCCCTATATCGTCGTCATCGTCGACGAGATGGCCGACCTGATGATGGTCGCGGGCAAGGAGATCGAAGCCTGCATCCAGCGTCTGGCACAGATGGCGCGGGCCTCCGGCATCCACCTAATCATGGCCACACAACGCCCCTCGGTCGACGTGATCACCGGCACGATCAAGGCGAACTTCCCCACGCGGATTTCCTTCCAAGTGACATCGAAAATCGACAGCCGCACTATCTTGGGCGAAATGGGCGCCGAGCAACTCTTGGGTATGGGCGACATGCTGTATATGGCAGGCGGGGCCAAGATCACCCGCTGCCACGGCCCCTTCGTGAGTGATGAAGAGGTCGAAGAGATCGTCAACCACCTCAAGCAATTCGGCGAGCCGGATTATGTCTCGGGCGTGGTCGAAGGGCCGTCCGAGGATAAGGAAAGCAACATCGACGCGGTGCTGGGCCTTGGCGGCAATACCGATAGCGAAGACGCGCTTTATGACACTGCCGTGCAGGTGGTGATCAAAGACCGCAAATGCTCCACCTCCTACATCCAGCGCAAACTGGCGATCGGCTATAACAAAGCCGCACGACTGGTCGAGCAGATGGAGGAAGAGGGGCTGGTCTCTCCGGCGAACCATGTCGGCAAGCGTGAGATTCTGGTGCCGGAACAGGCATAGGTCTGCCTCTCCCCCCTCTCGGGAACGACAATCAAAAACACCGCCGGGCCACCCTCCCGGCGGTGTTTTTCTATGGGGCAGGGCGGGCGATAGCGAAAAACCGCGCCCTGATATCGAATATCACGCCCGCCCGCCCTATGTCAGAACGTGAGGCAACACAGGACGAACAACATGCGTAAACTTACTTCTGCGATTCTGGCGGTTGGACTGGCCGTATCGGCCCCCCTCGCGGCGGCGGCGCAGCAACTGTCGCTGAACGAGATCTCGGGCTACCTGAACCAGCTTCGCACCGCCGAGGGCGACTTTACCCAGATCAACGACGACGGGTCGATCAGCACGGGCACGATCTATATCAAACGCCCCGGCAAGGTACGTTTCGAATATAACGCGCCGGACTCCGGGCTGGTCGTCGCGGGGGCGAATACGGTCGTGATCTACGACAAGAAGTCGAACCAACCGGCTGAGACCTATCCGCTGGCGCGAACACCGCTGTCGATCATCTTGGCCGACAACGTCAATCTGGGCCGCGCCAAGATGGTGACGGGCCACAGCTATGACGGCACCGCCACCACGGTCACGGCCCAAGACCCCGCCAATCCGCAATATGGCAACATCCAGATGAAGTTTACCGGCAACCCGGTGCAGCTGCGTCAGTGGATCATCAACGATGGCAACGGCAGCGCCACGACCGTTGTGCTGGGCGACATGCAGGTGGGGGGCAATATCTCTAACAGCCTGTTCGACACCGCGGGCGCACGGGCAGGCGGCAGACGCTAAGCGGCACTGTTGAAACAAAAAACGCCCCGGCTGATCAGGCCGGGGCGTTTTGCATTGGAGTGGGCGGGTTTACCAGCGGCCCAGACGGCAACCGGCGATCTGCCGTTGATAGAGTTTGGCGCGGGATTCGACCTTGCCCGCGACGCCGACCAGCCACGCCTTGCTGTTGTAGCTTTGCCGGGAAAATCCCGTGTGCCCCTCGTGATAGGCGAGGTATTGGTTGCGGGCGTCATGCAGCGAGACGCCGTTCCGCTCCCGCGTCAGGTTCATGTACCAGCCCATGAAATCGCTCGCATCGCGAATCCGGTCGCGTTTGGCGCGCCAGCGGCCCTCGGATTCCAGATACTCATCCCATGTCGCGTCCAAAGCCTGCGAATAGCCAAAGGCGCTGGATTGGCGGCCCATTGGGATCACACCCAGCACATATTTGAACGGCGTCCGGGCATCCGCCACGAACTTGCTCTCTTGGTGGATGGTGGCCATTTGAACGTGGATGGGGACACCCCATTTCCGCTCGGTCGCGCGGAATGCGCGCAGGTAGTCGGGGTGATCTTTCAGGATCGTGCAGGCGTTATCCAGATCACGCGGGGCCGTTTGAGGCCCGCCGCCGCAGGATGCCACCAGCAGTACGATCATCATTGCGCAAAAATGCTTGCTCATCTGCCTCTCGCCTCTCGTTTTTGGTAGGGGACGTTTTTTCGGAGGAGTTTAACCGATTCACCCTCACCATCACATCACTAAATTGGGAAAATGCGCGGCAGTCTGGGCGGTATTGCGCTGACTGCGCAGCCCTGCACAGGCGGTATTTCGCAGGAGGCCGGCAGAGCAGTTGCGCCCCCGGGCGGTAGGCTGCCGCAAACCCACTGTCGGCGCGGCGTTCACAGTCTGTTTCCCCGTGCAGAGCCGCTGTGATTGGACAAAAGCCCCTTGAAAGGGCTACCGTCGAGGGGTAGGGGCAGCATGTTATGATACGAACACGCGCAAAATATCACCTCGGGCAGATTGTCCGTCACAAGAAGCATCCCTTTCGGGGCGTGATTTTTGACGTCGACCCGGAATTCGCCAACACCGAAGAATGGTATGAGGCGATTCCCGAAGAGAACCGGCCGGTGAAAGATCAGCCGTTCTATCATCTCTTGGCCGAGAACGATCAGAGCTACTATGTGGCCTATGTGTCGGAGCAGAACCTCGTGGCCGATTATTCGGGGGAGCCTGTGGACCACCCCGATATCCCCGATCTGTTCGGCCCCTTCACCGACGGTGCCTATCCGCTGCATTTCCAGATGAACTAAGCCCGGCGGGCCGTTTCCCAGCCCGCCAGAGGTCTTCATCAATAGCCCAAGGCGCAGCCGTCCTTACGCGGATCGCTCGCGCCCTCCAGCACGCCATCTTTGCGGATGCGGATCGCCTGTGCGCCGCCGATCGCGGTTTCAGGCACTTCGACCTTATGGCCCAGATCGCTCAAGCTTTGGCGCACATCGTCGCCAAAGCCGCGTTCGACCTTCATCACCTGCCCATCGGCAAAGGCGCGGGGTGCGTCGATGGCGCTTTGAACGTCCATGCCGAAATCGGTGAGGTTCGAGGCAAAGCGCGCGTGGCCGCAGGGCTGATAGGCCCCGCCCATCACGCCAAAGGGCATGGTCACACGGCCATTCTCGCGGATCATGCCGGGGATGATCGTATGCATCGGGCGTTTGCCGCCTTTCAGCTCATTGGGGTGGCCTTCCTCCAATGTGAAACCCGCGCCACGGTTTTGCAGCAGGATGCCGAACTTGTCCGAGGCGATGCCAGAACCGAAGCCGTGGAAGATCGAATAGATGAGCGAGACCGACATGCCGTCGCCGTCGACCACGGTGATATAGATCGTGTCTTTATGCACCGCCTCGCTGATCGGGGGGGCGGCAGCCATGGCGCGTTTGGGGTCGATCAGGGCCGCAAGGGCGCGGGCGGTCTCAGGCGCCAACATGTGTTCAAGCCGGGTGGTGTGGTCCGGGTCGGCTAGAAAGCGGTTGCGCGCGTCATAGGCCAGTTTGGTGGCCTCAGCTTCGATATGCAGCCGCTCGGCCCCCAGCGGGTCCATCCCGGCGATGTCGAAGTGATTAAGGATATTCATCAGCAACAGGGCGGTCGCCCCTTGGCCGTTGGGCGGATGTTCGACCACTTCGAGGTCTTTGTACTGGCCTGACACGGGCGTCGTGACCTCGGCGTGGGCCTTGGCGAAATCCTCGGCGCTGTGGCTGCCGCCTGCGGCTTGCAAGGTGGCGATCATGTCTTCGGCGATCTCTCCGGTGTAGAAGGCATCGCGGCCCTGCGCGGCCACGCGGCGCAGCACTTCGGCCTGTCCCGGCGCGCGGAAGATGTCGCCGGTGCGGGGCGTTTTACCGTTGATGAGGAAGTGATCCCGCGCGCGCCTCTGAAGGGTGCCGCCATCGGTGGCCCAGTCAAAGGCCACGCGCGGGGCGACGGGCACCCCCGCCTCGGCATAGTGGATTGCGGGGGCGAGCAGGGCGTCCAACCCCAGTTTGCCGGTGCTTTCGGAGAGCTGGCAGAAGGCGTCGATGGCCGTGGGGATGGTCACGGCATCCGCCGAGCGCAGCGGCACCGTCTGCTCGCCCCTGTCCCGCAATTTGGCGGCATCCAGCGCCGCTGGTGCGCGGCCGGACCCGTTGAGGGCATGGACCTCCTCGCTCCCCGCCGGAGAGTAGAGCACGAAACAGTCGCCGCCGATCCCGGTCATCTGCGGCTCGCAAATGCCGAGCAACACCGCCCCGGCGATGGCCGCGTCCATCGCGTTGCCGCCCCGCGCAAGGATATCGACCGCCGCCCGCGCGGCCAGCGGATGGGATGTGGCGCAGATGCCGTTAGTGGCCAAGACCGGTGACCGGCCGGGAAGGTGAAAATCGCGCATGTGCTGCCCCTCGCTGAATTACGTCAGCGTGACCCTAGACGGAGATCTCGGTTCTGCCAATGCGGGGGAAAGTTCCTCGGCACCGCGTACTGGGTGGGGGCTATTAAACACGGCACCGAGGGAAGCCATATGCAGCTACAGCACCGTTTATGACCAACAACCAAGGCGCAATTGTGATCCCAGCGGGGCCGTTTTGGGAAATATGCGGGACGCGCTGCCGCAGATGTTAACGCGGCGGTAAGCCAACCGGGAGCCGCAGGGCGATCCGGTTCTCTTGCGCCAAGCGGCGATAGGTCAGGTCTTTCGCCAGATCGCGGATCAGGAACCAGCCAAAGCCGCCTTCCGGCAGGTCGCAAACGGGGCGGTCGATCTCTTGCGGCAGGCCCAAGGGCACTTGCAGGTCGGGCATCGGCAGCCCTTCGTCCGAAACGGCAAGGTGCAGGCCGTCGGGCGCGTGATGGCAGGCGATATGGATGGGGCCGGGGTGGTGCGGGTCGGGGTAGGCGTGTTCGACGATATTGTTGAGCATTTCGGCGACAACCAAACGCACCACGCAGACCTCCTCGGCCCCGAGCGAAAGGCAGCTAAGCGCGTCCAGCAAAAGCGTAAGCGCCTCCCGCGCGGCCTGCGGGCCGCTGTGAACGGTGATCTCGAACGGGCAGAGCGCGGGCCGCGCGGCGGAGAGCCGCATCGCGCTATTCTCGATGCGCGGTGAGGGCGGCGTCAAGCGTGTGGAAGATGCCAAAGACCCTATCCATCCGGGTGAGGGTAAAGACCTTTTCCACCGCCGGAGTCAGCCCGGCCAGCACCAGCGCGCGCTGCGGCGCCAGATGTTTCATCGCCGCCACGATCGCGCCGAGCCCGCTGGAATCAATGAAATTGACCCGGTGCAGATCAAGGATCACCACCGGCGGCGCATGGGCCGCGGCGCGACGCAGCGCATCCTTGAACTCCAGCGCCGCGGCGGCGTCGATCCGGTCATGTAGCACGCTGACCACGCAAAAGCGGTCTTCTGTTTTGGCGGAAACTTCCATAAACATGCCCCGAGACTTTGAAGTTCGAGACGTGATTAACCGTAAAACCTTACCAACTGGTATGCGGTGCAACTCTAGGAGAACGTGATGCGCAATGTCGTGATAACCGGTGCAGCCAGAACCCCGATGGGCGGTTTTCAGGGGGCCTTTGAGGGGCTGACCGCCGCGGAATTGGGCGGCAGCGCGATCAAGGCGGCTTTGGGCAAGACGGATCCTGCCGAGGTGCAAGAGGTGCTGATGGGCTGCGTTCTGCCCGCAGGCCAGGGCCAGGCGCCCGCGCGTCAGGCCGGGTTCAAGGCCGGTCTGGGCGAAGAGGTGCCCGCGACCACGCTGAACAAGATGTGCGGCTCGGGCATGAAGGCGGCGATGATGGCCTTTGACCAGATCGCGCTTGGCCAGACCGATGTGATGGTCGCTGGCGGCATGGAGAGCATGACCAACGCGCCCTACGTCCTGCCCAAGATGCGCGGGGGCGCGCGGCTGGGGCATGGGCAGGTGATCGACCACATGTTCCTCGACGGGTTGGAAGACGCCTATGACAAGGGCCGCCTGATGGGCACCTTTGCCGAGGATTGCGCCGAACGCTTCCAGTTCACCCGCGAAACGCAGGACGACTATGCGCTGGCCTCTCTGTCGCGCGCCATCGAGGCGCAGGAGGGCGGTGGCTTTGAAGATGAGATCGCCCCGGTCGAGGTGAGGTCGCGCCGCGGCAGCACCACGGTCAGCGCCGACGAACAGCCTGCCAGCGCCCGGCCCGAGAAGATCCCCCAGCTAAAACCGGCCTTCCGCGAGGGCGGCACGGTGACGGCGGCGAATTCTTCGTCGATTTCAGATGGGGCGGCGGCGCTGGTGCTGGCGGATGAGGAGACTGCCAAGACCCGCGGCCAGACCATCCGCGCCCGCATCGTCGGCCACGCCAGCCACGCCCAAGCGCCGGGGCTGTTCACCACGGCACCTGTCCCTGCGGCGCAGAAACTGCTGGAGCGGATCGGCTGGAAGAAAGAGGATGTCGATCTGTGGGAGGTCAACGAAGCCTTCGCAGTCGTGCCGCTGGCTTTCATGCATGAGATGGACCTCTCCCATGATATCGTGAACGTCAACGGCGGCGCCTGCGCGCTTGGCCATCCCATCGGTGCCTCGGGAGCGCGGATCATGGTGACCCTGCTGAACGCGCTGGAAAAACGCGGGCTGAAACGCGGTGTCGCGGCGATCTGCATCGGCGGCGGCGAGGGCACGGCCATCGCGATCGAACGCCCCTGAGCCCTCGGGCCATTTAACCTATCGAAGGGGGGCGGCCTGCCTCCCTTTTTCCGTCTGCAATAAGAGTATCGCCATGACCGTCGACTACCAAACCCTTGCCAAGACCATCGCCGCCCTGACCGAGGACGAAGACGATGCCGTGGCCCTGATGGCCACCATCGCCTGCGAGGTGCATCACGCGGATGACCGTTTTGACTGGACCGGCTTTTACCGGGTGACCGCGCCCGAACTGTTGAAGATTGGCCCCTATCAGGGCGGACACGGCTGTCTCGTGATCCCCTTTTCGCGCGGGGTCTGCGGGGCTGCGGCGCGCACGGGCGAGGTGCAATTGGTTGAGGATGTCGATGCCTTTCCGGGCCATATCGCCTGCGCCTCTTCGACACGTTCGGAATTGGTGCTGCCGGTCTGGAACGGCGCGGGGGAGTTGCTGGGGGTTTTCGACATCGACAGCGACCAGCCAAATGCTTTCACCCAAGCCGATGCCGATGCGCTGAGCGCGATCCTCAAGGATAGTTTCGCCGCCGTCGCCTGACGGCCACGCCCCCGCTTGATCCGCGGGGCTGCATCTGCGAGGGGGAGCCATGGATAGCGAATATAACCCGCCGCAGGACCCGTTGGTCATTCTGCATGAAGACGCCGAAGTTCTGCTGGTCGACAAACCTTCGGGGCTGCTCAGCGTGCCGGGGAAGGGCGAACATCTGGCCGATTGCCTGATCGCACGGGTGCAGGCGGTCTTTCCCCAAGCGCTGCTGGTGCATCGGCTGGATCGTGACACTTCGGGCGTGATGATCTTTGCCCTGACGCCCCATGCGCAGCGTCACCTCGGGTTGCAGTTCGAAAAGCGCATGACGCGCAAGACCTATGTCGCGCGGGTCTGGGGCGTGCCAGCGGAGAAATCCGGTAGTGTCGATCTGCCGCTGATCGTCGATTGGCCCAACCGCCCCCGGCAGATGGTCTGCCATGAGACTGGCAAACCCGCGCAGACCGATTGGAAGATGGTCAAGAACGATGGGGAGACTGCGCGCCTTCGGCTGTTCCCCAAGACCGGGCGCAGCCATCAGCTGCGCGTGCATATGCTGGCGCTTGGGCATCCGATTTTGGGCGACCCGTTCTATGCCACGGGGCCCGCGCGGGATTTTCCGCGGTTGATGCTGCATAGCGAGGAGTTGCGGTTCAACCATCCGCAGGGTGGCGCATCGACGAAGGTGCGGGCCAAGGCCCCTTTTTGAGCTGCGCTCCGTGCCCGGCCTTGGGCCGTGAGGTGGGGGCGGGATTGGTATTTGAGAAAGGATGAAGGGGAAGGGGCCGTGGCGCTGCGGTGAAGTTGGGCTTTGTGGCGATCGGGGGGTGAAACCGGCGGAGTTTGCGATTACCTCTGACCTATCTGTTCACAGATTGACCCGGAGGATATCATGGGCTTGCGTATCAACGACACTATTCCCGATCTTACAGTCGAAACCGATCAGGGCAGTTTTTCCCTGCATGACTTCGTCGGTGACAATTGGGCGATCCTGTTCTCCCACCCCAAGGATTTTACCCCCGTTTGCACCACCGAGTTCGGCGCCGTGGCGCGGCTTTCCGAGGAATGGGAAAAGCGCGGCACCAAGGTGATCGGCGTCAGTGTCGACGGTGTTGAAGAGCATAAGAAGTGGAAGGGCGATATCGAGAAGGTTGCAGGCGCCGAGGCCGGTTTCCCGATCATCGCGGATGCGGGGCTGGAGGTGTCGAAAGCCTTTGATATGCTGCCTGCGGAGGCCTATCTGCCCGATGGCCGCACGCCCAATGACAGCGCCACGGTGCGGTCGGTTTTTATCATCGGGCCGGATAAGCAGTTGAAGCTGAGCATGACCTATCCGATGAACGTGGGCCGGAACTTTGCCGAGGTTCTGCGGGCTTTGGACGGGTTGCAGACGGCGGCGAAGAACGCAGTGGCCACGCCTGCGGATTGGCAGGTGGGTGAGGATGTGATCATCCCCGCGACGGTGTCGGATGAGGACGCCAAGGCGAAGTTCGGGGCGTTCGAGACGGTGTTGCCCTATTTGCGCAAAGCCAAATTGAAGGCCTAAGGGGCGCGGGGAGGTTTATGCCCCCGCGCCCAGCATTCTCATATCGAGATAGGGCTGATAGATGTCGACAAGACCGCTGAATAGCCGAGCGGTCTTGTCGGGGTCGATTTCATCTAGGCTCTGCATGCAGCCAAAGTCGTAACCTTCGGCCAGCAGTTGGCTGAGCATTGTATCGACATGGCGGCCGGGTTTTGCATAGGCTACACGGGGCGGTTCGTAGGCTGTTACTGTCGTGAGATGATTGTGTAGTGAGATCGGCCAATGCTGTTCGCGCACACGGAAGCGCGGACGGACCTGTTTGGCAAACTCCTCAGGGTTTTCTTCATAATAGCGCGCAAGCGTCGTGGTTCGCATCGGGTGGGGCCAATGCTCTTACGGCGAGAGCGCCGTTCTCCTGAGCTGTGCGGAAGGAGGCGCGACCCCAGTGATTTGGACGGAGCTTGCGCAACAGGTCGTGCTTTAGCCAGTCGATACCGCCCGTGGATCGCATACTGAGGATCCGCCCCCGGACTTTTGGATGCCCATCCTCGTCGAAAAAGTAGGACGGAAGAAGGCTCGATTTGACAAACATATCGTCGTTAAAATAGATATGCCGGTCCGCCAGCCCCGGAATGCGCCAAAGCGCGGCTTCGATTGTCAGGCTGTTAAAGGTGGGCAGAGCCTCCGGATGGTCACCCAGAATATCACGGTGATCGACAATCCGGATTTTGTCCGCCGAGCAATGCCCAGACGTTGCGAAATTATCGATGAACGGCGGTCGCTGGCCGTCGGTTACGATCCAGATGGTGCGAATGAACGGCAAGAACTTGAGGATGGAGGCCACGCAGACGTAAATCTCACCTTGGCTGTCGAAGCGTGTAGAGGCCTGCGATGTCTTGTGCCGGACGCCGTCTTGGGCCGCATAACGGCGGCGTTTTTCCGCGTGGGCGGGGGCGTTCCCATCGACCCAGGCAATGACGGCATCAATTGGTGAAAGCGTTTTCTCGGTCATGCGCGCTAGATAGCTTCATCAGACGGCGGCGCAAGTCGTTAAAGTCTCCGTAGCGCGGGAGACACATCATGCGGACCGGAGCAATGTGATCAGCACGCTTGCGGGACGGCGAGGTTCGAAAGGTCGAACCTTCATGCTACGAAAATGGCCCCCGCGCGGCTGCGCAGGGGCCTTCGTTAGTCAGGTCGCGGTCGGGGTTTAGCCCTCTGCCGCTTCTTTCTTCTCGGCAGTGATCTCTTCGCCGGTCTCCTGATCGACGACTTTCATCGACAGGCGCACCTTGCCGCGATCGTCGAAGCCCAGAAGCTTGACTTTCACTTCCTGACCTTCCTTCAGAACGTCCGAAGGGTGGTTCAGGCGGCGGTTTTCGATCTGGGAGACGTGGACCAGACCGTCGCGCTTGCCGAAGAAGTTCACGAAGGCGCCGAAATCGACGATTTTCACGACGGTGCCGGTGTAGATGGCACCCTCTTCGGGCTCGGCCACGATCGAATAGATCATGTCATAGGCTTTCTTGATCGCTTCGCCGTTGGGGCTGGCGATCTTGATGGTGCCTTCGTCGTTGATGTCGACCTTGGCGCCGGAAACCTCGACGATCTCGCGGATGACCTTACCGCCCGAGCCGATCACTTCGCGGATCTTGTCGGTCGGGATTTGCATGGTCTCGATACGCGGGGCGTGGACGGAGAAGTCCGCGGCGCCCGAAATCGCCTTGTTCATCTCGCCGAGGATGTGGATACGGCCTTCTTTGGCTTGTGCCAGGGCTTTCTCCATGATCTCGGGCGTGATGCCGGCGACCTTGATGTCCATCTGCAGCGAGGTGATGCCCGCTTCGGTGCCTGCGACCTTGAAGTCCATGTCGCCGAGGTGGTCTTCGTCACCCAGGATGTCCGACAGGATCGCGTAGGAGCCGTCATCTTCGAGGATCAGACCCATGGCAACACCGGCCACGGCCGATTTCAGCGGCACGCCCGCGTCCATCATGGACAGGGAGCCACCGCAGACCGATGCCATCGACGAGGAGCCGTTGGATTCGGTGATCTCGGAGACCAGACGGATGGTGTAGGGGAAGTCCGTTGCCGCGGGCAAAACCGCCTGCAGGGCGCGCCATGCGAGCTTGCCGTGGCCGACTTCGCGGCGTCCGGGAGGGCCCACGCGACCCACTTCGCCGACCGAGTAGGGCGGGAAGTTATAGTGCAGCAGGAAGTTCGATTTGAAGTTGCCGTGCAGCGCGTCGATGAACTGCTCATCGTCGCCGGTGCCGAGCGTGGTCACCACGAGGCCCTGCGTCTCACCACGGGTGAAGAGCGCCGAACCGTGGGTCCGCGGCAGGATGCCGGTTTCGGCCACGATGTCGCGGATCTCGTCGGTGCGACGACCGTCGATACGCTTGCCGGTTTTCACCACGTCGCCACGCAGGATGCTGGCCTCAAGGCCCTTCATTGCGGAGCTGAGGTTCTTGTCCTCAAGCTGCTCTTCGGTGAGCTTGCTCTTGATGGTTTCGCGGGCAGCAGCAACGGCGGCGGTGCGCTCTTGCTTGTCCACGATCGCGAAAGCGGCGCGCATTTCGTCTTCGCCAGCGGCTTTCACGGCAGCCGACAGATCGGAATAGTCTTCGGGCTGGAAGTCGAAGGGCTCTTTCGCGGCTTCCTCGGCCAGATCGATGATCAGGTCGATGACCGGCTGGATCTGCTCATGGGCGAATTTCACGGCGCCCAGCATTTCCTCTTCCGACAGCTCATAGGCTTCGGATTCGACCATCATCACCGCATCCTTGGTGCCCGCGACCACGAGGTCGAGGCGCTGGTCGGGGTTGGTGCGCAGGTCTTGCATGTCGTCGATGGTGGGGTTCAGCACATAGTCGCCACCCTCATAGCCCACACGGCAGCCCGCGATCGGACCCATGAAGGGCGCGCCCGAGAGTGTCAGCGCGGCGGAGGCGGCGATCATGGCGACCATGTCGGGGTCGTTGACCAGATCGTGGCTCAGCACGGTGCACATCACCAGAACTTCGTTTTTGAAGCCGGGCACGAAGAGCGGGCGGATCGGACGGTCGATCAGACGCGCGGTCAGGGTTTCCTTCTCGGTGGGGCGGGCCTCACGCTTGAAGAAGCCACCCGGTACTTTACCGGCGGCATAGTATTTCTCTTGGTAGTGCACGGTCAGGGGGAAGAAATCCTGCCCGGGCTTTTGCTGACGTGCATACGTCACGTTGGCCATGACGCTGGTCTCACCCAGCGTGGCAATCACCGACCCGTCCGCCTGACGGGCAACCTTACCGGTTTCCAGTGTCAGCGTCTCTTCGCCCCACTGGATCGATTTTTTCGTTACATTAAACATCTACGTTTCCTTTTTGGCCCATTGGCCATTGCATAGGGGCCGTATTGCCCCTGACTCCGGTATCTTCTTTTTCAGGCGCTGGAGTCCGGGCGCCGGATTTCAGATTGCGCGGGCATACATGTTTTCATGGCAAATGGGAAGCGTTCTGTCGCTTCGGGGCGCACTGCGGCAGGTTCTTTCCGCCGCAGTGCGCCCCGGTCTGCGCGCAACAAAAAACCTCCCGGCGGGGGCCGGGAGGTTTTGGTCGTCCTGTTACCGGAACTTCCGGCGGCTTGCGCGCGATTAGCGGCGCAGGCCGAGGCGTTTGATCAGGTCCTGATAGCGGGACTCGTCTTTGGCCTTAACGTAATCCAGCAGCTTGCGGCGCGTCGCGACCATTTTCAAAAGACCACGGCGGCCGTGGTTGTCTTTCTTGTGGGTCTTGAAGTGCTCGGTCAGCGTGGTGATGCGCGAGGTCAGAATGGCAACCTGAACTTCGGGCGAACCGGTGTCGCCTTCTTTGGTGCCGAATTCTTTCATGACTTTTGCTTTTTCTTCAGCAGTGATCGACATCGGGGTCTCCTTTCGAAAAGAGTTAAAATGGATGGCGCAGGCCGGGATGTCGTCCAGCGCAGGCCCATGGAGATATCACCCGCTGACGGAATCAGCAGGCGATGGGGGCGTATAGGAGGAATTTCCGCCTTTGGCAAAGGGTGATTTGCGCATGGGTTCCGCCGCGCACTAGGCTGCGAGGCCGAGGTCGAAGGCCGCAGAGAGCGGGATCAGCGCGATATCGTCCAGCGTGACGCTGTCCCCCGCCACCCGCGCGACGATGATATCGTCCAACAGGACGAGGGTTTGATCCGCATCCTCCGGGTCGGGCAGGATGGAGAGCGGCGGCTCCGCCCCGCCCGCGCTGCTGTCGTCCCAGACAAAGAGCAGCGAATCGTCCGCCGCGTGGTAGTCCGTGATCTGCGCCGCCCCGCCTTGGCCGATCCAGTCCCCCAAGGCGATCTGATCGGTGCCGTCGCCCGAGGTCACCACATCCCCGGCGCCCGCAATTATCAGGTCGTCGCCGCCGCCGCCGTTCAGGAAATCGGGGCTTTGTTGGTCATCCGCCCCGGTGAGCGTGTCGTCGCCCCAGCCGCCAAAGAGCGTATCCACGCCCGCGCCGCCGCGCAGCGCATCATCGCCAAGCCCGCCTTGCAGGGCATCGTTTCCGGCATCGCCCTCCAGCAGGTCGTCCCCCGCCGCGCCTTGCAGCGCATCATCGCCCGCCCCGCCATAGAGAAAGTCATCGTCATTGTGGCCAAAGAGGCTGTCGTTGCCCGCGCCGCCAAAAAGGTCGTCATCCCCGTCATTGCCATGCAGGATGTCGCCGCCCGCGCCACCTTGAAGCGTGTCATTGCCGCCGTGGCCGTGCAGGTCATCATCCCCGCCGCCGCCACGAAGCAGGTCCTCCCCGCCGTAGCCGCCAAGCTGGTCGTCGCCGGGGCCGCCCTGCACCGTCTCACCGTCATCGCTGCCTAACAGGATATCTCCGACCGTGGTGGTGCCGCCGCCCGGATTGTCCCCCTCAGGCAACGCGTCCTCCGGCGGCGTTTCAATTTCCACGAAAGTGACGGCGCCGACCGCCATCAGACCCATTACCCCAGCCAGCCACAACATCCGCAGTTCCACCCGTTGATTGCTTGATGCCCCACACATCGTCCCAGCTTCAAAAGGGCATGTCGTGGCTGTAAAATCAAAGGAATAGCGGGGAAATGGTTAACGAATGCCTGCCCGCGCCGGGGGCTCGGGCTGCCACAGAACCGGCTCTTGGGTGTAGGGCAAGTACAGCGGATGGCGCGGATGCCCGGCTTTGGAGAGGCCGAGGTGATAGAGCGGTTTCGCCCCCTCAGCCAGTCGTGCGGCGACGGCCAGACCGCGGTCGAGATGGGCGCCATGCACGCCCCAAGCGGCGATGATCTGGTCGGCCCAATCGGCCCCCTCGACCAGCGTGGCGTCATTGTCGGGGCCGATGGGATCGGCTGCGGCGCGCATGTCGCGCGGGTCGGTGGCGCGGAAGGCGAAAATATTGGTCACCCGGAAGCCGCCAAAGCCCAGCACCCGCGCCCGACGCTCGCAGCGCTCGACCGTCGGGTCGTTCTGCACCTCGGTCGCGGTGGAGGGGTTGAGCATCACGAACATCACCCGCGGCGCGCCTGTCTCCCAAACCCGGGTAAGGCTGTAGCGGTATTGCTCGCAGGGCGAGTAGACCGCGGTCGAAGGCGCGTCGCCCTTGGTGTGGCTGCGGGTGATCAGGGCCATTCAGCCCTCATTCGCGTCCGACGACAGGTTGAACACCCGGCTCGGGTGCAGCTCTCCCGCCTTGAAGCGACCCACGGCGACGGGCTGCCCATCGAGCGAGGCCCAGCATTCATCGCCATATTCCACGTCATGGGCGATGACCATGCCGGGGTTGCCGTTGCGCAGGCGGGTGGCGCCTTCGGGGGTGGCTTTGACCTCGGGCAGCTCGGCCAGCCCTTCGGCCAGCGGCAACAGATAGGTGTCGAGTTCCGGTGTCCGGGCCAGCTCATCGACCTGCGCCAGCGTCAGGGCGTTGGCTGCTTCGAACGGGCCGGACCATGTGCGGCGCAATTCGCGGACGTGGCCGAGACAGCCAAGCTTCTGCCCCAGATCGCGCGCGATGGAGCGGACATAGCCGCCCTTGCCGCAGACCATCTCAAGCGTGACATGATCGGCATCGGGGCGGTCGACCAGCAGCAGGCTTTCCACCCAGAGGGGGCGGGCGGCGATCTCCATCTCTTCGCCGTCGCGGGCGCGTTTATAGGCGCGTTGGCCGTCGATCTTCACGGCGGAGAACTGCGGCGGCACCTGTTGGATGTCACCGATAAAGCCGTTCAGCGCATCCTTGATCGCGGCGTCATCGGGGCGCAGGTCAGAGGTGCCGATGGCTTCGCCTTCGGCGTCGTCGGTATTGGTGGCGATGCCGAGCCGCACGGTGAACTCATAGGCTTTGAGCGCGTCGGTGATATAGGGCACGGTCTTGGTCGCTTCGCCCAAGGCGATGGCCAGAACGCCGGTCGCTTCGGGGTCGAGCGTGCCTGCGTGGCCCGCCTTCTTGGCCTCCAGCGCCCAGCGGACCTTGTTGACCACGGCGGTCGAGGTGGGGCCAGCGGGCTTGTCCACCACCAGCCAACCAGAAATATCGCGACCCTTGCGTTTGCGTGCCATGTCTTGCCCCTTCGCTTTTGTGGTGCTGCCCTCTATCGGAGCCGCGCCGCGCTGCCCAGCCCCCAAGCGGGGAAAAGCTTACTTTGCGGGCGTCACGATGCCCACGATCGGCCCCAAGGTGGTGAAGCCCGCCCCGCTGCGGCGCAGGCTGGGTGCGCGCAGGCGCGAGATATTGCCGTCGAAATACAGCGCGTTAGGCAGGTCCAACTCATCCCGGTAGAGCCGGGCGAATTCGTGAAAGGTAACCACATCGTTGGAAATCGCGAAAACCGCGCGTTTGCCATCTGCCGTGGTGCCAACCCCGTTTCGGATATAGCGCGAGGTGCTGTCGGGCAGGAAACGCGGGTGCAGCGCCCCGTCGATCACCAACATCGGCCCCGATTGCGTGGCGAAACGGCAGTTCGGCTTGGCCTTGAGATAGCGCTTGGTCTCAATCACATCGGCGCGGCCCTCGCGCAGGCAAAAGACCCCATTGGGCAGCAGGCCGAAATTGCCGGGGCCAGCACTGTCGATCACGCCGCGCGTCTCGATCCCTTCTTCGATGTAATGCCCAACCGGAGAGCGGTCTTCGTGGTACATGCCTGCGTTCATGGCAAAGCCAAGCCGCAGCCCCTGCGCCTTCAGCGCCTCGTCAAGCGAGCCGAAGAACCCATAGGGCGCGCCCGCCTCATTGTTGAGGAAGAGCCGCAGGTCATCCCTCTCCAGATCGACTTCGCAGATCGTGTAGGAACTGCCGTCAAAGGTAATGTTGCGGCATTCGGCAGCGTCCGCTGGCGTGCCTTTCAGCGCCAGAAGCGCGAATGCGATCAGGCCCGCGCGGATCACTGATCCGGCGCGCCGTCGGCACTGTCACCGGCACCGTCGTCATCGGGGGCATCCGCATCGCGGCGCACCACCTCTTGGTTCAGCATGCGGCGGGTGTCGTCCATCCGGTCAAAGGTCTGGTCCAGCTGAAAGCGCAGATCGGGCGAGAACTTGAGCGTCAGTTTCTTGGCGACCTGACGGCGCAATTCGCTTTTGTTACGCGCCAGCAGTTTGAGAACCTCATCCTGACCCTCCCCGCCCAAGGGCAACACATAGGCCGTGGCGATCTTGAGGTCGGGAGAGATGCGCACCTCGCCCACGGTGATCGACATCCGATTGAGATCGGTGTCATGCACATCCCCGCGTGCGAGGACATCGGACAAGGCGCGGCGGACGGTTTCGCCCACGCGGAGTTGTCGTTGCGACGGGCCGGGGCCCTCATGAAACTTGTTCTTTGCCATGCCCCCCATCTAAGGCTTCGGTTGCACTTTGCCAAGCGCTCCGCGACGGGCTAAACCGGCCCTGCCAGTCACGGCCAGAACCGCAGGAGACCGAGTATGACACAGACCCCCGGCATTGCCGTCACCGGCGCCTCTGGCCGCATGGGCCAAATGTTGATCCGTGAGATCAACGCCAGCGACAAAATGCATCTGGCTGCGGCGCTAGAGCGTCCGGGCCATGACTGGATTGGCCGCGATCTGGGCGAGGCGATGGGCGGCACGGCCTCGGGCGTGACCGTGACAGACGATGCGGCAGAGGCTTTTGGCAAGGTGCAGGCCGTCATCGACTTCACCGCGCCGCAGGCCACCATCGCTTTCGCCGGTGAGGCCGCCAAGGCCGGGATCGTCCATGTCATCGGCACCACCGGCATGACCGAAGATGAGATCGCGCAGCTTGCCCCCGCCGCCGAACAGGGGGCCGTCATCGTCCGTGCGGGGAACATGAGCCTCGGCGTGAACCTGCTGACGCAGCTGACCCGGCAGGTCGCCGCCGCGCTGGACGTGGATTACGACATTGAGATCATCGAATCGCACCACAATCAGAAAGTCGATGCCCCCTCGGGCACCGCATTGATGCTGGGCGAAGCCGCCGCCGAAGGGCGCGGTGTCAAACTGGCGGATGTTTCGGACCGGGGCCGCGATGGGATCACCGGTGCACGGCAAAAGGGCGATATCGGTTTCACCGCGATCCGGGGCGGCGATATCGTGGGCGAGCATGACGTGATGTTCGCCGCCGCCGGAGAGCGGATCATCCTGCGCCATGTCGCCTCGGACCGTGCGCTTTTCGCCCGCGGGGCGCTTAAGGCTGCGCTTTGGGGGCAGGGCAAAGCACCGGGCGAGTATGACATGCTGGACGTGCTTGGCCTGAAGGGCTGAGGCGCAGGCAGATTGTCTGAAATTTTACCTTCCTTGGCTACGTGAGTGCCTCAGGCAACTCACCCCAAGGGAGGTTTCGATGAAGATTACCTTTGCACTGGTCGTGACAGCGATGCTGGCGGCTGTCGGTCTGCCCGCTGCGGCGGAATATGCCCGTATTCAGAACAAGTCAGACTTCGTTGCGGCGGTGAATGGCAAAAGGCTGACCCGCCCGCTGGTTGACCTGCGGGTCACCTCAGGCGGGGCCATTTTCGGCAAGGGCGCGGTTTGGGAGGTGACCGGCAAGTGGTCGTGGAAAGACGGCTACTTCTGCCGCACGCTGGTCTGGGGCGGCAAGGATCTGGGCTATAACTGCCAATTGGTCACCCGCGATGGCGCAAAGCTCCGCTTTACCTCTGACAGGGGCGCGGGGGAGTCGGCGGTGCTGACCCTGCGCTGAAGCGCTTAGAAATCGACGGCGATGCCCTTCTTTTCCCAATCGCCATAGCGCACAGGCTCTGGCCCATCGCGCCCGCCAAGTTCGGTGGGCATGTCGAGCGCGGCTGCCGCCTCACGCCGGGCGGCAGCCTCGGCCAAGGCGCGCTGGGCGGCGGCGGGCAGATCAGGGCCGGGGGCGGGCGTCGGGTCTTGCGGTGTGTCGGGGATCGGTTTCGGCCCCGGTTTGGGCTGCGGGGGCAGGTCCGGCGCGGGGCTGGGCGTGGGATCAGGGCCGGGTTTGCTGTCGGGAATGGGGCGTTGATCGGGCATCATGGTCCTCTTGAGCCAAGTTCTCCCTTGATATACGTCGCCCGCTGGCCCAGACAACCCGGCAACCCCTCAAGCCAGACCCAGATAGGATATGACCATGGCAGACACAGGCGTTCAGGCCCGCAGAAGCGCGGTTTATCTGCTGGATCAGATTTTGGGCGATGAGCCGCGGCTGATGTCCGAGCTTCTTGCCGCGGGCGCGCTGGACAAGCTGCCCCCCGATGATCGGGCGCGGGCGCAGCGTCTGGCGCAGGACACGCTGCGCGGGTTGGAACGGGCGGACCGGTTGCTGCAAAAGCACCTGCAAAAGGCACCGCCGCTGACCGTGCGCAATGTGCTGCGGGTCGGCACGGTCGAGCTTTGTCAGGGTGGGGCCGCGCATGGGGTGGTGAATGCGATGGTGAACCTCGTCTCGCAACACCGCACGCTGAGCCATCTCAAGGGGCTGACCAACGCCGTGCTGCGCAAGATCGCCGCTCAGGGGCCCGAGGCGTGGGATACCCTGCGCGCGCCGCGCCTGCCGAAATGGCTGCGCGGCCCGCTGGCCGAGGCTTGGGGCACCGATGCCATGGCCGCGATGGAACAGGCGCATTTCGCGGGCGCACCGCTTGATCTGACCGCCAAGGGCGATGCTGCCGCCTTGGCAGAGGCCGTGGGGGGCACGCTGCTGCCGACAGGCTCCGTTCGGGTGACGGATGCCGGGCAGGTCTCAACCATGCCGGGCTTTGCCGAGGGCGACTGGTGGGTGCAAGATGCCGCCGCCGCGATCCCGGTGCGGGTGCTGGCGCCCAAGGAGGGCGAGACGGTGCTGGACCTCTGCGCCGCGCCGGGCGGTAAGACGATGCAATTGGCTGCGGCGGGGGCGGTTGTCACCGCCGTCGACCAGTCGCACCCCCGGATGCAGCGGGTGAAGGAAAACCTCGCCCGCGTCGGGCTGAAGGCCAAGACGCTGACCAAGGACGCGCGCGCCGTGCAGGGTACATTCGACGCCATTCTGCTGGATGCGCCATGCTCCGCCACCGGCACCATCCGCCGCCACCCGGACCTGCCCTATGCCAAGGATGGATCGGAATTCGGGGATCTGATCGAGTTGCAATCCGAGTTGATCGACCATGCCTGGAGCTTGCTGAAACCCGGCGGGCGGTTGGTGTTCTGCACCTGTAGCCTGCTGCCGGACGAGGGCGAAGTGCAGGTCGACGAAGCCTTGGAGCGGCATGGCGACATGACCGTCGACACCGCCGCGCTGGAACTGCCGGGGGTCGAGGCCGATTGGCACACCGAAGAAGGCGGGCTGCGCCTGCGCCCCGATTTCTGGGCCGATCAAGGCGGGATGGACGGGTTCTATATCGCCTGTCTGCGCAAGGACTGACCCTCATGCCCCGTCGGGTGGGGAGGGCACAGCGAGATAGGCTGCTTTCGGAATGTCGATCAGCCCACGCAGCCCCAGCGTGGCGGCGTCTTCCGGCGTAAGCCCGGCGATGGCCGCGCGCACCGCCGTGGCTGTTGCCACCGCATCGGCATCCGCCGCCGCAATATAGGGCAGGCCGGGTGTCGGGGCCGTGCGTTCCAGCACCCGCAGGTCACCCGCGAAAGCGTCATGGCTTTCGATCAGCCGCCACGACACTGCATCCAGCGCCGCGATATCCGCGCGACCCTCGGCCACAGCCTTGGCCGAGGCGCGGTGGCCGTGGCTTTGGCTACGCTTTTCAAACCAAAAGCCCCGCGCCCGGCAATGCGCGTAAGGGGCGGCATAGCCTGATTGCGAGAACGTCTGGTTGTAGGTGAAGCGCGCCGCGTGGAAATCGGAAATTGTTTCACGGGGATCATTGGCGCGAACCACGAAAACGCTGTTGTAATACCCCGGCGGGCAGCCTGCGACGCCAAAGTCCGGCGTGCCGATCAGCGTGACACGGTCGTGCAGCCACAGGCGGTAAGGCATCCCGCAGGTTTGGGAGAGGGTGAGGTCGGGCGCGGTCCAGACGGCGAATTCCTCGGCATCATTCCTCAGCCTTTCCGGGGCCGGGATGCCCTGCGCGCGCAGGGCGTCACGGATCATGGCCCAGAAGCGCCCTGTCGCCTCGGCGGTCTCGGGGCGCAGGTACATCATCAGGCTGGCGATCATCGGCGGCTCCGCTTGGGGTGTTCCTGTTTAGGCCGCGCCGCCGCGCGGTGGCAAGCGTCGGTTCCCCGCCGATCCCCCGCCGCGTGGGGAAAATCCGGTGACTCATTGTAGGGCCGCGGTTATGCTGCCGCCAAACGCCAGCAGAGCGTCAGGGGCAGCTTGATATGATTAATCTTTCCAGCGTCATGGCCCGCAGGGCGCGGTTTCTGAACCGCTGGCACGCTTGGCGTGCGACCCGGGGCCGGGGGCGGGTCGTCGCGTTCACCTTTTCGCCCGAGCCGCGCACCATCGGCTCTTTCGCGCGGGGGCGGCAGTTGATGGCGGGCAATTACCTCTTTGCCGGCAGCCTGCTGACCGCACCGCAGACCGCGATGTGGGACCTGACCCCGCCTGACCCCGCCTTTGCCGCGGAGTTGCACGGTTTTGCGTGGCTCGATGACCTTGCTGCCGTGGGCGATGCGCGGGCGCGGGGGGCGGCGCAGGCGTGGCTTTGGGGCTGGATCGACCGTTTCGGGCGCGGGCAGGGGCCGGGCTGGACCCCGGCGCTGGCCGGGCGGCGGCTGATCCGTTGGATCAACCACGCGCTTTTCCTGCTACGTGGGGCCGAGGCCGAGCAGAGCGACGCCTTCTACCGATCCCTTGAACAGCAGACCCGGTTCCTGTCAAAACGCTGGCGCGGTTCGGCCCCCGGCCTGCCGCGTTTTGAGGCGCTGGCCGGGCTGATCTATGCCAGCCTATCGTTGGAGGGGCTGGCGGAACTGGCCGATCCGGCGGTCAAGGCCCTCGCCCGGGAATGCGCCAGCCAGATCGATGCCGAGGGGGGGCTGCCCACGCGCAATCCCGAGGAACTGCTGGCGGTCTTCACCCTGCTGACATGGGCCGCCGCCGCGCTGAGCGATGCGGGCCGCAGCGCGCCCAAGGAGCATCTGACCGCGATCGAGCGCATCGCGCCGACCCTGCGCAGCCTACGCCATGCCGATGGGGCGCTGGCGCGGTTTCACGGCGGCGGGCGCGGCATGGAGGGCTGGCTGGACCACGCGCTGGCGGCGGCCAAGGTCAGGACGCGGCAGCCCGATGGGCTGGCCATGGGCTTTGCAAGACTGTCCGCAGGCCGCACCAGCGTGATCGTCGATGCGGCAGCCCCGCCAAGCGGTGCGGCCTCGACCAACGCCCATGCCTCGACATTGGCGTTCGAGCTCACCTCGGGGCGGCGGCCCTTGGTGGTGAACTGCGGCTCCGGCGCGTCTTTCGGGTTGGAGTGGCGGCGGGCGGGGCGGGCCACGCCGTCGCATTCGGCCCTGTCGCTTGTCGGCCATTCCAGCGCGCGACTGGCGGAGCCTGATCCGCATAGCGGGGCGGAGGCGCTGATCGCGGGCCCGCGCCATGTGCCTGTCGAGATCGGAGAGGCGGCGGATGGGCTGCGTTTCGAAGGCGCGCATGACGCCTATCTGCGCAGCCACGGTCTGACCCATGCGCGGCGGCTGGAGCTGACCGCAGACGGGCGCGGCCTCTCGGGGGAGGATATGCTGCTGGCGATCAAGGGGGCGGAGAAGCGGCGCTTTGACAAAGTGCTGAACGCGGCCCAGTCAAAGGGGGTCGCCTTCGACATCCGGTTTCACCTGCACCCGGATGTAGATGCCACGTTGGACCTTGGCGGGGCTGCGATCTCAATGGCGCTGAAAAGCGGGGAGATTTGGGTGTTTCGCCATGACGGCACGCATAATCTGTCTTTGGAACCGGGGGTTTACCTCGAGACAACCCGCTTGAAACCGCGCGCCGCGCAGCAGATCGTGCTCTCGGGCTATGCCATGAACTATGCCACGCGGGTGCGCTGGTCGTTGTCAAAAGCGCAGGAAACTGCGATTGGCGTGCGAGATTTGTCGATCGACGATCCCTATGCTGATGAAGACTGACCAAGGAACCAGCCCCATGCCCGACCTCTATCCCATCAAACGCGCCCTGCTTTCCGTATCCGACAAGACCGGTCTTTTGGACCTTGGCAAGGCTTTGGCGGCGCGGGGCGTCGAATTGCTCAGCACCGGCGGCACCGCGAAAGCGCTGCGCGATGCGGGGCTTGAGGTGCTGGATGTGGCCGATGTGACCGGCTTTCCCGAGATGATGGACGGGCGCGTGAAAACGCTGCATCCGGTCGTGCACGGCGGTCTGTTGGCCCTGCGCGACAATGACGAACACGTCGGCGCGATGAACGAACATAACATCGGCGCGATCGATCTGGTGGTGGTGAACCTCTACCCCTTCGAGGAAACCGTCGCCAAGGGCGCGGCATACGCCGAGGTGATCGAGAATATCGACATCGGCGGCCCGGCGATGATCCGCTCGGCGGCCAAGAACCACGGTTTCGTCAACGTGGTGGTGGATGTCGAGGATTACGCCGAGGTCATCGCGGAGCTGGAGGCCAACGACGGCCAGACCACTTACGCCCTGCGCCAGCGTCTGGCCCAGACCGCCTATGCCCGCACCGCCGCCTATGACACCGCCGTCAGCACATGGATGGCCGCGCAGGTCGAGGCCACGCCGCGCCGTCGCACCTTCGGCGGCACGCTGGCCCAGACCCTGCGCTATGGCGAGAACCCGCATCAGCAGGCGGCCTTCTACACCGATGGCTCGAACGCCCCCGGTCTGGCCAACGCGGTGCAGCATCAGGGCAAGGAACTGTCCTACAACAACATCAACGACACCGACGCGGCCTTTGCGCTGGTTAGCGAGTTCGACCCCAAGGACGGCCCCGCCTGCGCCATCATCAAACACGCCAACCCCTGTGGCGTGGCGCGCGGGGAGACGCTGCTGGAAGCCTACAAACGGGCCTTCGACTGTGACCGCACCTCGGCCTTCGGGGGCATCATCGCGCTGAACCAGCCGCTGGACGGGCCGACGGCCGAGGCCATCGCCGCGATCTTTACCGAGGTCGTCATCGCCCCCGGCGCGGACGAGGATGCCAAGCGCATCTTCGCCGCCAAGAAAAACCTGCGCCTGCTGACCACCGAGGGCCTCGCCGATCCGACCGCCGCCGAACTGGCGGTGCGGCAGGTCTCGGGCGGCTTCCTTGTGCAGGACAAGGACGTGGGTCGCATCACGCGCGATGACCTGAAAGTCGTGACCAAGCGCAAGCCCTCGGATCAGGAACTGGATGACATGCTCTTTGCTTGGACCGTGGCCAAACACGTCAAGTCCAACGCCATCATCTACGTCAAGGATGGCGCCACCGTCGGCGTGGGCGCGGGCCAGATGAGCCGTGTGGACAGCACCCGCATCGCCGCGCGCAAGGCCCAAGACATGGCCGAGGTGATGGACATCGACGCCCCCCTGACGCAGGGTTCGGTCGTGGCCTCCGATGCTTTCTTCCCCTTCGCGGACGGCCTGATCACCGCAGCAGAGGCCGGCGCCACGGCGCTGATCCAGCCCGGCGGTTCGATGCGTGACGACGAGGTGATCGCGGCGGCGGATGAGGCGGGGCTTGCCATGGTCTTTACCGGCATGCGCCACTTCCGGCACTAAACGAAGGGGAGCCCCATGCGGACATTCGGCATCGCGGCCTTCGTGGCCTTTCTGATCGACCAGATCAGCAAATATGTGGTCATTCACATGATGGAACTGGCGCGTATCCGCTCCATCGACGTGCTGCCGCCGGTGCTGAATTTCCGCTACGGGGAAAACCGGGGCATCAACTTTGGCCTTGGCGGCGACATGAGCCAATGGGTGCTGATCGTGGTGGCGCTGGTGATCTGCGCGGGCGTCACCCTATGGCTCTGGCGCAGCCCGCATGGGCGTTGGGCGCAGCTCAGCGGTGGCCTGCTGGTCGGCGGGGCGCTGGCGAATGTAGCGGACCGACTGATCTACGGCTATGTGCTCGATTTCCTGAACAACTCCTGCTGCGGCATCAACAACCCTTTCGTCTACAACTTGGCGGATGTCTTTATCTTTGCCGGGGCCTTGGGGCTGATCCTCTTTACCGGAGAGCCGAAAAGCGCGCCCAAACGCCGGGGCAAAAAAGGTCAGTGACATTGCCCGCTTGCCTGCGATATTGAACAAGCAGACCCCGAAAGGAGACACCATGCGCCGCATTGCCCTCATCAGCTTGATCCCGCTGGCCCTCGCCGCCTGCAGCAATCAGGGCCTTCGCGATTTGCAGCCGACTTCTGAAGGGCCGGATGAGTTCCTGATCCAACCGGTCAAGCCGCTGGAACGTCCCGACAACCTGAACACCCTGCCCACACCGGCGCCGGGGCAGGCGAACCTGACCGACCGCTCGGCGGTGGCCGAAGGGGTGGCAGCATTCGGCGGGCGTTTGGATACCTCTGCTGGCATTCCGGCGGGGGATGCGGCGCTGGTCCAACATGCGGGCCGGATGGGCGTGCAGCCCGGCATCCGTGAGAGCTTGGCCGAGGCCGACGCGAAATTCCGCAAGCGCAAGGGCCGTTTCACCCAATTCCGCATCGTGCCGGTTGATCGCTACGGCCAAGCCTACAAGCGCATGATCCTCGACGCCCATAGCGAGGCGGAGCGCTGGCGCAGGGCAGGCGGGCGCACGCCGTCCTACCCGCCACAAGACACACGTTTTCGCTAGGCTTCTTGAAAGTAGCGCCAGACCGCGTAGGTAATGCGGCAGGCGATATATTTCGAGGTAAGCAATGATCCGACTGCCGATGATGGCGGCCCTGGTGGCAACGCTTTTCACAGCCCCCGCCGCGCAGGCGGGGCAGACCGAGAACGAAGCGGTCACCCATTTCACCCTTGGTAACGGCATGGAGGTCGTGGTCGTCGAAGACCACCGCGCCCCGGTCGTGCAGCAAATGGTTTGGTACCGCGCAGGTTCAGCGGATGAGCCCAAAGGCGCCTCCGGCGTGGCGCATTTCCTTGAGCACCTGCTGTTCAAAGCCACCGACAAGCTGGAAGCGGGCGAATTTTCCGCCACCGTGGCCGCCAACGGCGGACGCGACAACGCATTCACCAGCTACGATTACACCGCCTATTACCAGCGCGTCGCGGCAGACCGCCTTGGCCTGATGATGGAGATGGAGGCCGACCGGATGAAGAACATCCGTTTGACCCCCGAAAACATCGAAACCGAACGCGATGTGATCCTCGAAGAGCGCAACCAGCGGACCGAGAATAACCCCGCCGCGCTGTTCAGCGAACAACTCAACGCCGCGCAATATCTCAACCACCGCTACGGCGTGCCGATCATCGGCTGGAAACATGAGATGGAGGAGTTGGACCTCGAAGATGCGCTGTCGTTCTATGAACTCTACTACTCGCCCAATAACGCGATCCTCGTAGTTTCGGGCGATGTGACGCCCGAAGAAGTGCGCGAACTGGCCGAGGCCACCTATGGCCAAATCCCCGCCAACCCCGCCTTGCCGGAACGTCTGCGCACCGAAGAGCCGCCCCAGATCGCCGAGCGCCGGTTGATCTACAAAGACGCCCGCGTGGCCCAGCCCTATGTCCGCCGCTCCTACCTTGCGCAGGAACGCGACAGCGGCGAACAGGAGGAAGCGGCGGCGCTCTTGCTGCTCAGCGAATTGCTGGGCGGCGGCACCACGTCCTACCTTGCTGAGAAACTGCAATTCGACGCGCAGATCGCCAATTACACCGGCGCTTTCTACAAGGCCGACACGCTGGACGACACGACCTTTGACCTTGTCGTGCTGCCCGTGCCCGGCGTCAGCCTGCAACAGGCCGAAGAGGCGCTGGACGAGGCGCTCGCGCAGTTTATGGAGGCCGGTGTCGACCCCGAACACCTCGAACGTCTCAAGGCGCAGTTGCGCGCCGACCAAATTTACGCCCGCGACGACGCGGACCGCGTGGCGCACCGCTATGGTTCGGCCCTCGCCATCGGCCTCACGGTCGAAGACGTGCAGGCCTGGCCCGATGTGCTTCAGGCCGTCACCGCCGAAGACATCATGCAGGCCGCCCGCGACCTGTTCGACAAACGCGCATCGGTCACCGGCTGGCTGATGAAGGAGGACGCGCAATGAGACTGATCTACGCCCTGATCCTGACGGTAATTGCCGCACTCCCCGCCCGTGCCGAGGTCGATATTCAAGAGGTGACCAGCCCCGGCGGCATCACCGCTTGGCTGGTCGAGGAACATTCGATCCCCTTCGTGGCGTTGGAAATCCGTTTCCGTGGCGGCGCGTCTCTCGATGCCCCCGGCAAACGCGGCGCGATCAACCTGATGACCGGCCTCTTGGAAGAGGGGGCAGGCGAAATGGACGCCCGGGGCTTTAGTCGCGCGACCGAAGGGCTGGCCACGAACCTCAGCTTTGATGTCTCTGACGATGCGCTCTCCGTTTCCGCGCGCTTCCTGACCGAGAACCGCGCGCCGTCGATCGACCTTCTGCGCGCGGCCCTTCAGGAGCCGCGTTTCGACGAAGACGCCATTGAACGCGTGCGCGGCCAAGTGATATCGAACATCCAGTCGAACCAGAAAGACCCCAACAAAATCGCCCAACAGACCTTTGACCGGATCGCCTTTGGGGATCACCCCTATGGCAGTTCGCTCAATGGTACGCTGGAAAGCGTCGCGGGCCTGACCCGTGACGATCTGCTAGCCGCGCATCGCGCGGTGCTGGCGCGGGACCGCATCATCGTCGGCGCAGTGGGCGACATCACGCCCGAGGAATTGGGCCAGATGCTCGACACGCTGCTGGGCAACCTGCCCGCCGAAGGTGCGCCGATGCCGCCCCGGGCCGAGGTCGATATCCCCAGTGGCACCACGGTCGTCGATTTCGCCACGCCGCAGTCCGTCGCGCTCTTTGGTCAGCCCGGCCTCGCGCAGGACGATCCCGATTGGTTCACCGCGACGGTGCTGAACCGCGTCCTTGGCGGCGGCGGTTTCGAATCCCGGCTGATGACCGAGGTGCGCGAGAAACGTGGCCTGACCTACGGCGTCTATTCCTACCTCGCCCCGCGTGATCTGGCCGAGACCTATCTTGGCTCCGTCAGCTCGTCCAATGACCGCATCGCCGAAGCGATTGAGGTGATCCGCGCCGAATGGGCCAAGGCCGCCGCCGAAGGCATCACGCAAGAGGAATTGGACGCCGCCAAAACCTATATCACCGGCGCCTATCCGCTGCGCTTCGATGGCAACACGCCCATTGCCAACATCCTTGTCGGCATGCAGATGCTGGGCCTGCCGACCGACTATATCGCCACCCGCAACGACAGGGTCGAGGCGGTCACGCTCGCAGACGTCAAACGCGTCGCTGCCGAGCTGTTGGAGCCCGAAAACCTGCATTTCGTTGTCGTCGGCCAGCCCGAAGGGCTAGAGGCCGCAGACACGGCGCAGGAATGAAAAAAGCGCCGCTCCCGAAAGAGGGCGGCGCTTCTGCATAGGCCGGGCGGTGGGCGTTATTCGCCGTAGGGCACCCAGATATTCTTGACCTCGGTCGCGGCCTGCAGGAAGTCGCGCCCCGCGCCCTCGGCCCCGAACCAATCCCGCGCCATGCCGTGGTTGACCCAGCTGCGTTTGATATTGCTCGCGGCCCCTTTCTCGACAATGCCGGAAAGCGCCGCGGCGCCGAAGGACCAGACCGCATCTACATCCATATGGCGCGCCATCGCCTCGGCCAAATCCGTCTGCGGGCCGGTCAGGATATTCACCACGCCCGCGGGCACGTCCGATGTCTCAAGCACCTGAACGAAGTCCGTCGCCGCCAGCGGGAAGGGTTCGGAGGCCGAAAGGATCACCCGGTTGCCCATGGCGATGGCGGGGGCCATGCAAGAGATCAGCCCCAGCAAAGGCGCCTCGGCGGGGCAAAGCGCGCCGATCACACCCACGGGTTCCTTCATCGCCAGCGCCACGCCGCGGATCGGCACCCCATGCACCTGACCGTCGTATTTATCGGCCCAAGCGGCATAGGTGAAAAGCCGGTCAATGGCCGCATCGACCTCCCTACGGCCCGTCTTCGCCCCCTGCATCGCATCCAGACGTGCTGCGAATTCATCGCCCCGTGCCGAAAGGTTCTCCGCAATGTAGTACAGGATCTGCGCCCGCAGATGGCCGGTGGTTTTCGACCAGCCCTTCGCCGCATGCGCGGCCTCGACCGCATTGCGCAGGTCCTTGCGGTTGGCAAGGCTCACATGCCCCAACAGCCCGCCCGACTTGCCCCAGACCGGCGCCGAATAGCCGCCATCGGGCCGCGCCTGTTTGCCACCGATATAGAGCTTTGCGGTCCGGTCGATCCCATCCTCCGGCGCACCCTCACCGGCGAAGGCTTCGATCTCCTTCAAAGGCTTCCGCGCCGTCTTGGGCTTGGTATAGCCCGCCAGACCTTCCCAACCGCCCTCGCGGCCAAAGCCGCTCTCACGCTTGCCGCCGAACCCGGCTGCGGCATCCATCATATTGGTGCCATTGACCCAAACGATCCCGGTCTCCAGCTTCGGTGCGATGTCGAGGGCGAGGTTCACATTCTCGGTCCAGACCGTCGCCGCCAGACCGTAGCGCGTGTTATTGGCCAGCTGCACCGCCTCGCCGGGCGTGCGGAAGGTGGTGGAAACCAGCACAGGCCCAAAAATCTCTTCCTGCATCAGCCGATCCGCCGGATTCAGCCCGGTAATCAGGGTGGGCGGATAGAAACAGCCGTTCTCCGGCATCGCCCCCGGTGCCACGAAACGCTCACCGGCGGTATTGGCCTCGACCATCTCGCTCACGCGCTTGTATTGCACCGGGTCGACCAGCGCGCCCACGTCAATGCTTTTGTCCAAGGGATCGCCAACGCGCAGCTTCTCCATCCGCGCGCGCAGCTTGGCATAGAACCGATCCGCGACCGGCTCATGCACCAGCAAGCGCGACCCGGCACAGCAGACCTGCCCCTGATTGAACCAGATCGCATCGACCAGCCCTTCGACGGCGCTGTCCAGATCGGCATCGTCGAAAACGATGTAAGGCGATTTGCCACCCAGCTCCAAGGTCAGCGCCTTGCCGGACCCCGCCGTCACCTCGCGAATGCGGCGGCCTACGGCGGTGGAGCCGGTAAAGGCGATCTTGTCGATATCCTCATGGCCGACGATCATCTCACCGACGGTGCCATCGCCCGTCACGATATTGACCACACCCTTGGGCAGCCCGGCTTGACGGCAGATATCGGCAAACAAAAGCGCGGTCAGCGAGGTGTATTCCGCAGGTTTCAACACCACGGTATTGCCCATCGCCAGTGCGGGCGCGATCTTCCACGCCAGCATCAGCAGGGGGAAGTTCCAGGGGATGATCTGCCCGCAAACCCCAAGCGCCTGCGCATCGGGCAGTTCGCTCTCCATCAACTGCGCCATGCCCGCGTGATAATAGAAATGCCGCTGCGCCAAGGGCACGTCGATATCGCGCGCCTCGCGAATGGGCTTGCCGTTGTCCAAGACCTCCAAGACCGCAAACAACCGCGCGTGTTTCTGCAACAGCCGCGCCAGCGCATAGATATGCCGCGCCCGGCCATGGCCGCCAAGCTTCTCCCACTTGGGCTGCGCCTTGCGCGCTGCCTTCACGGCGGCATCCACATCGCCCTGCGACGCCTGCGTCAGACTGGCCAAGACCTCACCCGTCGCCGGGTTCGTGCTGTCAAACCCCGCCCCCGGCGCGGTGAAGGCGCCATCGATGAAATGGCCAAACCGCCCGCCCTGATCGACGAGCCAAGCCAGCGCATCTGCCGCCGATTCCGGGGCTGGCCCGTATTCCATGCTTTCGAATATGTCGGACACGCTCATGCCTTCATCCTTTTCCAAATACCTTCCCGCAGCCTGCAACGGGCTCAGGCGGTCGCGTGGCGGTAAGCCGCCGAATAATTGCCGGTCACATGATGCTCCAACTGCCGCTCTATATCGCCCAAGAGCGAGGACGCCCCAAAGCGGAACAGGTCAGGCTGCAACCAACGGTCGCCCAGCTCTTCCTTCATCAGCGCCAGATAGGTGATCGCATCCTTGGCCTTCGAGATGCCGCCCGCGGGCTTGTAGCCTACGCGCACGCCGGTGCGCGCGTAATACTCGCGGATCGCGCGGATCATGACGAGGCTCACGGGCAGGGTGGCGTTCACGCTTTCCTTGCCGGTCGAGGTCTTGATGAAATCGGCCCCGGCCATCATGCAAACCAGCGACGCGCGGGCCACATTGCGCAGCGATCCCAATTCGCCGGTGGCGAGGATCGCCTTTACATGGGCCTCTCCGCAGGCCTCGCGGAAGGCGCGCATCTCATCGTAAAGCGCCTGCCAGTCGCCTGAGAGCACATGACGGCGCGAGATCACGATGTCGATCTCACTCGCCCCGGCCTCAACACTCATCTCGATCTCGCGAATGCGCAGTTCCAAGGGCGACAGCCCTGCCGGGAACCCGGTTGAGACGGCGGCGATGGGAATGTTCGTGCCCTCCAGCGCGCGGCGCGCGGCGGGGATCATCTCGTGATAGACGCAGACCGCGCCGGTGGTGATCGGCGCCATGCCAAGCGCCTCGAGCAGATCGGGCGCAATCGGTTGGCGCGCCTTGGCGCAAAGCCGCTCGACCCGGCGCGCGGTATCGTCGCCTGAAAGGGTCGTCAGGTCGATACAGGTCACCGCGCGCAGCAGCCACGCGGCTTGGTGGTCCTTTTTCAGCGAACGGCGGGCGGGCAGGGCGGCGGCGCGGCGCTCGATCGCCGAGGTGTTCGCCTGCACCGAGCGCAGCCAATCCATATCAAGCGGCATCGGTTCGACGCGGGGTTCGGTGACCTGGGGCAGATGGCCCGGCGCGTCGGTCTCTGTCTCACGTTGCTGCGGGGTCGTCTGGGTGGCCATCGGGGTCTCTCCGGTTTGGTCAGGCGCGCAAAATGGCATGGGGCAAGGGCCAAAGCAAGCGACGCTAACCCCGCGTCACCGGTCGAATGCCTGAAAAATAGGCGAAATGTGGAAACTGTTAATGAGAACCATTCTCAACTGTTGACTTAATTGAGAATCGTTCTCATTAATACCCCCATGACACATGCATCTGATCCCTTTCGCCCGTCACGCCGCAGCGCTTTGATCGGCGGCCTGAGCGCTTTTGCCCTGCTCGGGGCCGCGCCCGCTGCCTTTGCCGCGCCAAAGCTCAACGTCGTTGCGACCACCGGCATGATCGCTGACGCCGCCCGGCGGATCGGTGGCGATCTGGTTGAGGTCCGCTCGCTCATGGGGTCGGGCGTCGATCCGCACAGCTACCGCCAGACCCGCAGCGACATCGTGGCGCTGACCCGGGCCGATCTGGTGCTCTGGCACGGCCTTTACCTTGAGGCGCAGATGGAGCGGTTCTTTGAGGATCTGGGCCGCAAACGCGCCGTGATCGCCGTGGCCGAAGCCCTGCCCAAGGAGGGGCTGCTCAGCCACCCGGATTACGAGGGCCGCTATGACCCGCATGTCTGGATGGACCCCAAGACATGGACCGCCGTGGTGGATGAGGTGACCCGCGCGCTGAGCGAAGCACATCCGGCAGGGGCCGAGAGCTTTGCCGCGAATGCCAAGACCTACCGTGCGGAACTGGACCAACTCGCCGCCTATGCCGCCGAGACCGTGGCGCAGGTGCCCGAAGGCCAGCGCGTCTTGGTCACGGCGCATGACGCTTTCAGCTACTTCGGGCGCGCCTTCGGCTTCGAGGTGATCGGCATTCAAGGCATCTCGACCAACAGCGAGGCGGGGCTCAACCGCATCTCTTCGCTGGTCGATGAGCTTGTCGAACGCGAGATTGGCGCGGTTTTCGTCGAAACCTCGGTGTCCGACCGTAACATGCGCGCGCTGGTCGAGGGGGCTGCGGCGCGCGGTCATGAGGTCGTGATCGGCGGGTCGCTCTATAGTGACGCCATGGGGGAACCCGGCAGCTATGAGGGCACTTATATCGGTATGATCGATCACAACGTCACCACCATCGCTCGCGCGCTCGGCGCGCCGGTGGATGCGGGCGGGATGACCGGCAAGCTGGCACAGGGAAGCTGATCCATGACACTCGAACTCGCCAGCACGCGTGAGACCGCGCCGACCGCCCGCGCCGACAGCCCGCTCGCCCTGCGTGGCATGACCGTTTCCTACGGGCAGAAGCCTGCGGTCTTTTCGGTGGATATGACCGTCGCGCCGGGCAAGATGACGGCGATCATCGGGCCGAACGGGGCGGGGAAATCGACGCTGCTCAAGGCCGCTTTGGGCATCCTTACCCCGCTGGCGGGCACCGCCACCGTCTATGGCAAACCCGTGGCCGAGCAGCGCCACCGCATCGCCTATGTGCCGCAGCGTGCAAGCGTGGATTGGGATTTCCCGACCCGCGTGATCGACGTGGTGCTGATGGGGCTTTACCCGCAACTGGGCCTTTTGGGCCGCATCCGCACCGTGCACCGTGCCCGCGCCGCCGATTGTCTGGCCCGCGTCGGGATGGAGGATTTCGCCACCCGCCAGATCGGCCAACTCTCGGGCGGCCAGCAGCAGCGGGTGTTCCTTGCGCGGGCCTTGGCGCAGGATGCGGACCTCTACCTGCTCGACGAACCCTTTGCCGGGGTCGATGCGGCGACGGAAAAGGCGATCATCGCGGTGCTTAAATCCCTGCGGGATGGGGGCAAGACGGTCGTCGCCGTGCACCATGATCTGTCCACGGTGCCTGAGTATTTCGACAATGTCTTCCTGATCAACACCCACCGCGTGGCCGAGGGTAGCGTCGCTGAGGTTTTCAAGTCCAACCACCTGCAAGACGCCTATGGCGGGCGTTTGGCGGGCGCGCAGATGGATGCTTTGCAACTGTCATGATCTGGGACGCGCTGACACTGCAATTGGGCTACAACGCCACGCTGGTGACGCTGGGGGCCACGCTTTTGGGCATGGCTGCAGGCGTCGGCGGCACCTTCTTGTTTCTGCGCAAACGGGCGTTGGTGAGCGATGCGATTTCGCATGCGACACTGCCCGGCGTAGCGCTGGCCTTCATGGTGATGGTCGCTTTGGGCGGCGATGGGCGCAATCTGATCGGCCTGCTGCTGGGGGCCGCGCTGTCGGCGGGGGTGGGGCTGCTCTTGGTCTCATGGCTCAGCAACCGCACGCGACTGGCCGAAGATGCGGCGATTGGCTCGGTCCTGTCGGTTTTCTTTGGCCTTGGCATCGTGCTGCTCACGGTGATCCAGACCATGAGCGCGGGGCGACAGGCGGGGCTAGAGGATTTCCTTTTGGGCTCCACCGCCGGGATGCTGCGCAGCGATGCGCTGATCATCGCCGTGGCGGCGGCGCTGACGCTGGCGCTGGTGTTGCTCTTGCGCCGCCCGCTGACGCTGGCCTCTTTCGATCCCGAATATGGCACCGCCATCGGGCAGAACGTGCCGCGCACGGATCTGGCGATGATGGGGCTGGTGCTGGCCGTGACGGTGGTTGGGCTCAAGATCGTGGGGCTGATCCTGATCGTGGCGCTGCTGATCATCCCGCCCGTCACCGCGCGTTTCTGGAGCGAACGAACCGACCATGTGGTGCTGATTTCGGGCGCGCTCGGCGGCATTGCGGCCTATATCGGCGCGGCGCTGTCGGCGGCCCAGCCGAACCTGCCGACGGGGCCGATCATTGTTCTGGTGGGCTTCGCGCTCTTTGCGCTGTCGCTGCTGTTGGCACCGGGGCGCGGGGCGCTGTCGGCGCTACTGCGGCATCGGCGCTATCAGCGTCTGGTCCATCTGCGGCAGGGGCTCTTGGCCTTGGCCCATGGGCAGCCGATCTATGAACAACTCACCCTGCGCCTGCTGCGGGCCGAGGGCTACGCCCTGCCCGATGGGGTCGCCACCAAGGCGGGCCGGGGCCGCGCGGCCAAGGCGCTGCGCGATGAAACCCGCTGGCAACTGATCCGCCGCGATCCGGCTTACGAGGCGGCGGCCCAGCAATATGACGGTCTGACCCCCATTGAGACGGTGCTGACCGCCGACCAAATCCGCGAAATCGACAGCCGCATCGACATGCGCGGCGGGGTGATGGCATGAACGGTTCCGAATTTGTCCCCCTGTCCTTGGTGCCGATGCTGACGGGCATCTTCGTGGCGGTGGCCTGCGCCTTGCCGGGGAACTTCCTTGTCCTGCGCCGCCAAGCGTTGATCGGCGATGCGATTAGCCATGTGGTGCTGCCGGGGATCGTCGTGGCGTTCCTGCTGACCGGTGTGGTCAGCACTTGGCCGATGCTGCTGGGCGCGGCGGGCGCAGCGCTGGGCGCCGTGCTGGCCATCGAAGGCGTGCGGCGTTTGGGCAAGATCGAATCCGGCGCGGCCATGGGCGTGGTCTTTACCGCGATGTTCGCGGGCGGCGTGTTGCTGCTGGAACAATCCGACACCAGTAATGTGCATCTCGACGTGGAACATGCGCTTTATGGCAATCTCGAAAGCCTAATCTGGCTGGATGCCACCGGCTGGGCGTCGCTGCTCGACCCCGAGGCGCTGGCGACCATCCCGGTAGAGCTGCCGCGCATGGCGGTGACGCTGCTTTTCGTGGCACTGTTCACGGCGCTCTTTTGGCGTCCGCTCAAGATCAGCACCTTCGACGAAGGCTTTGCCCGCACCATCGGGATGAAGACCGGCCCATTGGGCCTCGGGCTGGTGATCGTTGCTGCCATTGCCGCCGTGGCCGCCTTTGACGCGGTGGGCAGCATCATCGTGATCGCCATGTTCATCTGCCCGCCCGCTGCCGCGCGGATGATGACCAACCGGCTGGAGCATCAGATCGCATGGTCGGTGGGTTTTGCCACGGTGGCCGCGATTTTGGGCTATGTCTTGGCAGGTTACGGGCCGCTGTGGATCGGGCTGCGGGATTCGGTCTCGGCGGCGGGGATGATCGCGACTGTCTCAGGGCTGATCCTTGGCGCCGCGGCAGTGATGGGGCCGCATCGGCATAGAGGCGCCGCCGCGCCCATTGCTTAACCGAATCGCAACGATTCGTTTTATCGGCGACTGATTCGCTTTTGCTTTGACCTGTGATTCGTCCTGCGTCTATACAGGTGGCAAGCTCCGCCGGAGACGACTTGTACCCGGGTCGCCCGCCGCTCTGATAAGACCGGAATAACAAAAGCACCAGTGCGCCGAGTAGCCGACCCAGCAGCGGATCGCCCCACCTTTGGCGGCGGTCCGCTGACTTTGCCCAGAACCTCTGATACCCGGCTCTCATAGACGCATTCACATCTGGCAGAATCAAAAGCCGCTATGCTAGGTCTTGCGGTATGCCCAGCCCGACCCCCAATATAAGCGAAATTCGCCCCGTCATCCGTCAATTGGACGATTCCGCGATCAACCGCATCGCCGCAGGCGAGGTGGTCGAACGGCCCGCCTCGGCGGTCAAGGAGCTGGTTGAGAACGCCATCGACGCGGGCGCGCGGCGCATCACCGTGGAATATGCCGATGGCGGCAAGACGATGATCCGCGTGACGGATGATGGCTGCGGCATCGCGCCCGAAGATTTGCCGCTGGCCCTGTCGCGTCATGCGACCTCTAAAATCGACGGCTCCGACCTGCTGGATATCCACACCTTCGGCTTCCGCGGCGAGGCGCTGCCCTCGCTCGGTGCTGTCGGGCGGCTCACGATCACCAGCCGCGCGGCTGGGTTCGACGGGGCCGAGATCACTGTCGACGGGGGCCGCATGGGCGAGGTGCGCCCGGCGGCGTTGAACGGCGGCACCATCGTCACCCTGCGCGATCTGTTCTTCGCCACGCCTGCGCGGCTCAAATTCCTGCGCACCGACCGAGCCGAAGCGCAGGCGATCGGCGATGTTATCAAACGGCTGGCCATGGCCGAGCCCTTCGTGCGTTTCGTGCTGCGCGATGTCGCGGGTGACGGTAAGGGCCGCGATGTGTTCCGCGCCGAGGCCGAGCAGGGCGATCTCTTCGATGCGCTGCATGGCCGTCTGGCGCAGGTGCTGGGCCGGGAGTTTGCCGAGAATGCCCTGCCTATTGATGCGATGCGCGAGGGGCTGCATCTGACCGGTTTCGCTGCTCTGCCGACCTACTCGCGCGGCTCTGCCGTGGCGCAATATCTCTTCGTGAATGGCCGCCCGGTGCGGGACAAGCTGCTGACGGGCGCACTGCGCGGCGCCTATTTCGATTTCCTCAGCCGCGACCGTCACCCGGCGGCGGCGCTTTTCGTGGAATGCCCGCCGACGCTGGTCGATGTGAACGTGCATCCCGCGAAATCCGAAGTGCGCTTTCGCGATCCGGGGTTGGCGCGCGGGCTGATCGTCTCGGCCCTGCGCCACGCGCTGGCTGAAGCGGGCCACCGCGCTTCGACCACCGTGGCGCAGGCGACCTTGGGCGCGATGCAGCCCGAGCCGCAGGGCGCGCGGGTCTATCAGATGGACCGCGCGGGCATGGACCGCCCCAGCCCCGCCGCGCGGGAGGCCGCCTATCAGGCGCAGGCCCCCGGTTTTGCCGAGACCGCAGGCGTTTGGGGCCGGGTGGAGGGCACGCCGCTGCCCGAGACCCCCGCGCCGAGCCATGCCGCCGCCCCCGAAGCGGAAGAGGCCGCGCCCGCCCCCGACTACCCGCTTGGCACCGCGCGGGGGCAGGTGCACGAAAATTACATCATCGCCCAGACCGCCAATGGCATGGTTATCGTCGATCAGCACGCCGCGCATGAGCGGCTGGTCTATGAGAAACTCAAGCGCCAGATGAACGAGAACGGCGTCGCGGCCCAAGCGCTGCTGATCCCCGAGATCGTCGAACTCTCCGCCAATGACTGCGCGCGCCTGCTGGAACTGGCGGAGGAACTGGCGAAACTCGGCCTCGGCATCGAAGCCTTCGGCGGCAGCGCCATCGCAGTGCGCGAGACGCCTGCGATCCTCGGCACCGTGAACGCCCGTGCGCTGATCCTCGACGTGCTCGATGAGTTGGCTGAGGGCGAGAGCAGCAACATCGTTCAGGCCAAGATCGAAGCGATCCTGAGCCGGGTGGCTTGTCATGGCTCGATCCGCTCGGGCCGCTGGATGCGCGCCGAAGAGATGAACGCGCTCTTGCGCGAGATGGAGGCGACGCCGCATTCGGGCCAGTGCAACCACGGGCGGCCCACCTATGTTGAACTCAAACTCGCCGATATCGAACGGCTCTTCGGGCGCACTTGATGGAGCTTGGCAGCACGACCCTGACCCTCTCCGACCCTGTGACGCTCTTGGCCCTTGCGGGCGCGGGGCTGCTGTTGCTCATCGTCATCCTGCTGATCATGGCGGTCCGCGCCGCGGGCCGTTCGGCCCGTGTGGCGGCCCCCTTGGCGCAGCAAATGCGGGTGCTTGGCGGCCATGTGCAGCAATTGGGGCAGGGGCAGGAGCAGTTGCGCGGTGGCTTGCAAATGGTCTCGGACACGCAAAGCAATACCCAAGCGCAGATGATGCAGACGATGGAAGCGCGGCTGGCCTATGTGCAGCAGCAGATGCAGGACCGTCTGGCCGACAACGCCGCCCGCTCGGCCCGTTCGCTGGCCGAGATGCAGCAGCGCATGACCGAGACGCTGCACGGCTCGTCCAAACGCACCACCTCCAGCCTTGCGCAGTTGCAGGAACGGCTCGCCTCCATCGACAAGGCGCAGGACAATATCACCAAACTGTCGGGCGACGTGCTGTCGCTGCAAGACATCCTGAGCAACAAGCAGACGCGCGGATCCTTCGGTGAAATCCAGTTGAGGGATATCGTGTCGAAAGCCCTGCCAAGCGACAGCTATTCGCTGCAAGCCACGCTCAGCAACGGCAAGCGGCCCGATTGCCTGATCCATCTGCCCAACCCGCCGGGCCCGATCGTGATCGACAGTAAATTCCCGCTGGAGGCCTATGAGGCCCTGCGCCGCGCCAAGACCGAAGCCGAGACCCGCGCCGCCGCCCAGCAGATGAAGACCGCCGTGCGGGTGCACCTCAATGCCATCGCCGACAAATACATTCTGGAGGGGGAGACGGCGGAAGGCGCCTTGATGTTCCTGCCCTCCGAGGCGGTCTATGCCGAGTTGCACGCGAATTTTTCCGAACTCGTGCGCGAAGGCTTTGAGAAACGCGTCTGGATCGTCAGCCCGACCACCTGCATGGCCACGCTCAATACCATGCGTGCGATCCTGAAGGACGCGCGGATGCGTGAACAGGCAGGCGCGATCCGCAAGGAGCTGGGCAATCTGAACAAGGACGTCGAACGTCTGGCGACCCGGGTGGGCAATCTCGACCGGCATTTCACCCAAGCGCGGCGGGACGTGGAAGAGATCAAAGTCAGCAGCGAAAAAGCCGCCAAACGCGCGGGGCGCTTGCATAATTTCGACTTCGAAGAACTGGCAGAAGCCAAAACCGAGGCTATTGTTCCCCTAAGGACACCCGAAGGGAACGGCTGAATGAACGACGTGGACATTACCGGGATGACGCTGGAGGCGATGCAGACGCGGGCCGCCGCGTTGCGCAGCGATATCTTGCAAACGCCGGTGGTGATGCTCTCCTCTCCCATGGTCGATGATGTGCTTGGCGGCGCGCGGGTCGCGCTCAAACTGGAGTGTTTTCAGCATACCGGCACCTTCAAGGCCCGCGGCGCGCTTTCGGTGGCGCGACAGCTTGACGATGACACCCGCGGGCGCGGGATCACCGCGGCCAGCGCGGGCAACCACGCCATCGCCGCAGGCTGGGCCGCGGCCAAGCTTGGCATCAGCGCCAAGGTGGTGATGCAGGACAATGCCAACCCTTTTCGCGTCGCCCTCGCCCGTGCCACCGGGGCCGAGGTCATCATGAAACCCGCCGGGCAAGAGACCTTTGCCGAGGCCGAGCGACTGGTGCGCGAAGAGGGGCGGTTCTTTATCCATCCTTTCGAGGGGCTGCACACCTCCCTCGGCACTGCCGGGGTGGGGCTGGAACTGATGGCGCAGGTGGCGGATTTGGACGCGGTCGTCGTCTCTGTCGGCGGTGGCGGGCTGATCAGCGGTGTCGCCGCCGCGGTCAAGGCGATCAACCCCGCTTGTCGGGTCTATGGGGTGGAGCCCGAGGGCGCCGACAGCATGTCGCAAAGCCTCGCCTCCGGCGCGCCGGTGACGATCCCCCAGGTCAACACAATCGCCGACAGCCTCGGCCCGCCGATGGCGCTGCCTTTCGGCCATGCGCTCTGCGCGGTTTATGTCGATGACGTGGTGACGGTCAGCGACGATGCGATCTGCGCCGGGATGGTGGTGCTGCAACAGGCGGCGAAACTGGCGGTGGAACCTGCCGCCGGGGCCGCGATGGCGGGCGCGCTCGGCCCTCTGCGCGGGCAATTGGCCGGGCGGCGCGTCGGCGTGATCGTCTGCGGGGCCAATATCGACACCGACAGCTATTTGGGCCAACTCAGCCGCGGGCAAGCCGCGCTCGACAGCTTGCTGTCCTAGTGCCCTCCAAGGGCTTGCACGCGGTCGCGGTGCTGCGTGCATTCTTCCAAGAAAATCTATCGGGCGCTGCAACTTTAACTCCCCTTTACCCGTGGGTGCCCCATATCCAAAGTTCCGGACCAAAGCAGGACGCCTATGCCTTTCGAAGCTCTGAACGACAGTACCCTCCCTCAACAGCCGCTTGGGCGGCGTGTCGCCGTGATTGGCGGCGGGATTTCCGGCATGGGGGCGGCGCATATGCTGGCACCTGCGGACCGCGTCACGCTCTATGAGGCGGGGGCCAAGATCGGCGGCCATGCGCGGACGGTGATCGCGGGCAAGAATGGCGATCAGCCGGTCGATACCGGGTTCATCGTGTTCAACTATGCCAACTACCCGCATCTTGCGGCGCTCTTTGCGGAGTTGGACGTGCCGGTCGTACCCTCGAACATGAGCTTTGGCGCGTCGATCGATGGCGGGCGGCTGGAATATGCGCTGACCAATTTCAACGCGGTTTTCGCCCAGAAACGCAATATGTTCAGCCCGCCCTTTCTGCGGATGCTGCGGGACATTCTGCATTTCAACAAGAACGCGCTGGCCGTGTCGCGCGACCCGTCGATGACCATCGCAGAGTTTCTCGACCAGTTGGGCACCGGGCCATATTTCCGCGACTTCTACCTGTCGCCCCTGTCGGGCGCGATCTGGTCTACGCCGACGGAAAAGATCATGGATTTCCCCGCCCATGCCATGGTCAATTTTTTCGAAAACCACGCGCTGCTGAACTATTCGGGCCAGCATCAGTGGTACACGGTCAAAGGCGGCTCGCGCCAATATGTTGACCGGTTGGAGAGTGCGCTGCGCGCCAAAGGTGTCGATCTGCGCACCGACAGCCCTGTGCAGGCGGTGCGCCGCACGGCGCAGGGGGCCGAGGTCCGCGCTTATGGCGGGGAGTGGGAGACCTTCGACGATGTGATCTTTGCCACCCATTCCGATGACACGCTGGCGATGCTTTCCGATCCGACGGACGCTGAACAACGCGCCCTCGGCGCCATCCGCTACCAGCCCAATGACATCGTGCTGCATGCCGATGCCAATATCATGCCCAAGCGGCGCTCCACTTGGGCGTCATGGGTCTATACCGAGGATCGCGAGCAGAAGTCCGACCGGATCGACCTGACCTATTGGATGAACTCGCTGCAACCGATCCCGCAGGACGATCCGCATTTTGTCACGCTCAACACCAAACGCACCATCCGCGAGGAGTTGATCTATGACCAAGTGACCCTGCGCCATCCGGTCTATGACCTTGCCGCCTTGGCCGCGCAGGACGAGGTACGCGCCTTCAACGGCAGCCATAACACATGGTTCTGCGGGGCGTGGCTGCGCAATGGTTTCCACGAAGACGGGCTGGCCAGCGCGGTGGATGTGGTCGAACGGATGCGGGCCGCGCGGGCGGCGCCCTTGGCGGCGGAGTGACGGCTCAGGTCGATCATATCCGCGGCCAGACCTTCCATGGCCGCAAGGGCGCGGTCGAGAACCGTTTCCGCTATTCGGTCGACTATGTGATCTGCGATGCCGAGGCCGAGGCGCTAAGGACGCCCGCACTTTTCGCCCGCAACGGTGCGAATGTGACCAGCCTGCATGACAGCGACCACGGCGGCCCGCCGGGGCAGGGGCGCGCCGCCCCTTGGGTGCGCGAGGTTTTGGCGGCGCATGACATCACCGGGGTCGCGCGGATCGAACTATTGGCACAGCCGCGGGTGCTGGGCCATGTCTTCAACCCGGTCAGCTTTTGGCTCTGCCGTCGGGCCGATGATGCGCTGATTGCCGTGATTGCCGAGGTCACGAATACCTATGGCGACCGGCATTCCTATCTTTGCCATCACCCCGACCTGCGCCCCATCGCGTCCGAGGATCGCTTGCGAGCTGCAAAGCTCATGCATGTCTCGCCCTTTCAGGACATCTCGGGCGGCTATGTCTTTCGCTTTGACATAAGTGCTGAGCGGATCGGCATCTGGATCGATTTCTCGGATGGGGAGAATGGGTTGATCGCCACATTGACCGGGCCGCGGGCGCCGCTGACCAATGGCCGTATCCTCTGGTCGCTGCTGCGCCGCCCCTTTGGGGCGCGGCGGGTGCTGGCGTTGATCCATTGGCAGGCGCTGAAGCTCTGGCTCAAAGGGGCCGGGTTCCGCAACCGCCCCGAGGCACCGCAGGTCGAGGTTTCCCGCGATGCGGCCCATGGCGCGGGCGGGCGATGAGGGCGCGCGCGGCCCGGCTGCCCGCCTATGCGCTTTTCGCCGCATTGCTCGCCGCGGCGGGGCTGCCAATCTACATTCACGCGCCGAAGTTCTATGTCGATGAATACGGGGTTTCGCTGACGGCGCTTGGCTCTGTGCTTTTTGGATTGCGGCTGTTGGACGTGGTGCAAGACCCGGCGCTCGGATGGCTGGCCCAAGCGCTGCGCCACAAACGCGGGCTGGCGGTGACGGTGGCGGGGGCGGTGATGGCGCTGGCGATGCTGGGGCTTTTCGCGGTGCCCGCGCCGATGGCGCCCGTGCTGTGGTTCGCGCTGATGCTGACGCTGGTCTTCTCGGCCTTCAGCTTTCTAACCATCAGTTTCTATGCCCAAGGGGTGGCCAAGGCCGACAGCCTGCCGGGGGCCGGGCATCTGACCCTCGCCCGCTGGCGCGAGACCGGGGCGCTTTTGGGCGTCTGTCACGCCTCTGTTGCGCCCCTGCTGCTGGGCATGGCGCTGAACCAGCCCTTTGCCGGATTTGCGGTGGGTTTCACGGTTCTGGCGCTCTGGGCCGTGGTCGCGATGCGCAGGGAGTGGCGGGCGACAGGACTGCCGGGCGCGAGCGGTTTCGGCACCGTCTTGCGTGACGGGCAGGCGCGGCGGCTGTTGCTGATCGCCTTGGTCAATGCCGCCCCGGTTGCCGTGACCTCGACCCTGTTTCTCTTCTACGTCGAACTGGCGCTTGAGGCACCGGGATGGGAGGGGCCGCTCTTGCTGCTGTTTTTCATCGCGGCGGCTGCGGCAGCACCACTTTGGGGGATGCTGGCCGAACGCCACGGCCCGCGCCGGGTGCTCTTGGCGGCGATGGCCTTGGGCATCGCCGCTTTCGGCGGGGCGCTGTTTCTGGGGCCGGGGGATGTGGTGCTTTTCGCCTTGGTCTGTCTGGCTTCCGGCGCGGTTTTGGGGGCCGACCTCACCCTACTGCCTGCCATGTTCGCCAGCCGCATGGCGCAGATTTCCCCCTCGGCAGCCGAAGGCTTTGGCCTTTGGTCTTTCGTGTCCAAACTGACCTTGGCTTTCGCGGCGGGGGCCCTACTTCCCGCCCTAGAAAGTGCAGGGTTGCAGATCGCAACGGGGACCAGTTCCGACACATCCATCTCCCTGTTGATCTGGTTCTATGCCGGTGTACCTTGCGCCCTGAAATTGCTGGCGATCGCTCTTCTCGCCGGTGCAAAAGACGTGGAGACATCGTGACAGAGCCGCTGATCTTTATCGCTGTGGGGCTGGGCCTTGGTCTATTGCTCACCTTCCTGCGCCGCCGGTTGGGGGAGTTTCACGGGCAATTGCCCAGCGACTATGTGGATTCCTTCCCCGTCTTTGATCTGCGGTTGCATCTACGCGACCAGATGATTTGCGAGGGGGTGATTTTCGGCCCCCTTGGTCGGGTCACCAGCAGTTTCACGGCCAAGTTCGACGTGTCTTGGGAGGGCGATGTCGCCACTGTGGCCGAGAGTTTTCGTTATAACGATGGCTCGCGTCAGCAGCGCGAATGGACCGTGACACTGGGCGAGAATGGCCGTTTCACCAGCACCGCGCCGGATGTGATCGGGGTGGGGCAGGGCGTTCAGGCTGGTCCGACATTGCAGTTGCGCTATCGTATCCAACTGCCCGAGGAACTGGGCAGCCATGTGCTGAAAACCGTCGATTGGATGTATCTCACCCCCGATGGCACCATCGTCAATCGCAGCCAGTTTCGGAAGTTCGGGATCAAAGTAGCAGAATTGGTCGCCACCCTGCGACCGGCGGAGGAAAGATGAAAGACTGGCAAGGCAAGACCTATTGGCTGGTGGGCGCGAGCGACGGGCTTGGCGCAGCATTGGCGCATCAGCTAAGCCGCACCGGGGCCGAGGTGATCCTTTCTGCCCGGTCCGAAGACAAGCTGACCGAACTCGCGCAGGCGCTGCCGGGGCGGGCGCGGGTGCGGGTCATGGATGTGACCGATGACGAAGACGTCGCACAGGCGGCGAAGGATGTGGGGCCAATCGACGGGCTGGTCTATCTGGCGGGGGCCTATTGGCCCTTCGGCGCGCAGGAGTGGGACGCGAAACATGGGGTGACTATGGCCGATGTGAACTTCACCGGCTTGATGCGCGTCTTGGGGCAGGTGGTGCCGCAGATGGTCGCCCGCGATCATGGGCATATCGTCATCACCTCTAGCCTGACCGCCTATCGCGGGCTGCCCGGCTCCATCGGCTATACGGCCTCCAAGGCGGCGACGCTGTCCTTGGCGGAGTGTATGCATGCCGATCTGCGCAAGACGGGCGTGCAGGTGCAGGCGATCAACCCGGGCTTTATCAAGACCCAGTTGACCGACAAGAACGATTTCAAAATGCCCTTTTTGATGGAGCCCGATGACGCCGCGCGCCGTGTCTTCGAGCATATGAACAGGGACAGTTTTAAACTGGACTTCCCGTACGGCTTCTCACTGCTGTTCCGTTTGGGGCGCTTTCTGCCGGACTGGCTGTACTACCGGTTCTTTTCCTGAAGGTCAGACCTCGGCGACATGCTGATCGAACAGATCTCGAGCACGTTGCCAGACGGCATGATCCGTCTTTGGCAGCGCCTGCAGGGTCGGCAGCAACTGGCCCGCGAAATCTTCTGAGCTTTCGCGCGGCAGCATGGATGGCAGGTTGTCGATGGCCATGACATCCAGCGGCGGGGCGTCATGCACGCGCAGCGCTGGCTCTGCCCAAGTGGTCGCGCGGTCATAGACCTGCACGGGGTTGAAGGCGCTGTCGGGGTCGCAGGCGATGTCGCCGATCACGCGCAGGGCACGCTCGGCCTGAGGGGCATCGGGGCGGACGAAGGCGGGGGTGTCTGGCCCCGCGAGGATGCAGTTGAAGAAATAGGCGTGGTCGAGGATTTCGGGGAAGGGCCCGCCGTGAGCCGTCTCTGCCATGTCCCAACCGGTGACGGGGATGCCAAGTGCCGCGCAAAGATCGCTCGCCCCGCGGCCCACCCGGCCCAAAGCGCCGATGACCAGCGCGCGGTCGCCGCTTGCGTCGACTTGGGCGAGTTCTTCGGTTAGTGCGGCTTTCAGAGCTTCGGCGTCAGCGTAGGGCGCAACAGGGCCGCAAGTCTCCCCGCGCAGCTGCGCGATGCGGCATTTGACCGAGACGGCCGCTCCCGCGAAACCCGCCCAATAGCCAAAGGCGGCAACGCGGCGGCCATTGTCATCGGTCAGATACTCCAAATCCAGCAGCGCGCCGCCGCCCGCCTTGAACCGCTGCAACAGTTTGCGGCCCGAGGATTGGCCTTTGTAGGCATGGCCGAACATGATGTGCGTATGCGGCAGGGGCGTGCCGTCTTCGGGCAGTTCCTTGAGGCCAAAGATCACCGCATCGCGCGGGGCCTCGGGCCAGCTATGGGCCGGAACGATCTCACAGCCCGCCTGCGCATAGGCGGCGGTGGGGATCACGCGGCTGTCGCTGTCTTCGACGCTTACCTTCATGCCTGATGCGATCAGCGCGGCGGCCCCTTCGGGCGTCAGCCCGGTGCGGGTCTCATTGTCGCGCTGCTCGGCGCGGAGCCATAGATGGGTCATGCCAAAAGTCCTTTCGCGCGCATGGTCTTGACGCTGTCGCGGTCTTCCAGCCGGGCGGCGAAGGTGTCGAGCCGTGGGTAAGCCGCGCGGTCGACCCCGTCACCGGCCAGCCACCCCGAGACGACAAAGAGATAGGGATCGGCCAGCGACAGGGCATCGCCCGCGACGAAGTCACCCCGGAAGGCGTGGTTCTCAATATAGGCGGCGCAATCGGCCATGGTTTGTGGCACCTTGGCTTTCATATCGTCAAAGCTGGATTGCTGATCGGCCCAGCGGTGGCCGCGCATTTTATGCGCGTGGGCCACATGCATGGTCGAGGCGAGGTAATACATCACCCCGCGCATATGCGCCGCGCGTTCAGGGTCGGCAGGGACCAGCCCTGCCTCGGGCGCGCGGGCGGCGACATAGTCCAACAGCGCGCCGGTCTCGGTCAGGGCGCTGCCCGCTTCGGTCACGAGGGTCGGCACGCGGCCCTTGGGGTTCAGCGCCAGATAGGGTGCTGCGGTCTGTTCGGCGCTGGCGAAATCGACCTTCACCGGCTCATAGTCCAGCCCCGCTTCTTCGAGGGCGATGGCAACGGCGACCGAGATCGTGCCGGGGGCGTAGTGAAGTTTCAGCATGGGTCAGCCTTTCGCGGGCGAGGGGTTACATATGCGTTTGTGCAAGGCGGCGGTCGGGCCGGTCAAGATGCGGCACGGCGTTGAACAGCACCGGCGACCAATGCCCGCCGATGGGAAAGAGCCGGTGCATCGACGTATGCATGATCGCCAGCGCCAGCCGCGCCATCGCCGGAATCCCCACGCCCATCGCCTGCGCCATCGCCAGAGAGATCAGCCCGCCCGAGGTCACCACCAGCGCCGGGCCTTCGCCCTCAGCGATCTCGGCGAGGACGGATTGCACCCGCGTCTCGAAACTCTCATAGGTTTCGGGCGTATCGGCAAGTTTGCCCGCTTTCCAATAGTCAAAGACCTGCGGCAGGTGGTGCACGAATTCGCCCTCGCGGGGGAAGGGCACCTTGTGCTGCTGCTCCATCAGATTGGCGAGGGTGAAATACTCCAACTCGTTCAACCGCGCATCGCGGATCGGCTCCAGCCCGGTGTTCATCCCCTCGGCCGTTTCGATATGGCGGGTCAACGTGCCGGTATAGAGCCTTGTGTGGTAGGTCTCGCTCTGGCGCAGATGGTCGCCCAGCCACGCGGCTTGCTCATGGCCAAGCGGGCTGAGTTGATCATAGCTCAGCTCGTCCTTGGCGGTGGAATTGGCTTGGCCGTGGCGGATCAGGGTAATGTGGGACATCAAATGGCTTTCACTGTTCGCCCAAGTGATAGGGCAGCTTGTCAGGCCATACAATGCAATGCGCCGCAATGCACTGGCGCGGCGTTTATCCGTGCCGGGGTGTCGGGATTGGCCCCTGACAAGCGCCGGATTTTGCCTATAGTTTGGGCAACAGCCAAGGGGAGGGGGCAGCCATGGCCGAGAGGATCACATTCACGCTTGATGGGCAGACCGTCGAGGCCGAGGCTGGCATGACCATTTGGGAGGTCGCCAACGGTCGGGGTTTGAAAATCCCGCATCTGTGCCACAAACCCGCCCCCGGCTACCGCCCCGATGGCAATTGCCGCGCCTGTATGGTTGAGATCGAGGGCGAGCGCGTGCTGGCGGCGTCGTGCATCCGCGAGCCTGCCGAGGGGATGGTCGTCACCACCAACAACGCCCGGGCCGAGAATGCGCGCAAGATGGTGATGGAACTGCTGCTGGCCGACCAGCCTGCGCAGGACGTGGCGCATGACAAGTCGAGCCACATGCGCGAAATGGCGGCGCTGAATGGCGTAGAGGAAAGCCGTTTTCCGAAGTTGGAGCGCGACCGCGTGCCGCTTTTGGACGACAGCCATGTCGCGATGCGGGTCAATCTCGACGCCTGCATCCAGTGCAACCTCTGCGTCCGTGCCTGCCGCGAGGTGCAGGTCAATGACGTGATCGGCATGGCGGGGCGCGGCCATGACGCTTACCCGGTCTTCGATATCGACGACCCCATGGGCGCCTCGACCTGTGTGGCCTGCGGCGAATGCGTACAGGCCTGTCCGACGGGGGCGCTGATGCCCGCCAGCGTGGTGGACGAGGCGCAGGTCGGCGACAGCGCCGATTACGATACGGAGGTCGCCAGCGTCTGCCCCTTCTGCGGTGTGGGCTGCCAGATTTCGCTGAAGGTGAAGGACAACAAGGTCAAATATGTCGAAGGGATCAACGGCCCGGCGAACGAGGGGCGGCTTTGCGTCAAAGGCCGCTTCGGCTTCGACTACATCCACCACGAGCACCGCCTGACCACGCCGCTGATCCGCCGCGAAGATGCCCCCGCCAAGGGACTGAACGTCGATCCGGGCAACTGGGGCGAGGTGTTCCGCGAGGCGACCTGGGACGAGGCGCTCGACTTTGCCGCCAAGGGTCTGAAAGGGCGCGGGCGCGAGGTGGCGGGCTTCGGCAGTGCCAAATGCACCAATGAGGAAGCCTATCTGTTCCAGAAGATGATCCGGCAGGGGTTTGGTCACAACAACGTCGATCACTGCACGCGGCTGTGTCATGCCTCCTCGGTCGCGGCGCTGATGGAGAATGTCGGGAGCGGCGCGGTCACCGCCACCTTCAACGAGATTGAGAACGCCGATGTGGCCATCGTGATCGGGGCCAACCCGGTGGAGAACCACCCCGTCGCCGCGACCTATTTCAAGCAGTTCACCAAACGCGGCGGCAAGCTCATCGTCATGGACCCGCGCGGGCAGGGCCTGCGCCGGTTTGCGTCGCATATGCTACAGTTCCGCCCCGGCACCGACGTGGCGATGCTGAACGCGATCATGCATGTGATCGTGGAGGAAAGTCTCTACGACGAGCAATATATTAAGGCCTATACCGAGAATTGGGAGGCCGAGAAGGCGCATCTAAAGGATTTCCCGCCCGAGGCCATGGCCGCCGTCTGCGGCATCGAGGCCGAGGTGCTGCGCGACGTGGCGCGGACCTTTGCCGGGGCCAAGGCGGGGATGATCTTCTGGGGCATGGGGGTGAGCCAGCATATCCACGGCACCGACAATTCGCGCTGCCTGATTTCGCTGGCGCTGATGACCGGCCATGTCGGCCGCCCCGGCACCGGTCTGCACCCCCTGCGCGGGCAGAACAATGTGCAGGGCGCCTCGGACGCGGGCCTCATTCCGATGTTCCTGCCCGATTATCAACCTGTGGACGACGACGGCGTGCGCTCGGCCTTCACCGAGGTTTGGGGCTCGGATGATTTCAGCGCCGAGAAGGGGCTGACGGTGACCGAGATCATGGACGCGGTGCACGAGGGCGAGATCAAGGCGATGTATGTGCTGGGCGAGAACCCGGCGATGTCGGACCCGGATGTCGATCACGCGCGCGCGGCGCTGGCGAAGCTCGACCACCTCGTGGTGCAGGACATCTTCCTGACCGAGACGGCGAATTACGCCGACGTGATCCTCCCCGCCTCGGCCTTCGCCGAGAAGTCCGGCACGGTGACCAACACCAACCGGCAGGTGCAGATGGGCCGCCCGGCGGTGACACCCCCCGGAGAAGCGCGCGAGGATTGGTGGATCGAGGTGGAACTGGCCAAGCGGCTGGGGCTGGGCTGGTCCTACGAAAGCCCGGCAGAGGTCTTTGCCGAGATGAAGCGCAACATGGCCTCGCTCGACAATATCACATGGGAGCGGCTGGCGCAGGAGAATGCGGTGACCTACCCGTCGCTCAGCGAAAACGATCCCGGGCGTGCCATTGTTTTTAGCGACGGGTTCCCCCGGCCCGAAGGCCGCGCCAAATTCACCCCCGCCGCGATCGTGGCCCCGGATGACGCGCCGGATGACGCCTATCCGATGATCCTGACCACTGGGCGCCAGTTGGAACATTGGCACACCGGCTCGATGACCCGGCGCTCCAAGGTGCTTGATGGGCTGGAGCCCGAGGCGAATTGCTCGCTCCACCCGTCAACCCTGCGCCGTCTCGGCGTGGCCCCGGGGGAGCATGTGCGGCTGTCGACCAAGCGCGGCAGTATCGAGATCATGGCCCGCGAGGATCGGGCGGTATCTCCCGACATGGTCTTCCTGCCCTTCGCCTATGTCGAAGCGGCGGCGAATATCCTGACAAATCCAGCGGTTGACCCCTATGGCAAGATCCCGGAGTTTAAGTTCTCTGCCGTCAAGGTGGAGGCGGCGAAAGGGGCCGTCGCCGCCGAGTAAGGAAAGTTTGGAAGAATGAAGATTGATGCCGCCCGTTTCTTGAAAGACCTGCACGATCTGCGCGCTATCGGCGCTGCGGGTGTGGGCAAGGGCGTGGTGCGCCCGGCCTATTCCGCCGCCGATGTGGAAGCGCGCGAATGGCTTGCCGGGCGGATGCGCGATGCGGGGCTGAAGGTCGAGGTCGATGCCATGGGCAACCTCTTTGGGCTTGCTGAGGGCCCGTCGATCCTGCTGGGGTCGCATTCCGACAGCCAGCCCGAAGGCGGCTGGCTTGATGGGGCCTTGGGCGTGATCGCCGCGCTTGAAGTCGCCCGCGCGGCGGGTGAGGCCGGAGGGCCTGCAGTCTCGGTCGTGTCCTTTCAGGACGAAGAGGGGCGCTTTGGCGTGACCACCGGTTCGACCGTCTGGTCCGGCGCGTTGGATCAGGCCGAGGCCGATGGCTTTACCGACGACGCCGGGGTCAGCTTGGCCGAGGCGCGCCGCGCGATGACGGATATGGTCACCGGCCCCGTCGATCCCGCGCAGTTCACTGGCTATATCGAGTTGCACATTGAACAGGGGCCGACGCTGGATGACAGCGGTGAGCAGATCGGCGTGGTCAGCGATATCGTCGGCATCCGCGATATGAAGGTGACCTTTGAGGGCCAGCAGAACCACGCGGGCACCACCCCGATGGCGGTGCGGCGCGATGCTTTTCAGGCGGTGTCGGAATTCAACGGTCTGTTGAACGACCGGCTGCGCAATGTGGTGACGCCGAGCACCGTCTGGACCATCGGCCATGTCAGCCTGCACCCCAATGCCTCGTCCATCGTGCCGGGTAAGGCCGTGTTCTCCATGCAATGGCGCGACGGGGATAGCGACCGTTTGGGGCGGATGGAGAAGATCATTCGCGAAACCGCTGAAGAGGTTGTCAAGGGCCGCGGGATGGAGCTGTCCTTTGGCCCGATGCTGGGACTGCAGCCGGTTGCCATGGACGCGCGGCTGCGCGATGCGTTGGCGAAGGCGGCTGAAGCTGTGGCCCCCGGCAAATGGCGCAAGATGCCTTCGGGTGCGCTGCATGACGCGACCAATGTGGCACGGCTGATGCCCGTGGCGATGCTGTTCGCGCCGTCGATCAACGGGATCAGCCATGCCTTCGAAGAAGACACGGATGAGGCCGATTTGGTCGCGGCAGTCGAGGTGTTGGGGCGGGCGGTGGCGGCGCTCTAAACGCGCTCAGTCCCAGTCCACATCGCCGAGGAAAATATAGCCCGCGCCGTAGATCGTCTTGATCAACTGCGGGTTCTTCGGGTCTTCGCCAAGCTTCGTGCGCAGCCGGGAGATGCGCACGTCCATCGCCCGGTCGAAACTTTCCGAGGCGACACCGCCGAGGCTTTCTTGCATCTGCGCGCGGCTGATCAGCCGTTTCGGCGCATCGAGGAAGAGCCGCAGCACCTCGCCCTCGGCATGGGAGAAGGTGACCTCGGCGCCCGAGGCGTCCTGCAAGACATAGCGGTCGAAATGCGCGGTCCAGCCGTTGAACCGCGCCGTAGTCCCGGCCTGCGGCGTCGGTTTAGCGCTGCGCAGGCGGGCGCGGATACGGGCCACGACCTCGGCCGGGTCGAAGGGTTTGATGATGTAGTCATCGGCGCCAAGTTCCAGCCCCGTGACACGGTCCTGCACTTGCGCGCGGCCCGAGATGATGATCACGATGGCGCCCTGCTCAAGCGCCAGACGGTGCACCAGCGTCAGCCCGTCGGTGTCGGGCAGCGACAGATCGACAAGGCAGACATCGGGCGTATGGCTGGCCAATGCGGCCTCAAAGGCCCGCGCGCGGCCAAAGCTGAGCGTGTCGAAGCCCGCTTCCTGCAACGTGTCCGACAGCATCTGCCGGATCTCGGGTTCGTCATCCAGAATGGTGACCAGCGGGCGCGGGGCGGTATCACGGCTCATGGGGCGGTGGCTTTCAATGGGGCGATCAAGGCTTGCAGATCGTCTTTTTCAAAGGGTTTGCGCAGCACCGGCGCGAGGGTCTGGGCCTCGACGAAAAGCGGGTGATCGGGGGGCAGGGAGGTCATCAGCAAGAGCGGCAGGCTGCTGCCGATGCGGCGGGCAAGGTCAATCCCGGTGCCCTCGCCCGACAGCTGGATGTCCGACAGCACCAGCGCGATGTCGGGCAGATCGGCGATGAGGGCGGTGGCCTCATCCGCGCTGGTGGCCTCGATCACCGAATGGCCCTGATCCATGAGCATGTCGCGCACCACGGCGCGGATATCGGTGGTGTCCTCGACCAGCAGCACCAGCCCGGTGGTGGCGGGCACGGCGGCGCGGTAGGGCAGGCGCAGGCTGATCTGCGCGCCGCCCTCGGGCGCATTGCTCAGCCGCAGATCCCCGCCTGAGGATTTGGTCATGTCATAGACCATCGACAGGCCCAGCCCTGACCCCTCGCTGCCCTTGGTGGTAAAGAACGGCTCGACCCCACGCTCCAGCGCCGAGGGCGCAAAGCCCGGCCCGGTGTCGTGGATCACCCATTCGATCCATGTGTTATGCACCAGCCGTTGGGTCAGCGTGATCGTGCCCCGCGCGCCGCAGGCGTCGCGGGCATTGAGGATGAGGTTCAACAGCGCATCCTGCACCCGGCCTTTGTCGAGCAGCACCGCCCCCTCGGGCACGTCATTGCGCACCACCAGCGCGCATTTCGGCGGCAGGGTGGGGGCGGCGAGGGTCGAAAGCTCACTCAGCAAAGCGGCGGGGTCGGTGGCCACGGGGCGCAGGGCGCGGGGTTCGGTCACATCGGCGATGGAGCTGAGCAGCGTGCCGCCCCGCCGCGCGGCGGCCAAGGTGCCTTCGACCAATTCACCCGCTTGCGGCGGCATGTCGGGCAGGCGGGCCAGTTTCGATTGCATGCCGAGGATGATCGTCAAAAGGTTCGAGAAATCATGCGCCAGCCCAGAGATCATCCGCGAGGCCAACTCGCGTTTCAGCGTCTGTTGCAGGGCGACACGGGTCTGGGTCTCTTCGGTGATGTCCATCGACAGGATATAGACCCCGCCGCGCCCATCGGGGGTAAAGGCACCGCGAATGCGGCGGGCGGATTCGTCATGGGTGAATTCGATCACCGCCGGGCTGCCCGCATAGGCTTGGGTCAGCGCAGGCTTGATCCGCGCATAGGCCGCCGCCCCAAGCGCGTCACTGATATGCAGCCCGTAGATGTTGCTGGGCCGCCCCGGCATCACGCTGCTAAGGCGGCGGTTGGAGTAGATGTAACGCCCGCTCGCGTCGACATGGGCGATATGGGCGGGCATCATCTCGGTCGTCAGCCGGGTGCGGGCCTCGCTTTCGGTGACCTGCCGCTTGGCTTCCTCCAGTGCGGTGATCGTCGCCTCCAATTGGCGGTTCGTGGCGGCCAGTTGTTCGGCATGGGACAGCAGTTGATCGCTCAGCGCGTCTGAACGTGCGCGCAACAGCGCCTCTTGCCGCTTGGTGTTGGTGATATCGGTATAGACGGTGACCCAGCCGCCCTGCGGCAGGGGTGAGCCTTCGACGCTGATGGTGCGCCCGTTCGAGCGGGTCCGCTCCATGTAATGCGGCACGAAGGCGCGGGCCTGTTCCACCCGTTCGGCCACGAATGCGTCGACATCCCCCACCTCGCCATACTCGCCGGTGCCAGCCAGATGGCGGATCGTATCCTCAAAGGGCGCGCCGGGGGTCACCAGCCGGTCGGGCAAGTCGAACATGGATTGAAACGGGGCGTTGCAGACCGCGAGCCGAAGGTCGCTGTCATAGATGGTCAGCGCCTGAGCGATCAGGTTCAGACCGGCATTGGTCAGCGCTTTGGTTTGGTCGTCGGTGATCTGCATCGGCATCCTTTCGCATAGGGCTAGCACCGCGCGGGCGAAAGGCAAAGAGCCGCGCGTAAATCGCGCTTGACCTTCTTGCGCTGGAGGCCCCGAGAAGCGCGCCGAATGGAAACCGGAAAGGCAGAGCATGAACAAGAAAATCGGAGCAGGCGCAGCGGCGGCGCTGGTTTTCGCAGGCGGGCATATCTGGTGGCAGGCCGAAGAGGCCCCGGCCCCCGCTGCCAGCGGCGCGGCCATGGTGAAGGTCACCGTGCCGGAGAGCTTGAGCGGCCCCGCGCAGATCGGCGCGCAGGCGTTCGAGGCGCAATGCGCCGCCTGCCACGGGGGCAACGCCGCCGGGCGCGAGGGGGTTGGTCCGCCGCTGATCCACAAGATTTATGAGCCCAGCCACCACGGCGACGCATCCTTCATGGTCGCCGCCACTAATGGCGTGCGCCAGCATCACTGGTCTTTCGGCAATATGCCCCCGGTCGAAGGGATTGCCCCGGCAGAGGTGGAATCAATCGTGACCTATGTGCGCGAAGTGCAGCGCGCCAATGGGATCGACTAGCGGAAAATGGGCCGCGGGGGCGCTGTAACAATTCGTTAGAATTCGGAAAAGATCAGGAAAAAGTTGACCTCCACAAAAAAGAGAACGTCACTTGTGGGATCATAGAATCGCACAAGCGATCGAACCCGCCGGGGAGGGCGGGCATGGGAGGAAGACAATTTGGCCAAGCCGCTGACGCGTGCCGACGGACCTCAGTCCGTGCCGGCGCTGTTGCACCGCAACGCAAGTGAATTCGCAAACGCCCCCGCTTACCGGGAGAAGGAATACGGGATCTGGCAAAGCTGGACCTGGTCGCAGACCCGCGACGAGGTCGAGGCGCTGGCCCTCGGGTTTCTGGAACTGGGGCTGAACGAGGGCGATTTCGTCGCCATCATCGGGCGCAACCGTCCCTATCTCTACTGGGCGATGATGGCAGCCCAAATGGCCGGGGCCGTGCCGGTGCCGCTCTATCAGGACGCCAATGCCGAAGAGATGGCCTATGTCATGGGCCATTGCGGCGCGCGCCTTGCCGTGGTGGGCGATCAGGAACAGGTCGACAAGATCATCGAGGTGCAGGACCAACTGCCCGACTTCGAGCGGATGATCTACCTCGACCCGCGCGGCCTGCGCAAATACGATCATTCCAAGCTTGACCAATATACCGCCGTGCAGGAGATGGGCCGTGCCAACCGCGAGAAACATATCGCCGAGTTGGAGGCGCGTCAGGCCAAGCTGGATTACGATTCCACCGGCGTGATGCTCTATACCTCGGGCACCACCGGCAAGCCTAAGGGCGTGGTGCTGAGCAACCGCAACGTGATCGAGACGGCGAAGTCGTCGTCGGAGTTCGACGATCTCAAGCGCGATGACGAGATTCTCGCCTATCTGCCGATGGCATGGGTGGGGGACTTTATCTTCTCCGTGGGTCAGGCGCTTTGGACCGGCTTCTGCACCAACTGCCCCGAAAGCGCCGACACGATGCATGTCGACCTGCGCGAGATCGGGCCGACCTATTACTTCGCCCCGCCGCGTGTTTTCGAGACGCAGCTGACCTCCGTCATGATCCGCATGGAGGACGCGAGCCGGTTCAAGAAGTGGCTCTTCGACACTTTCATGGCCCATGCCCGCAAGGTCGGCCCCGCCATTCTGGACGGCAAGAAGGTCTCCTTCATGGACCGTGCTAAATACGCACTGGGCGAGTTGATGATCTATGGCCCGCTGAAGAACACCCTCGGCTTTAGCCGGGTGCGGGTGGGCTATACCGCCGGTGAGGCGATTGGGCCTGAAATCTTCGATTTCTACCGCTCGCTCGGCATCAACCTCAAGCAGCTCTACGGCCAGACCGAGGCGACGGTCTTCATCACCGCGCAGCCCGATGGCGAAGTGCGCAGCGATACCGTGGGCGTCACCTGCCCGGGCGTGGAGTTGAAGATCGCCGACAATGGCGAGGTCTTCTACCGCTCGCCCGGCGTCTTCGTGGAATACTACAAGAACCCCGAAAGCACCGCCGACACCAAGGACCCGGAAGGCTGGGTCGCCACCGGCGACGCGGGCTTCATCGAGGAAAGCTCGGGCCATCTGCGCATCATCGACCGCGCCAAGGACGTAGGCCAGATGGCCGACGGCAGCCTCTTCGCGCCGAAATACGTGGAGAACAAGCTCAAGTTCTTCCCCAACATTCTTGAGGCCGTGGTCTTTGGCAACAAGCGCACGGAATGCACCGCCTTCATCAACATCGACCTGACGGCGGTGGGCAACTGGGCCGAGCGCAACAACATCGGCTACGCTTCCTATCAGGAACTGGCACGGCATCCGCAGGTGATGGACACGATCCAGTCTCATGTGGAGGAGGTGAACCGCTCGGTCGCCGAGGACGAGATGCTTTCGGGCTGTCAGGTGCACCGCTTTGTCGTGCTGCATAAGGAACTCGATGCCGACGATGGCGAGCTGACGCGTACCCGCAAGGTCCGCCGCAAGATCATCGAGGAGAAATACGCCGACATCATTGCCGCCCTCTATGACGGGTCCGACAAGGTCAGCACCGAGACGGAAGTGACCTACGAGGACGGCCGCAAGGGCTCGATCAAGGCGACGCTCGAAATTCGCGACGCCGCGGTGCAGCCGGTCAGCCGCCGGATGGCAGCGGAATGAGCGCGGCCAGCGCCGGGCAGGCGGGAACTATGGAAAGGGACAGCGTGAAAGATCAGGCTGACAGCTATGTCACCGATGACGGCCGCACCATCGGCCCGACGGTGATGGAGATGAAGAACATCACCCTGCGTTTTGGCGGTGTGGAGGCGATCAAGGATATTTCCTTCGACATCCGCGAGGGCGAGATCCGCGCGATCATCGGGCCGAACGGGGCGGGCAAGTCCTCGATGCTTAACGTGATCAGCGGCTTCTATGTCCCGCAGGAGGGCGAGGTCTGGTACAAGGGCGCCAAGCGGCCCCCGATGAAACCCTATCAGGTGGCCCAGCAGGGCATCGCCCGGACCTTCCAGAACATCGCGCTTTTCGAGGGCATGTCGGTGCTCGACAACGTGATGACGGGGCGTCTGACGCAGATGAAGACCGGGATGCTGGCGCAATCCTTCTGGAAAGGCGCAGCGGAGCGTGAAGAGATTGAGAACCGCGAGATCGCCGAGAAGGTCATCGACTTTCTGGAAATTCAGGCGATCCGCAAGACACCCGTGGCGCGTCTGCCCTACGGCCTGAAGAAACGGGTCGAACTTGCCCGCGCACTGGCCGCCGAGCCTACGATCCTGCTGCTGGACGAGCCGATGGCGGGCATGAACGTCGAAGAGAAGGAGGACATGAGCCGCTTCATCCTCGACGTGAACGACGAGTTCGGCACCACCATCGCGCTGATTGAACACGACATGGGCGTGGTCATGGACCTGTCCGACCGCGTGGTCGTGATGGATTACGGCCGCAAGATCGGGGACGGCTCGCCCGACGAGGTGCGCAACAACCAAGAGGTGATCGACGCCTATCTGGGGGTGGCCCATGACTGAGGCCCGTTTGATCACCCGCAACGACACTGCCGTTCTGACTTTGGGGAGGGCCAATGATGCCTGAGCAACTGGCGTTTACGATCGAGGTCTTTCTCAACGGGCTGATGGCCGGGGTGCTTTACGCGCTCGTGGCACTTGGTTTTGTGTTGATCTACAAGGCTTCGGGCATCTTCAACTACGCCCAAGGTGTCATGGCGCTTTTCGCCGCGCTGACGCTGGTGGGGATCATGGAAGGGCAGGTGCCTTTCGGCCATCTGATCAACGCGATCCTTGGCACCGAGGTGCATCACTTCGGCTGGCACATTCCGGCTTTCCTTGCCATCGTGCTGACCATGGTCGTGATGATCGTGCTGGCCTATTGCGTGCAGCGTTTCGTCTTTCGCTACCTTGTGGGGCAAGAGCCGATCATCCTTTTCATGGCGACCATCGGTCTGGCCTATTTCCTTGAAGGTGTGGGCGACCTGATGTGGGGGTCGGAGATCAAGACCCTCGACGTCGGCCTGCCGCAGGGCATTAACGTCTGGATCGACGAATTCACCTATAACGCCACCGGCTACGGCTTTTTCATCGACAACCTCGACATCGTAGCCTCCATCGTCGCAGCGATCCTCGTGATCGGGCTGGTGATGTTCGCGCAATACACCAAACAGGGCCGCGCCATGCGCGCCGTGGCGGATGACCATCAGGCCGCGCTTTCGGTCGGTGTCTCGCTGAACTTCATCTGGATCCTCGTCTGGTCGCTCGCGGGTTTCGTGGCGCTGGTTGCAGGCATCATGTGGGGGGCCAAGTCGGGCGTGCAGTTCTCGCTCTCGCTCATCGCGCTGAAGGCGCTGCCGGTGTTGATGCTGGGCGGCTTCACCTCGATCCCCGGCGCGATTGTCGGCGGGCTGATCATCGGCGTGGGCGAGAAGCTCTTCGAGTTCCTCATCGGAGCCCCCTTCCTTGGCGGCGCGACCGAGAACTGGTTCGCTTACATGCTGGCGCTCGTCTTCCTTGTCTTCCGCCCGCAGGGCCTGTTCGGGGAGAAGATCATTGAACGGGTTTGAGACAGGCGCGGTGCGCGGCGAGCGCGCACCCTACGGGGCGATCACTGGCATCGCAGTGCAAATGACTACCGCAGAAGGGAAAGCAGTCTAATGTTCTATCGTGAAGCGGGCGATTTCAACACATCCTACGACCAGGACCAGCAGACCTTCCCGATCCGGTTCGACCGGTACCGCTACTATCTGGTGCTGTTCATCGCGGTTTTTGTCGTGCCCTTCGTGGTCAACGACTACTGGGTGAACTCGCTGTTCCTGCCCTTCCTGATCTACGCCATCGCGGCGATCGGGCTGAACATCCTCGTGGGCTATTGCGGGCAGGTGAGCCTCGGCACCGGGGGCTTCATGGCGGTGGGGGCTTATGCCTGCTACAAGCTGATGACGGCCATGCCCGAGGTCAGCATGTTCATCCACATCCTGCTGGCGGGCGGCATCACCGCCGCGGTGGGCGCGCTCTTTGGTCTGCCGAGCTTGCGGATTAAAGGCTTTTACCTTGCCGTAGCCACGCTGGCGGCGCAGTTCTTCCTCGTGTGGCTCTTCAACCGGGTGCCGTGGTTCTACAACTACTCCGCCTCTGGCCAGATCAGCGCGCCCGAGCGGGACACATTCGGCATCCTGATCACCGGCCCCAATACCGAAGCCTGGGCGACCTATATGTTCTGCCTGATCTTCACCGTGGGCTCGGCGCTGGTGGCGCGCAACCTGACGCGCGGCTCGGTGGGCCGCAAGTGGATGGCCATCCGCGACATGGACATCGCCGCCGAGATCATCGGGGTGAACCCGCTGCGCGCCAAGCTTACGGCCTTCGCGGTCAGCTCCTTCTTCATCGGCATCTCCGGCGCGCTCTTCTTCTCGATCTACCTCGGCGCGGTCGAAGTGGGCGAAGCCTTTGGCATCAACAAATCGTTCCTCGTGCTCTTCATGATCATCATCGGGGGCTTGGGCAGCATCTTTGGCAGCTTCGCCGGGGCGGCGTTCCTTGTACTGTTGCCTGTCTTGCTCAAGATCGTCGGTGTCGACTGGCTGGGCTGGCCCACGGATATCGTGGCGCACCTGCAGCTGGTGATCGTGGGCGGGCTGATCGTGGTCTTCCTGATCGCAGAGCCGCACGGGCTGGCGCAGCTGTGGCGCGTGGCCAAGGAAAAACTGAGATTGTGGCCCTTCCCGCACTAAGCGGGAGCCATGAAAAGCGAGGCCGGAGGGAGGAAACCCGGCCCAAACACCCAAGTCGGACAATCCAAGGGAGGAAACACCGATGAAATACAAACTGGGAACACTGGCCGTAGCTGGCCTGATGGCGGCAAGCCCCGTGATGGCGGACCTCGTCTTTCCGTCGCTGAGCTATCGCACCGGGCCCTATGCCGCAGGCGGCATCCCCTTCGCCGACGGCTATGCCGATTACTTCACCCTGCTCAATGAGCGTGACGGCGGCATCGGTGGCGAGCCCATCCGCGTCCCGGAATGCGAGACTGCCTATAACACCGAGAAGGGCGTGGAATGCTACGAATCCACCAAGGGTGAAGGCGCGTTGGTGTACCAGCCGCTCTCGACCGGCATCACCTACCAGTTGATCCCCAAGGTCACCGCCGATGACATTTCGATGCTGACCTCCGGTCTGGGCCGCACCTCGGCCAAGAACGGCAATGTCTTCAGCCATGTCTTCAACTTCCCGGCCAACTACTGGGACGGCGCTTCGGTCGCGGTGAAACACATCATGGAGCAGGAGGGCGGCAGCCTTGAGGGCAAGAAGATCGCGCTGGTCTACCACAACTCCGCCTATGGCAAGGAGCCGATCCGCACCCTGCAGGAACTGAGCAAGAAACATGGTTTCGAGCTGAAGGAAGTGCCCGTTGACCACCCCGGTCAGGAGCAGAAATCCCAGTGGCTGCAAATCCGCCGTGACAAGCCCGACTATGTGATCATGTACGGTTGGGGCGTGATGAACCAAGTTGCCGTTCAGGAAGCCGCCAACATCCGCTTCCCGATGGACAAGTTCATCGGCATCTGGTGGTCCGGCTCCGAGAACGACGTGCTGGCCGCGGGCGCCAAGGCCGATGGCTACAAGGCGCTGACCTTCCACAACGTCGGCTCCGATTACCCGCTCTATGACGATCTGCAACAATACGTCGTCGATGCGGGGAAAGCCGCGGGCGCAGGCGATCAGGTCGGCTCCGTTCTGTACAACCGTGGCATCTACGCCGCGATGCTGGTGGCCGAGGCCGCGCGCACTGCGCAGGAGATCCACGGCGTGACCGACATCACCAGCGGCCAGATGCGCGACGGGATGGAGCAGCTTGAGATCACCGAAGAGAAGATGGCGGCGCTTGGCCTGCCGGACTTCGGGCCCGAGTTCAGCGTTTCTTGCGAGAACCACGGCGGCGAAGGCTTCGTGGCCGTAACGCAGTGGGATGCCGAGGCCAAGGAATGGAACCTCGTGTCGGACTTCATGCAGTCCGACCAAGACGTGATCCAGCCGCTGATCGATGCCGACAGCTCGGCCTATGCCGAGGAAAACGCTATCGAGGGCAACTGCTAAGAACCCTGCTCCCGGCCACCTATCGGGTGGCCGGGGACATCTTCGAACCCCAAGAAAGGTCATGCCCATGCTGGATGCCGCCAACACCAATGACGTCGCAGTCGACAACCTGCTCGAGGTCAACAATATCGAGGTGATCTACAACCACGTCATCCTCGTGCTGAAGGGCGTCAGCCTGAACGTGCCCAAGGGCGGCATCACCGCGCTTCTGGGCGGCAATGGCGCGGGCAAGACGACGACGCTCAAGGCGATCTCGGGGCTGCTGGCCTCGGAACGTGGCGAGGTCACCAAGGGCTCGATCAAGTACCGCGGCGGCGCGATCCAGCATCAGGACCCCGCCGAGATCGTGAAACAGGGGGTCGTGCAGGTCATGGAAGGCCGGCACTGCTTTGAACACCTCACCATCGAGGAAAACCTGCTCACTGGCGCTTACACGCGCAGCGACGGCAATGCCGCGATCCAGCAGGACCTTGAGATGGTCTATAATTATTTCCCCCGTCTGAAGGAGCGCCGCCGTTCGCAGGCCGGCTATACCTCGGGCGGCGAGCAGCAGATGTGCGCCATCGGCCGCGCGCTCATGTCGCGCCCCGAGACGATCCTTTTGGACGAGCCGTCGATGGGTCTGGCGCCGCAGCTGGTGGAGCAGATCTTCGAGATCGTGAAATCGGTCAACGAACAGGAGGGCGTGACCTTCCTGCTGGCCGAGCAGAACACCAACGTCGCCCTGCGTTTCGCGCATTACGGCTACATCCTCGAATCCGGGCGCGTGGTGATGGACGGCCCCGCCAAGGACCTGCGCGAGAACCAAGACGTGAAGGAATTCTACCTCGGCATGTCCGACGAAGGCCGCAAGAGCTTTCGCGACGTGCGCAGCTACCGCCGCCGCAAGCGCTGGCTGAGTTAACCGGCCCGCCCGGACCTGAAGTGAAAGACCCAAGACGAGACCTGAGCGGGCCTATGCCCTCTCCAGTGATGCCATAGCAGGAAAGTGACAGGGATGCTGACCAAGCCCCATTTCGACGATCTGGAAACCCGCAGCGCCGACCAACGGGCGGCCGATCTGGCGCAGGCTCTGCCGCAGCAGATCGCCCGCGCGCAGAGCTTGCGGGGCTATGGCGACACGCTCAGAGGGGTAGACGCCGCGCAGATCACCTCCGCCGAAGCGCTGGCCGATCTGCCGGTGCTGCGCAAATCCGAACTGGGCAAGGCGCAGGCCGGCCAGCCGCCCTTTGGTGGTTTCACCACCAAGCCGGTGCATGACTTCTCTCATGTCTTCCAGTCGCCCGGCCCGATTTATGAGCCGTCGAGCAACGATCCAGACTGGTGGCGCATGGGGCGGTTCCTGCATGCCGCCGGGATCGGCGCGGGCGACGTGGTGCACAATTGCTTTGGTTACCACCTGACCCCCGCGGGCATGATCTTCGAGAGCGGCGCACGCGCCGTTGGCGCCACGGTGCTGCCCGCCGGGACCGGCCAGACCGAGCTTCAGGTCACCGCCGCGCGCGACGTGGGCTCCACCGCCTATGCCGGGACACCGGATTACCTGAAGGTGATTCTCGAAAAGGCCGATGCCATGGGGGTGAAGCTGAACATCACCAAGGCGGCAGTCGGCGGCGGGGCCCTGTTCCCCAGCCTGCGCGCCTTTTATCAGGAGCGCGGTATCACCTGCCTGCAATCCTACGCCACCGCTGACTTGGGCAATATCGCCTATGAAAGCCCGGCGATGGAGGGGCTTATCGTCGACGAACAGGTCATCGTCGAGATCGTCACCCCCGGCACCGGCATCCCGGTCGCTCCGGGCGAGGTGGGCGAGGTTGTGGTCACCACGTTGAACCCCGATTACCCGCTCATCCGCTTCGCCACTGGCGATCTCAGCGCCGTGCTGGAGGGTGAAAGCCCCTGTGGGCGCACGAATATGCGCATCAAGGGCTGGATGGGCCGCGCCGATCAGACCACCAAGATCAAGGGCATGTTCGTCCGGCCCGAGCAGGTGGCGGCGCTGGTCGCCCAGCACGACGAGATCGAGAAGGCCCGCGTCATCGCCAGCCGCGAAGGCGAGGCCGATGTCATGACGGTGCAGATCGAGACCGCCGGAGATGACAAGGACGTCTATGCCCAATCCGTGGCCGATCTGCTCAAGCTCAAGGGCCGTGTCGAACTGGTTGCCCCCGGCAGCCTGCCGCGCGACGGGCTGGTGATCGAGGATACCCGCAGCTACGACTGAGCCGCGGCGTCGCGCCCTCTGGCATTTCCGAGTGAAATCGTCGAAATAGAGCGCATGACGCTGAACCCCGCCTCCACCGAGACGCCCCACCTGCGCCGCGCCCGTGACGGGCTGCGCGCGCTATCGGGCGTTGCCCTGACCGTGGCCCTCTTCTGCGCGCTGCCGATGCTGGCAGTGCTGATCGCCGCCCTCAGCGGCGGGACGGAGACGGTGCAGCACCTGATCGAGACGGTGCTGGGCCGCTATACGGTGACGACGCTTCTCTTGGTGCTGCTGGTCTCTCTGGGCACCTTCGCCATCGGCGTGGGGGCCGCGTGGCTGGTCACGATGACGCGTTTTCCGGGGGCGAAGTTTCTAGAGATCGCGCTGGTGCTGCCGCTGGCCTTCCCTGCCTATGTGCTGGCCTATGCCTACACCCATGTGCTGGATCATCCCGGCATCGTGCAGACGGTGCTGCGCGACGTCACCGGCTGGGGGCCGCGCGATTATTGGTTCCCTGAGATCCGCTCGCTCGGCGGGGCGGCGGCGATGCTGGTGCTGGTGCTCTATCCTTACGTCTACCTTCTGGCGCGCGCCGCCTTCCTGCAGCAGAGCGGGACGACCTTTCTGGCCGCCCGCGCGCTCGGCTCCAGCGCATGGGCCGCGTTTTTCAAGGTCAGCCTGCCGCTGGCCCGACCCGCCATCGCGGGCGGCGTCCTCTTGGCGGTGATGGAGACGATCGCCGATTTTGGTACCGTCGCCTATTTCGGCGTGCAGACCTTCGCCACCGGCATCTACACAAGCTGGTTTTCGATGTTCGACCGCGCGGCGGCGGCGCAATTGGCGCTCTGCCTGCTGAGTTTTGCCCTGCTGCTGGCGATGCTGGAGCGCGCGCAGCGTGGCAAGGCCAAGTATCACGACCCCGCGCGCCGGACCCAGTCCGCGCCGCCGGCCGAGCTGAAGGGCTGGCAGGCCGGGGCGGCGATCGTGCTTTGCGGGGTGCCGGTGCTGTTTGGGGCGGTACTGCCTGTGGTGATCCTCGTGACCATGGGGCTCGACAGCGAGCAGAGCTTGTTCAGCCCGCGCTACCTCGGGTTCATGCGCAATTCGGTGACGCTTGCGGGGGTCGCGGCGGTGCTGACGGTGCTGGCGGCGATCAGCGTGGGGTTCTACCGGCGGCTGCGCCCGGGACGGGTCTCGCAGGGTGCGGCCTATGTGGCGCGGCTCGGCTACGCGGTGCCGGGCGGGGTGATCGCGGTGGGTCTGCTGGTGCCTTTCGCGGCCTTCGACAACGCGCTCGACGCCTGGATGCGCGAGACCTTCGACATTTCCACCGGGCTTCTGATCACCGGGTCGATCTGGCTGTTGGTGCTGGCCTATTTGGTGCGCTTTCTGGCCGCAGCCCTTGGCGCCTACGAGGGCGGGCAGTCCATGGTGCATGCCAATATGGATGCCGCCGCGCGCTCGCTGGGGCAGACGCCTCTGGGCACGCTGCGCCGGGTGCATCTGCCGATCCTCGCGCCGAGCCTGCTGACCGCGCTGCTGATCGTCTTCGTCGACGTGATGAAGGAATTGCCCGCGACGCTGATCATGCGGCCGTTCAACTATGACACGCTTGCGGTGCAGGCGTATCGGTTGGCGAGTGATGAGCGGCTCAATGGGGCGGCGGTGCCGAGCTTGGTGATCGTGGCAATGGGGCTGTTGCCGGTGATCCTGATCTGCCGTCAGGTGGGGCGGCAGCGGTAACACGGAAGGGCCAGCGCCTGCCCGTCGCACCAGAGGTGCGCCGTTATTGATCGGCACGCCTTTGGCGTGACGGGACGGGCAGGCGATGGCCCGGCGCCTGCGGCTTGGTTCCGGGCCGGGAACGATGAGGGCAGTGCCCTCCCTGGGGGGCGATGATCGGCCTGCTTTCTGCAATGTCATTGCCAAAGACGCAGGCGCTGCGTCAGAACCCAGCGTTGCAAAATCGCCCTCCGGGGGGAGGGAGGGCGATGCCCGTGGTTCCCACGGGCGGGGCGCTAAATGCGGGCAGCGCAGCGCAACATAAAAAAGGCGGGCCCGAAAGCCCGCCTCCTGCGCGATTGTCGTGCTGATTATTCCCAGCCGACCGAGTTGAAGATCTTCTGCGCGGTGCCGATGTTCTCGGCCACGTCCGACAGGTTCACGTCGTCGGCCTTGAACTCACCCAACTGCTTCACGCTGTCGGCCAGTTCCACGCCTTCCACGGTGGGGAACTCGTCGTTGCCCGCCGAGAAGTAGACCTGCGCCTGATCCGAGGCGAGATACTCAAGGAATTTCACCGCGTTCTCACGGTTCGGCGCGTTCTTGGCCACACCGCCGCCCGAGAGGTTCATATGCGCGCCGTTGCCTTCCTGATCCGGCCAGATCACGCCGATCTTGCCGATATCGGCGCTGACGCCATCGACATCGGTGCGGATGGCACGGGCGAAATAGTAGCTGTTGGAGACCGCGATGTCGCACTCACCGGAAACGATGCCGCGCAGCTGGTCGGTGTCGCCGCCCTGCGGGGCGCGCGCCATGTTGTCGACCACGCCCTGCGCCCATTCGGTCGCGGCTTCTTCGCCCTCATGGGTCACGATAGAGGCCAGCAGGGTCTGGTTGTAGGTGTTGGTCGAGGACCGGATGCAGACCTGACCTTTGTACGCCGGATCGGCGAGGTCCATGTAGGTCTCGGGCGGGTTGTCCATCGTCTCTTTGTTGAAGAAGATGATCCGCGCACGCTGCGACAGGCCGAACCACTGGTTGTCGTCGTCTTGCAGGTTCGAGGGGATGCGCTCTTCCAGCGTCTCGCTCTCAACAGCTTGCAGCAGGCCCAAGTCCTTGGCACGCTTGAGGCGGCTTGTGTCCACGGTCAGCAGGACGTCGGCGGGGGAATTCGCGCCTTCGGCTTCCATGCGGGCCAGCAGTTCGTCGGCCTTGCCTTCGATGCGGTTGATGGTGATGCCGGTCGCTTCGGTAAAGTCGGAGTAGAGCCGCTCATCGGTGTCGTAGTGACGCGAAGAGTAGAGGTTCAACTCGCCATCGGCCAGCGCGGGCAGGGCCAGCGCCATCAGCGCGGCGGCGGCAGTCGATGTTTTGCAGAAGGTCATATCAGGGTCCTGTTCCATTGGGATAACTTGACTGAAATAGTAAGAAACAGATTTCACCCTTTCCTGCAACCAATTCCGCCAGAATTGGTTGGAAAGCCCCCGGCCAAGCTGGGCCGGGGGCTGCGCGGTCAGTCTTTGCTGCCGATCTTGTCTTGGGTCTTGGTGTCGAAATCGCTGGCGTCGTGACGCTCGTGCAATTGCATCGACAGGTCATCGCCGAAGGCACGGTTGACCATCCGGCCCCGCGTCACGGCAGGGCGCGCGTCAATCGCCTCGGCCCAACGCATGACGTTCTTGTAAGAGGTCACATCGAGGAATTCCGCCGCAGAGTAGAGCCGACCGAGGACCAGCTGCCCATACCAGCTCCAGATCGCCATATCGGCGATGGAGTATTCATCGGCGAAATATTCATGCTCGGCCAGATGTTTGTCCATCACGTCAAGCTGGCGCTTGGTCTCCATCGCGAAACGGTTGATGGGGTATTCGAACTTTTCGGGCGCATAGGCATAGAAATGGCCAAAGCCGCCGCCGAGGTAGGGCGCGCTGCCCATCTGCCAGAAGAGCCACGAGAGTGCCTCGGTCCGGCGGGCGGGGTCTTGGGGCAGGAAGGCGCCGAACTTCTCGGCGAGATAGAGCAGGATCGCCCCCGATTCGAAGACCCGCTGCGGCGTCTCGCCGGAACGGTCCATCAGCGCGGGAATTTTCGAGTTGGGGTTCACCTCAACAAAGCCGGAGCCGAACTGATCGCCCTCGGAGATATCAATCAACCAGGCGTCATATTCCGCCGCTTTGTGGCCCGCCGCCAGCAGCTCTTCGAACATCACCGTGACTTTGACCCCGTTGGGCGTGGCGAGGGAGTAAAGCTGAAAGGGATGCTCCCCAACTGGCAGTTCCTTGTCATGGGTCGCACCGGCGATGGGCCGGTTGGTGCTGGCGAATTTGCCGCCGCTCTCTGATTCCCATTTCCAAACCTTGGGGGGCGTATATTCGGGCGTGTCCGACATGATGGTCTTCCTTGTTATTCAAGCCTGCCTTGAAGGTGGGGTTTTGCGCCGGGGTTGCAAGCAGATAGGCGCAACGAAAAAAGCCGCCCCCGAAGGAGCGGCCTTTAAATCGAATAGCTGCGAAGCTCAGCCCTGACGGGCTTTGAACCGGCGCTGCGTCTTGTTGATGACGTAAACGCGGCCTTTGCGACGCACAACACGGCAATCGCGATGCCGATTCTTGAGCGAGCGGAGCGAATTGCGAACCTTCATGGTCGTCTCCTCATGTCGTGGCGCGGGCCAGCGCCTGGGTTGCGGGCAACCCGCCAAGGGCGGGTCGATGAATAAATGGTGGGCGATACTGGGATCGAACCAGTGACCCCTTCGATGTCAACGAAGTGCTCTACCGCTGAGCTAATCACCCACTTTTCAGCGTTTCCGTATCGGCCCCAAAACTAAATGGGGCGCGAAATTTCGCGCCGTTGGGGTCCTATAAAAGGAGTCGGCGGCGGGATCAAGGGCTTTTGGCGCGGAATAAACACGCTATGTTCGACTTAGAGGAATTTATTATGCCGATGACCGCTTACGAAGTACTGCATCCGGACCGAAACCGCTCTTGCGTGGTCTTTGCGTCACCCCATTCGGGGCGGGATTATGCGGCGTCTTTCTTGCGGAGGTCGGTTTTGGACGAACATGCAATCCGTTCGTCCGAAGATGCCTTTGTTGATCTCTTGTTCGACTGCGCACCGCTGCATGGCGCTTCTTTTATCAAAGCCGGGGCCCCGCGGGCCTATATCGACCTCAATCGCGCGCCGGAGGAGTTGGATCCGTCGGTCATCGAAGGCATTCCGCGGCAGGGGCATAACCCGCGCGTGGCCTCGGGGCTGGGGGTGATTCCCCGCGTGGTGGCCAATGGCCGGGCGATTTATCGCGGCAAACTGACCCAAGAAGAGGCGCAGTTGCGAATCGACAGCTACTGGCGGCCCTATCACGCGAAGCTGCAGGAATTGCTGAGCGGGGCCCATCGCCGCCATGGCCAAGCGGTGCTGGTCGATTGCCATTCCATGCCGCATGAGGCGATGGACGGCGTGGCCCGCGGTGGGATGCGGCGGCCCGATGTCGTGCTGGGGGACCGTTTCGGCGCGGCGGCGGGGGGCGAGGTGGTCGACCGGATCGAAGCGGCTTTCGTCGATGCGGGCTTCGTTGTAACGCGCAATTCGCCCTTCGCGGGAGCCTATATCACCCAAGCCTATGGCCGCCCGTCCCGGGGACAGCATGCGGTGCAGGTGGAAATCGACCGCGCGCTCTACATGAACGAGCCGTTGATTCGCCCCAATGGCGCTTTCGAGGCGGTACAGGCGGCGTTGCAACGCGTCGTGGCCGAGGTGGCGCAGATCGGGCAGGAGCGGCTTCCGCTCGCCGCGGAGTAGGCTCAGCGCAGCGCGCGGCCTTTGACGATGGCCTTTTCACCAAAACGGCTGCGGATGCTATCGGCGGCGCGTTCCGCGCGGCTGCGTTGTGCCGCCCCGGGGTCGAGCAGATCGCCCGCCATATCCGCCCCCTCGGCGCCCGACAGCTCGGAGATGCCCACGCCGATCAGCCGATAGGCGCTTTGGTGATCGACTTGGTCGAAGAGGGCGCGGGCGGTGCGGTAAATCCGGTCGGCCAATTGGGTCGGGTCATGCAGCGACAGGCGGCGCGACAGCACGGTATGATCGGCGCGTTTGAGCTTGAGCGTCACCACCCGGCCCGCCATCTCTTTCGCCTTGGCGCGGTCCGCCACCTTTTCCGCCAAGCGCCAGATATGGTCGTCCAGTATCTCCGCGTCGCCCGTATCCTCGGAGAATGTCGTTTCATTACTGATCGACTTCACCGGGCGGTGGCGCGAGACGCGGCGGGTGTCTTGGCCCCGTGCCAGATGCCACAGCCGGTCCCCCATGCTGCCAAAGCGCGCGATGAGGTCGGTCTGTTCCCACCGCAAGAGATCGGAAAAGCTGCGGATGCCGGCCTTTTCCAGCGCGGTCTGGGTAGCGGCACCGACGCCCCAGATCATGCCCACCGGTTTGTCGCGCAGAAAGTCCGCCGTTTCCCCCGCGCCGATGACGGAAAACCCATGCGGCTTGTCGAGGTCCGAGGCGACCTTGGCCAGAAACTTGTTGTGGCTCAGCCCGATGGAGCCGGTCAGCCCCAGTTCGGTTTTCATCCGCCGCACCAGCCGCGCCAGCATCATCGCCGGGGGCTGGCCGTGCAGCCGCGCGGTGCCTGTCATGTCGAGAAAGGCTTCGTCCAGCGACAAGGGCTCGATGGCCGGGGTCATCTCTTCCATCATGGCGCGGATCGCGCGGGAGGCTTCGACATAGACCTCCATCCGCGGCTTGATGATCACCGCTTCGGGACAGAGCTTGAGCGCCTGAAACATCGGCATGGCCGAGCGCACGCCCCGTATCCGCGCGACATAGCAGGCGGTCGACACGACCCCGCGCCGCCCCCCGCCGATGATGACGGGTTTGCCCGCGAGTTCGGGATTGTCCCGTTTTTCGACCGAGGCATAGAAGGCGTCGCAATCCATATGGGCGATGGAGAGGTCAAAGAGTTCCGGGTGGGACAGCATGCGCGGGCTGCCGCAGCGCGGACAGCGCCGCGCCGGCGGGATTTCAATCAGACAATCGCGACAGAGGGTAGCCATGGGTACACCGGGAGGGCAGGGTTCGGGCGACGATTCTAACCAGATCGCGAGGGATTGAACATGGTCTTTGATGGCGCAAAGCTCGCGCTCTACCTTGGGGAGAAGCTGGCCGTGATCCTGCGCGACGATCTGCCGGGGCTGCTCTTTGCCGATCACTGGGATTTGCCCGGCGGGGGCCGCGAGGGGGATGAGACACCGCTGGCCTGCGCGCTGCGCGAATGCCGCGAAGAACTGGGGATCGTGGTGCCTGAAGATGCCGTGATCTGGGAGGGCAGCTTTGACGAGAGCGGGCGGATCAAATGGTTCTTCGTCGCGCGCTTGCCTGCCGAGGCAGAGGCCCAGATCGTTTTTGGCGACGAGGGGCAGCGCTGGCGCTTGATGACCGAGGCGGAGTTTCTCAACCACCCCCGCGCGGTGCCCGCCTTTCAGGACCGCTTACGGGTCTATCTTGCAGACACGAAGATGTAGGGCAAATAAAGGCCCCCCGCCTGCGTGAGCGGGGGGAGGTGACGAACATCAGGAAGAACCAGTTCGTCGGGGAGTATCACCTGAGTTCAACATAACATGTTATGCGGTTTTCGCCTAACATTGATGGCTACTCCCGCCGCGCAACACGGTGCGCTGTGGCCGATTTGCTACAGGCGAGGGAAGGCCCCTGATAATGTTCAGGAAATTTCCTGAAGCACGGCGCGGGCGGCGGCGGCGGGGTCTTCGGCCTGCCAGATCGGGCGGCCCACCACGATGTGATCGGCCCCGTCCGCGATGGCCTGCCCCGGTGTCGCGACGCGTTTCTGGTCGCCCAATGCGGCCCCTTGGGGGCGCACGCCGGGGGTGACGATCAGTTTGCCGCCCGCTTCGGGCAGGGCGCGGATCGCGGCGGCTTCTTGAGGAGAGGCGATGACCCCATCCGCGCCCGCGTCCAGCGCCCGGCCTGCGCGGGTCAGCACCAGATTGCCCAGATCGCCCGGCTGGATCAGCGCAGCGTCAAGATCGGCGCGGTCCAGCGAGGTGAGGATGGTAACGGCGAGGATTTTCATATCGGTGCCCGCGGCCCCCTGTTTGGCCGCAGCCACCACATGCGGGTCGCCGTGGACGGTCAGGAAATCCAGATCGAACTGCGCAAGGCCCCGCACCGCCGCCTCGACGGTGGCGCCGATGTCGAAGAGTTTCATATCAAGGAAGATGCGCTTGCCATGCTCTTGCTTCAGCTCATTGGCCAAGGCCAAGCCGCCGCCGGTCAGCATGCCCAGACCGATTTTGTAAAAGCCCACGGCATCGCCGAGCTTTTCGGCCAGTTCCAGCCCCGCGACCGCATGGGGAACATCAAGGGCGACAATCAGACGGTCATCAGACATGCGAGGGCTCCTGCCAAATTTCAAACGGCTTTGACCTACGCCGCAGCGCGGGGCAAGTCCATCATTCATGCGGGTAGGGCGCAAAAAAGAGGCCCGAACGCCGCTGAGCGGGTCCGGGCCAAGTGATCAGAGACTTAGCAGGCAGGCACTGGTCTCTGGTTTGCGGAACGCCACATCGGGACAGATGAGGTGGCGGCAGGTCCGCGGGCAGCCGCGCGGCAGGCAGGCGCCGCGCGGAAGGGGGTCAGGCCGCGTCGCGACCGGGGAGGTGCATGACCTCTTCCAGCCAACGCAGCGGGTCGAAGCTGCGGCGTCCGGCCCGCTGTGCGGGGACGTGGCGCAGAACTTCCGGCCCGCTGTGCGGGGACGTGGCGCAGAACTTCGGAACTCAGGCCACGCTTTTGTGCGTGGCGGCGAAGCGCCTGACGGGACAGCCCGTCGGCGGCATCGTGGTATGACATGGTGATCGGGGCATTGATGGCGCAGGCGTAACGGCGCAGCTGCTCCCCGTCTTGGACGGTCACCAGCGCTTCGAAACACTGAGTGGCCGCATTATAGGTGACATCTGTCAACTGGATCGGGCGCGTCTGCATCGTTTCACCTCTTGCGTTCTTCTGAACCTTGGCAGGCTGCTTTGTCCTGCTCTCCTCTGCTGGGTAAACGCGAGAGGCGGCAAAATGGTTTCATTATGGTTACAGCTTCTGTGGATAAAGGTTAACAATGTATTTATATCAGTAACATAGAGATGTATTTTTTGCCTCAAAGTTGCCGTATTTTTGCCTTATTGGCTGATTTTTTCCTATTGGCGGCGCCGCTCTCGGCGGTATTTTGCATCTGGATGGTCTTGAACCGGCAGCACCGCTTCCCAAATTGATACCGAGGCTCAGACCGCCGCGTGCCACATATCGGGCGCGGCATTTTAGAGCGCTTGTAGAAAAGGAGAGACCCATGGACTTGAGCAAGTTCACGGAAAGATCGCGCGGCTTCATTCAGGCGGCGCAGACCATTGCAACGCGGGAAAGCCACCAGCGGCTGGCCCCGGAACATGTCCTCAAAGCATTGTTGGACGACGACCAAGGACTTGCGCGGAATCTGATCGCCGCGTCGGGCGGCGACGGTGCACGCGTGGTGCAGGCGCTTGACCTGGCGCTTGGCAAGATCCCTAAAGTCACCGGCGATGCGGGGCAGGTCTATCTGGACGGCACCACTGCCAAGGTGCTGGCCGAGGCCGAAGCGATTGCCAAGAAAGCAGGCGATAGCTTTGTCACCGTCGAGCGCATTCTGACCGCGCTTTGCATGGTGAAATCCGGCGCAAAGACGGCGCTGGAAGCGGGGCAGGTGACCGCCCAAGGGCTTAATGCCGCCATCAATGATGTGCGCAAGGGCCGCAAGGCCGACAGCGCCACTGCCGAAGACAACTATGAGGCGCTGGAGAAATACAGCCTCGACCTGACCGCGCGGGCCGAGGAGGGCAAGATCGACCCGATCATTGGCCGGGACGAAGAGATCCGCCGCGCCATGCAGGTGCTGAGCCGCCGCACCAAGAACAACCCGGTGCTGATCGGTGAGCCGGGCGTTGGTAAGACCGCCATCGCCGAAGGTTTGGCGCTGCGTATCGTGCATGGTGACGTGCCTGAATCCCTGCGCAACAAGCGTTTGCTCGCGCTCGACATGGGGGCGCTGATCGCTGGCGCGAAATACCGTGGTGAGTTCGAGGAGCGTTTGAAGGCTGTGCTGACCGAGGTGACCGAAGCCGCGGGCGAGGTGATCCTCTTCATCGACGAGATGCACACGCTGGTCGGTGCCGGCAAGGCCGATGGCGCGATGGATGCGTCGAACCTGCTGAAGCCTGCGCTGGCGCGGGGGGAATTGCACTGTGTCGGTGCCACCACCCTCGAAGAGTACCGCAAATATGTTGAGAAAGACGCGGCACTTGCGCGGCGGTTCCAGCCGGTGATCGTGCAGGAGCCGACGGTGGAAGACACCGTCTCGATCCTGCGCGGTATTAAAGAGAAGTATGAGCTGCATCACGGCGTGCGCATCAGCGACACCGCGTTGGTCGCGGCGGCGACGCTCAGCCATCGCTACATCACCGACCGTTTCCTGCCCGACAAGGCGATCGACCTGATGGACGAGGCGGCAAGCCGTCTGCGGATGGAGGTCGACAGCAAGCCTGAAGAACTGGATGCGCTGGACCGTCAGATCCTTCAGCTTCAGATCGAGGCCGAAGCGCTGAAGAAGGAAGACGATGCCGCGTCCAAGGATCGGCTGGAGGCTTTGCAAAAAGACCTCAGCGATCTGCAAGACCGCAGTGCCGAGATGACCGCGCAGTGGCAGGCCGAGCGTGACAAGCTTGCCGGGGCGCGTGACATCAAGGAGAAGCTCGACCAAGCGCGGGCCGAACTCGATATCGCGAAACGCGAAGGCAACCTCGCGCGTGCGGGCGAGCTATCCTATGGCGTGATCCCGCAGTTGGAACGTGACCTTGAAGCCGCCGAAGGCCGTGAGGATGACATGATGGTCGAAGAGGCCGTGCGCCCGGACCAGATCGCCTCCGTCGTTGAGCGCTGGACAGGCATCCCGGCGGGCAAAATGCTTGAGGGTGAGCGCGACAAGCTGCTGCGCATGGAAGAGCAGTTGCATGATCGCGTGATCGGCCAGAACGCTGCGGTGAAGGCCGTGGCGAATGCCGTGCGCCGGGCGCGTGCGGGGCTCAACGACGAGAACCGGCCCTTGGGCTCCTTCCTATTCCTCGGGCCGACTGGTGTGGGCAAGACCGAGCTGACCAAGGCCGTGGCCGAGTTCCTCTTTGACGATGACAATGCGATGGTGCGCATCGACATGTCGGAGTTCATGGAGAAACATGCCGTGGCCCGTCTGATCGGTGCCCCTCCGGGCTATGTTGGATATGACGAGGGCGGTGTGCTGACCGAAGCGGTGCGGCGCCGGCCCTATCAGGTCGTGCTCTTCGATGAGGTCGAAAAGGCGCATCCCGATGTCTTCAACGTGCTCTTGCAGGTGCTCGACGATGGTGTGCTGACAGATGGTCAGGGCCGCACGGTCGACTTCAAGCAGACGCTGATTGTGCTGACCTCCAACCTCGGGGCGCAGGCGCTGAGCCAACTGCCTGAGGGCGGCGATATGGCGGCGGCCAAGCGTGACGTGATGGATGCGGTCCGGGCGCATTTCCGGCCGGAGTTCCTGAACCGTCTGGACGAGACGATCATCTTTGACCGTCTGGGCCGTGCGGACATGGACGGGATCGTCGATATCCAGATGGCACGGCTGCTCAAGCGACTTGCGGGGCGGAAGATCACACTCGATCTCGACGACGCCGCGCGAAAATGGCTGGCGGATGAGGGCTATGACCCGGTCTTTGGGGCGCGTCCTTTGAAGCGGGTGATCCAGCGTACCGTGCAGGACCCGCTGGCCGAGATGCTCTTGGCCGGGGATGTGAAGGACGGCGACACCGTTACCGTTCGCGCCGGGGCCGATGGCTTGATCATCGGCGATCAGGTGGCCGCGTCGAACCGGCCCAAGCCGGATGACGCAACGGTGCATTAAACGCCCAAAACATTGAGAAAGGCCGGGGTTTTCCCGGCCTTTTTGCTTGGGCTAAAGCCCGCGAAAGGCGCCCATTATTCCCCAATCGCCTCTTTCACGATCTCATCAAGCAGGCTCTGCACCTCTTGCATCGCGCCATCGGGAAAGGCGCGGTAGCCGATGGTCACCTCTTCACTCTCGGGCAGTTGCATGACGAAAATATCGTAGGGGCAAAAGCCGATGTTCATCACATCCGCCTCCATCACCTTGCGCGACAGCGCGGCCGAGCAAAAGCTGAACACCTCCGCGGCCTCGAACAGCACCACGTCAGAGCCGACATCGGCGCGGGTGCGGTCGAGCATCTCACCGACATGGCTGACATTCTCGGGGATGAGCCCTTGGTTCAGGATCGCGTTCTCCACCCCGAAAGCCACATCGCCAAAACTCTGCTCGGTGGTATAGGTGACCATCTCATCCGCTTGGGCGGCGCTGGCCCAGATCAGACCGGCGGCGAAAAGAAAACGGATCATGGCGGCACTCCTTTGAATAACGGCGCCTGACATTCCGGTGTGCTGGCTGAAATCCGGGCGAAAGGATTTGGTATGGCTTCCGGCGGGCGCTAACTTTGCATGAGTATAGTAGGGAGCGCTGAAATGGCCAATCGCTGGATCAATCGACTGACGGACCGTGACGTGACCGACGAGGCGCAATACCTCAACCGGCGGCAGATCATGGGCGGCGCGATGGCGGGGCTGGGTCTTGCCGGGCTGGGGCAGGGGGCCGCGGCCCAAGAGGGGCTGACCCCGAATGACTACGAAGACATCACCCAATACAACAATTACTATGAGTTCGGCACCGGTAAGGACGATCCCGCGAAATACGCAGGCGGGCTGACGACCGCCCCTTGGACCGTGACCATCGCGGGCATGGTCGACAAGCCGGGCGATTACGCTTTCGAGGATATCATGAAGGCGATGACCATCGAAGAGCGCATCTACCGGCTGCGCTGTGTCGAAGCGTGGTCGATGGTGGTGCCGTGGAACGGATTCGAACTGGCCGATCTGCTCAATATGGCCGGGGTGCAATCCGGCGCGAAATACGTGGCCTTCGAGACCGCCTACCGCCCCGAAGAGATGCCGGGCCTGCGTTTCCCCGTGCTCGACTGGCCCTATGTCGAAGGGCTGCGGTTGGATGAGGCGATGCACCCGCTGACGATCATGGCCACCGGCATCTATGGCAAAGACATCCCGAACCAGAACGGCGCGCCGCTGCGGTTGGTCGTGCCGTGGAAATACGGGTATAAATCCATCAAATCCGTGGTGCGCATCACGCTCACCGACGCGCAGCCGCCCACCAGTTGGAACAAGGCCGCGCCGCGAGAATATGGTTTCTACAGCAATGTGAACCCCAAGGTCAGCCATCCGCGTTGGTCGCAGGCCGATGAGCGCCCCATCGGCGGCGGGCTCTTCGCACGGCGCCAGCCGACGCTGATGTTCAACGGCTACGAAGAAGAGGTGGCGTCGCTTTACGAGGGCATGGACCTGACGGCGAACTTCTGATGCCTGCCGCGATATATATGCCCCGTCCTTTCGCCCAAGCACCACTCTCTGGCGTGGCCGCAGCATGACGCGCCTGTCCGATGCCCTGAACGGGGCCGCCCGCCGCATCCCGGTCTGGGCCGTCTATCTCCTACTGGCCCTACCCATCCCGTGGTTCTTTTACCAAGGGCTCAACGGCGGGCTGGGGCGCGATCCGGTAAAGGGGCTCGAACACCTCTATGGTCTCTGGGCGCTGCGCCTGCTGATCGCCGGTCTGGTGATCACCCCGTTGCGCCGGGTGTTTGGGGTGAACCTGCTGCGCTTTCGCCGGGCGATCGGTGTGATGACCTTCGTCTATGCGCTCGCGCATCTGACGGTCTGGGCGCTGCTCGACGTGCAAGGGCTGTCGCGTATCTGGGCGGATATTCTCAAACGGCCCTATATCACCATCGGCATGGCGGGGTTCCTCTGCCTTGTGCCGCTGGCGGCCACATCCAACAATTGGTCGCTGCGGAAGCTGGGGGCGCGTTGGGGCAAGCTCCACCGGCTGACCTATGTAGCAGCGCTCTTGGCAGCCCTACATTTCCTATGGCTGGCGAAAGGGTTTCAGCTAGAGCCGCTGGTCTATGCCGGCCTTGTCGCGGCGCTTTTGATCTATCGGCTGCCGTTAAGGGGCCTTTGGCAGAAAGGCCTGCGGGGATGGGCGACTCGGAAGGGGCAACAGGGGTCATGATTCACGCGTCTGAAACGCGCGATTCCGGGCTGTGGCATGTGGATAACTGATGGCGTTAACATAACGGCGGCAGATCACGGGGGTTTAGGTTAACCTCTGCAGTGTCTCGCATGCTATAAATAACTGTTTTTAAGGGCTTTTATAGGGCTTTCACAAAAACTGCACAAAACTTCAAAAAACGGCTTGCGGCTTTGCCCCAGTAACCTTAGAACCCCCTCTACCGGCGGCGCTGAGACGCACCGCTGGGGCGCCAGACGGGGCGGACGGCAGCGGAGACGCGGTGGTTCGGATCACGAGGCGGATAAGAATTCGAGGTA
>NZ_JBIFFU010000064.1:0-1935 GCF_043557315.1 Sulfitobacter sp. 1A12779
CAGGCGAATATCGTTGGCGGAAAATAGAAGCGCAAAATCCTTAAAGGGGTTTTCTGCACTCAGCCCCACTCGACCCCATCTTTGATGTCCGCCCGAGTCGCTCCTTGCCGCCACTCGAATGCTGTTTCGGCGTGAGCCCGACCCAGGCTGCGAAATCCCGGCCTTTCGAGAAGGTTTCCATCGGGGGCGCAAAGGTGGTGATCGCCGCCGCCGTGATCGGACCAATGCCAGGAATGGTGGTCAACCGCCTCGCGGTGTCGTCAGTGCCTGCACGTCGGCGTAGTTCGGTATCCAGGCCCGCGATCTTCTCGCTGAGATCTCCAATCTGGTTCAGAAGTAATCGCGCCAGGTCCCGCACTGTAGCAGGCAAAGCGCCGTCCTCCCCCTCAACGACTGCGGCGAGGCGACCGACATGGGCAGGACCAACGGGCGCAACGATCCCTTGCTCGGCCAAATGGGCCCGTAGGGCGTTGATCGTCTGCGTGCGCTGGCGGACAAGGAGATCGCGGGTGCGATATGCCATCGCTGCCGCCTGCTGTTCCTCGCTCTTCACAGCCACGAACCGCATGGTCGGTCGGACTGCTGCTTCTGCAATAGCCTCTGCATCGGCCATGTCATTCTTTTGGCGTTTTACGAACGGTTTTACGTATGCCGGCGGTATCAGACGGATGTCGTGACCGAGATCGCTGATTGCCCGGCCCCAGTAGTGGGCACTCGCGCATGCCTCCATCGCCACGACACAGGGTGGCTGCTCGCTCATGAACTTGAGCAGCTGCGCACGCGACAACTTACGCCTGAATATAACCGACCCGTCAATCCCGGCACCATGTGCCTGAAATACGTTCTTGGCCAAATCCAGGCCGATGATGCTAATCTCGTTCATGGACGCTCTCCTCGTAGCTGTGCTTCAACACCCGCTACTTTGGCACATTCGATGCCGCCGGGGGGCGTCCACCCCATCGCTTACAGAAAACCAGATCAGGAAGATCGCTCTGACGCGGAAAAACTCCCTCTTTGCGGGACACGAGGTCGGCGCAGAGAACTGGGCATTGCTCGCCAGCCGGATCGCAAACTGCAAGATGTGCGACGTCGATCCGGTCAGATATCTGACCGCCACATTGCGCGCATTGCTTGACGGCCACCCCAAAAGCCGCATCGACGAACTCATGCCCTGGACCTTCTCGACCCCGTCAAGCCGCGCCGCGTAGGGGAGCGACGAGGCGCTTACATCTGAGAAACGCATTTGTAGAACACATTGCGAAACGCACTCCCTGTCTAATGACAGGAAACCATTCGCACTGGATCAACTCAGTCGAAAGGTGGGGCGCAGCCGTCGCTTACGTCCTATCCTGCCTCACATCGACAGCAGGACTCGCACAGACAGCTTCAAAGCGGCAGGAGGGGATCGGCGTGGCGCTTACAACCCAAAGTACGGCAGCAAGGGAGCACGCACCGCCAAACAGCTGTGCACCTTTGCCTGCGCATCAGAACATATATGCCCTAAGCCTTCTTTACAGTTTTTGCCTTCGTACCATGCTCGTGGACCGTTTCGACAAGCGAATGATGCCCACCTTGTCTGGGTGCAAACCAGCGGTGCAGGGCGGGCATGACCAGTAGGGTCAGCACGGTTGACGAAACAAGCCCCCCGGTTACCACAGTGGCAAGCGGGCGTTGGACCTCGGCACCGACGCCGGTGGCGAAGAGCAATGGTGCCAGCCCAAGTGCCGTCGTCATGGCGGTCATCAGGACCGGACGCGCGCGCAACCCTGCGGCCTCAATGGCCAAAGCTTCCAGATTGCGACCGGCGCGCGCAAAATCATCCATGAAACTGACCAATACCATACCGTTGCCCAACGCTATGCCGAACAATGCGATAAACCCGACAGTAGCAGGCACCGACACCGGCAACCCTGTCAACCAGAGCGCCATCGCACC
>NZ_JBIFFU010000065.1:0-1921 GCF_043557315.1 Sulfitobacter sp. 1A12779
TGGTTCTGAAACTTTATGGCACCAACACATCCGATGTCATCGCGCGGGTCCAGAAGCGCTTTGAGGAAATCAACGCAAGCCTGCCGGATGGTGTACTGGCGGTCCCCTACTATGATCAGGGAACGCTGGTAAACAAGGCCTCCGCAACCGTCACGACGGCGTTGTGGCAGGGGGCTGTGCTCGTAGCGTTGGTGGTGTTTGTCTTCCTGGGGGGCTGGCGTCCCAGTCTGATTGTGGTCCTGTCGATCCCGTTTTCCGTAGGTTTTGCGTTTATCGCAATGTACGTGCTCGGTATCAGCGCCAATCTGATGTCATTAGGAGGGGTCGCCATCGCCATCGGGATGATGGTCGACGGGGCGATTGTTATCTCTGAAAACGTGGATCGCAGTTTTGAGGAAGATGACGGCTCTGAAGAGCCGCGTATGTTGGTTGCCCGATCTACCGCCGAGGTAATCGCACCTCTGGTGGCGGCGGTTGCCGTGGTTATCGTTGTTTTCCTGCCGCTTTTCTCGCTGCAAGGGGTTGAGGGCAAAACCTTCCGGCCCTTGGCGGCATCGGCTGCACTCGCCATGACCGGCTCGCTGTTCTATGCGGCCCTGATTGCGCCTTCCATGGCCTTTTCGGTGATGCGCCGATCCGGCAAGAAGGCCCCTGACAAGCCGGGGCGGACTGTCGCGATGGTCAGTGGTGCGGCCGGGTTCTTTGTCCGTAACCGTTTTTTCGCCATCGTCCTGTGCGGCATATTTTTGGCGGTGGGCGGTTTTGCAGGATCGCGACTTGGTTCCGAATTTACGCCATCGTTGGAGGAAGGCGATATTCTGATGCGCGTCACCATGGCACCCTCGATTTCGCTTACCGAAGGAACGAAGACGACGACGCTTGTGGAAAAGCGGCTGTTAAAGAATTTTCCTGAAATCAAGTCCATCGTGACCCGTATTGGGCGTGGTGAGGTTGGCGCGCATGCTGACCCGACCAACAGCGCCGAAGCCTTCATCGAGCTGAACCCGGTCGATCAGTGGCGGCCCGGCTTGTCTGCCGAAGGTTTGCGCACGGCGATTTCGGAAGATCTGGAAAGCTTTCCGGGGATTGTGGTAAATATCGGCCAACCCATCGCGATGGCTGTTGATGAATTGCTGACCGGCACACGCGCCGAACTGGCCGTCAAAATCTTTGGACCGGATTCCGAAATTCTGTTGGAGCGATCACAAGTCCTGCAATCACTCCTGCAACAGGTTGAGGGTTCTGCCGAGGTACAGGCCGACCAGATCACCGGTGCGCCGCAACTTGTGGTAACCGTGGATCGGTCAGCCCTTGGTCGCTACGGGCTTGATGTTGAGGACGCGTTGGATGGGCTGCGTGCAGCCGTCGGCGGGGCCGAAGCCGGATCACTGTTCGAGGGCGTGCGACAGTTTCCGATAATGGTGCGTTTTGACGAAGAAAGCCGCGACACACCGGAGGCGATCAGACGCATCGTGCTGGAATCGCCTTCGGGCGCACGGGTGCCGCTGGACACAGTGGCCAATATCGAAACTGTAATCGGTCCACGCCAGATCACACGCGAAGATGGCGAACGCTTCATCACGGTCCAGTCCAACGTGCGCGGTCGCGATATCGGCTCTTTCGTTGCCGAAGCGCAGACGTTGACGGACGCTCAGTTGGATCTACCGCCCGGGTATCGTTTGGTCTGGGGCGGCCAATTCGAGCTTCAGCAACAGGCGAATGCCCGTTTCAAAGTGGTTATTCCGATTACGTTGGGCATCGTTCTGCTGATCCTTCTGGTAACCTTTGGTCGCCTGAAATCAGCGATCCTCATCCTGTTGAATATCCCCTTGGCGCTGACGGGTGGTGCGATGGCGCTCTGGTTGACAGGGTTGCCGGTGTCGGTGCCTGCTACTGTCGGGTTTATCGCATTGTTCGGCAT